>JBCDBM010000052.1:0-16100 GCA_039183665.1 Pseudomonadota bacterium | reverse complement strand
CGCAAAGTGGCGGCGCGAGAGCGCACGCTTGATCAGAATTCAAATTGCTAGGGCCAAACCCGCGATCGCGAGGCTTTTCGTATATTGCTCGGCGTCCAAAACCGGTTCGCCGTAAGGAAGCCTGGGTGATCAGGCGCGACGGTCTACCAGCCAGGCCTCGCCGAGCAACAAAGCCTAGGTCATGCGGCGGACGGGGCAGCGCGGCGCCGATAGCTAAGAGCGACACAGGCGCGACGCATCGATTGAAAACCACGTCGCGATTTGCGCGACAGCCGACCACAACATGAAAATTCAATCGTGTACCGACAGCTGCTTTTTCGCATGGGATCAACTTAGCCCCTGTATGAGCAACGTTGCGCACTTGTTTTCATTGGATTTTCAACATCTTGAAACTGGTTGACATATAGGCGTTTCAGGCCAAAACCATGCCCGTGCAAACCGCAATTTCACTACTGTGCAGGGCGAGAATTCTTCGATGCCATTCGACTCCAAATTTGATCAATCCTCGAGCAGCAAGACGCCATCATCCGCGAAGGCCAGCGTCGATCGCTATTTCGAGCGGATAGAAGATAAGAGCGAACTGAATGCCTATGTGATCCTCATGCAAGACGAGGCGCGGAAGCGGGCTGAAGAGTCAGACGAACGCTTGCGCAAAGGCTCGCCGCTGCCGCTCGATGGGCTTCCGCTTGCTGTAAAGGACAATTTTTGCACCAAGGGTACGCGAACAACGGCTGGCTCGAGGATCCTGGAAGATTTTACGCCCACTTATGAGTCGTTCGTCACACAGCAATTGCTGAACGCGGGCGCGGTGTTTTTGGGCAAAACAAATATGGACGAATTCGGAATGGGTTCGTCCACGGAAAAGAGCCACTTTGGCCCGACGATCAATCCGAATATTCGCGAAGACGGGGTACGCGTTGTGCCGGGCGGCTCTTCAGGCGGCACGGCGGCGGCCGTAGCCGGCAAACTTGCCGCGGCCGGTATTGGTTCTGATACCGGCGGTTCTTTGAGACAGCCGGCGGCGTTTTGCGGTGTTGTTGGTTTCAAACCGACTTACGGGCTTTGTTCGCGATGGGGCCTGATCGCCTATGCGTCCTCTTTAGATCAGGCTGGCGTCATCACGGAAAAGGTGAAGGACGCCGCGCAACTCACAGACGTTATTGCAGCTGCTGACGAAAACGACTCCACGTCTTTGCCATGGCCCAAAAAAGTCGGCTTCGAAGCCTCGCTGATGGAAAATGAAGCCAAGCCGTACAAAATCGGAATCCCGAAAAAATTTCGCGCCGAAACGATTTCCGACGAGCTGGAAAATCTGTGGGAAAAATCGATTGCGTTAGCGAAAGCAGCCGGTCACACCGTGGTGGAAGTGTCGCTGCCGTCGATCAACTATTCGCTGCCTACATATTACATTATCGCGCTATGCGAGGCGTCATCAAACCTGGCGAGATTTGACGGCGTTCGATACGGGCATAGAGCAAATGACATCAAAGACATATATGAGCTGTATTCGAAAACGCGCTATGAAGGCTTCAACCCTGAAGTCCGTAAACGGATTATGCTGGGGACCTTCGCCTTAAGCGCGGGGTATTATGACGAGTATTTTGGCCGCGCTATGAAAGCGCGACGCGTCATTTTTAACGAGTTTCAATCTGCGTTTGCAGAGGTCGATTTCATGATGTGGCCAACGGCTCCATCCTCAGCATTTCCGTTCGGACATGACGCCAGCGATGCGCTGACGATGTACTTGGAAGACATTTTCACCGTGCCGGTGAACTTAACTGGCTCGCCAGCCATTAGCATTCCTATTTGTGACGGGAACGGCTCTCTACCTATGGGCATACAATTGATCGGCCCGCGTTTCAGTGACGATGAGCTGCTGGCGGCGGCACAAAGCATGGAGAGCGCTGCATCATACGTTAGGCCGTGCGCGCGCGCCTGAATGTCAAGAGTTTGAATTTGCGCCGCCGTACACCCCGGATTTCATAACGCCCGTGGAATCAAGAGCGGCGAACTTTAGCCCTGCTGAATTGTAGTCCACGTGCACTGCGCCGTCGCGGGTAACGCAAATCACCCCGCCTTCTCCGCCGAGATCCGCAACCCGACCCAAGACGCTGGCTGCCGCCGCACTCGGCGATTCGCTTCCTAAATTGATACGCATGCTCATCTCTTTTGCCGCAGCGAGGCGAACGAAGAACTCGCCCTGACCGGTGCATGAAATCGCCGAATGATCATCCGCCCATGTTCCGCTGCCAATAATTGGGCTATCTCCAACCCTGCCGGGCATTTTTTTAAGCGTCCCAGCTGTAGACGTGCCCGCCGCAAGGTTTCCCGCTAAATCCAGGCATATAGCGCCGACAGTGCCATGCGCTAATGGCCCATCGTTCTCCTCGGCAACCACAGCCGGTTGGAAGTACTTTTCAGGTTCAACGACAGGTTTTGCGGCGATCGATTTTGCAAACCGAGCTGCGCCATCGCCGACCAAGAAGCAATGATGAGTATCGGATAAAACACGGGCCGCTATCGTTATCGGGTTAGCAAAACCGACCAAGCCCGCCACAGCGCCGCACGCTTGCGAATGGCCGTCCATAATTGAAGCGTCTAGCTCAAATTCACCGACTTGATTTGGCGCGCCGCCCCGCCCGGCGCAGAACAAACCGCTGTCCTCGAGCGCAACAACGAGTTCCTCCACAACGTCTACCGCCTTGGCGCCCGCTCGCACCAATTCACCGCCCGTCGCGGCGATAGATCGAAGTGATTCCTCTTGCTGTTTTAGGTCGCGTCCATGCTTGCTAACGGCGCCGCCATGAACAGCAATTGCAAATCTTTCCATCCACCCAATTCCTTGATTCGATTGATGATTGGAGTATAGCCAAAGTCACATACAGTTTCGACTAGGCTTTCTGGGGCGCTCATGAAAAACGGGTATTTTTGGGGCATCATCGCAGTGTTGTGTTGGAGCACATCAGCGACCGTCGCCGGAAGCCTCGATGGAAAAGCAAGCTATTTCCAGATCGTATTGCTGATGCAGGTCACAGCGATCGCAACACTGATCATTATTACGCTTCCCGAAATCCATAAATTCTTCGGCGAAACAGTGAAGGGCGTGTTTTCCGCCAAGCACGGCCTGAAATTCGCTGCACAAATTTTACTCTTCTCCGCATTTATAACCATTTATCATTCGGCATTTTACTATGCCTTGCATAATGCGCCCAGAATTCAGGCGAACATCATAAATTATTTGTGGCCCCTGATTTTGTTCATTTCAGGCTCCACAATTTTTAAAGTGAACAAGGAAAAACTCGGGTTTTACGATATCGCACTTGTCGTCCTTGCGTTTTTCGGCGCATTCACCATCGCCTGGGACCCGGCGCAACCACTTAGCGATTTCGCCTTATCCACTGGGCTTGGCGTTGCATTCATAGCCGCGTTCGCCGCGCCGATTTACATGAACACATCCGTGCTCATTCGACGATCATTCTACACGCGTTCGCATTTCGTTTATTTGGCGGGTTTTATTATTTCAGTACCCGTATTGCTCGCGATCGCGAACTTTCAGTCTATCGACGTGATGCCGGAAGCGTCCGCTATTCCGTATATCGTCTATTTGGGAATCGCGACGATTGCGATCGCCCATGTCGCTTGGACCAGAGCAATTGATCTCGGGCCGTCTGTGACGGTTTCGAATCTTGCCTACCTGGTGCCCGTTTTCAGCACCCTCTTACTGATCATACTTCTCGGCGATGAGCCTTCAAATAAAATCCTCTTTGGCGCAACCCTAATCATCCTTTCAAATGTGCTTTCGAATGAAGCCTTTCGGAGAATTTACGCAGAGAGCGGCGCCGTGATCGTGTTTTTCTACGTGTCATTCTCCATCTATTTCAAAGATAACCTTGGTCTTGATAAGCTCGTTTTCGGATCGCTCGATTACCTGGGACAAGTCTTCGCGATCATTTCGGGCTTCTTCCTCGCGCGGATGTGGCAGAAAAATAGGGAGGAGCAGGAAACGCTCGTGCAATTTGCAACCGAGTTTGACGCCTTCGTAAAGGATCTCAACAACTCACTGGGCGACGAGGAAGCGAGCCGCTTATCTAACGCCATCGATAACGTGATGATCAAGGTTGCAGATTTTGACGTGACCGACTCAGACGCCACCAGAGCAATCCAAGCGGAGCAACTTAAATCAAGCTATGATGATTTCATCGCAGAGGTCGAGGTCAGCCTAAAGCGGAAAGCCGGATCAGCGAGTGGGGACTTGCTGCCAAGTTCACTTCGAACCCGAGGGCTACTGAACAATTGGATTGTCCAAAAGTTTGATCGCGCATCAAACGGCGAAATCTTTATTATCTCCTTGTTGGGATTTGCGGGCGCAGTCCTGGTTGTCGGGACGTCAGGCGGCAACTTGATCTTAGACTTGATCGCGATGATTTTCGCTTCCAGCATTGCGTATATTGTCCTGAAAATTCGAGACTACAATAACACGGTGGCTATTACCGATTATTCTCGATTGTTGATCGTACAAGCCCCGCTGAAGCGCATTGGAAGGCCCTATTACATCGCCGATCAGTCCCTCTTGTATAACAAGTTTCGCCCAGAAGAACTCGGCGCCTCGATCCGCTTCAAAGATGAGCAGGACAAAATAAAAACAACTACGGAGCAGATTCCAGGGCGCGGTATTGCAGAATATCGACGATCGCGAGACTTTCTCGTTGCGCTGCTGGTCATCGGTTTAGTCACCGTTATCGCTTTGCTTGCGGACAAGTACGATACGATCGCGGGGTAAATCGGGCACAAAGTCCCGTCCCCCGCTTATCTAAAACTCTATGATCACGGTTGGTAAAGGTTGGCAGAGCGGGTGAAGAGACGAAGGACGCAACGATGCAAGAAGCCGACGAAGAAGTCATTTCATTTGAGGGTATCGGCACGAACCGACTGATAATCGCTAATCATCCCGAAGTCCTTACACCGACGGAGTACGCGATTACATTCGGGAAAATAATTTGGTCACGCGAGTTAAGCGGCAAGCGTGTTTTGGATGTGGGATGCGGCAGCGGTATTTTATCGATAATTGCTGCGATTCAGGGGGCCGAGGTTTGGGCGACCGATATTTCTCCGCACGCAATTGAAATGACAAAATTCAATGCCAAGCGGAACGGCGTTGAAATAGAGCAGCTGGTTCAAGAAAACGTTCTTGATGCATTTCTCCAAGGCGGAGAATTTGAGTCGGTCAAGTTCGACACGATTATTTGTAACAACCCGTCCCTACCGGGTAAGGACTCGTCTGATCTGTCTCGGAGTGGTTTTATCGAATGGAATCAAAATGGCGACGGGCGTTACATCTTAGACCAGTTGTTGCTTCAGGGGAGAAACGTCCTAACGGAACAAGGCAGCCTAATTACGCACAGCAGTAGCGAGCAGCGATGGAATGATACCGCCCATAAGCTCGGCAAGCACTGGGATGATTGGCAGATCCTCATGCTGCTAGAGTTGGCCGTTGAGGGGGATTACTATGCTGATGCGCTATCTGATTGGCTCGCCCGCGGCACGATCTATAACAAACGAAAAAAACTCATGCATACCGTTACGATCTTTGAGGCCTATGCTTCTGCAAGACCGGCGGATCTTACGCGAGAGCACTTTTTTGCCGACAAACTTCTGAGCGAAACCATGATCAGAAAGCTGCTGGATATTTGACCGGGTTATTTGCGTTTGTTGCATATCTCCGATCGCCAGGCTCGAATGCGCGTCCCCAGATTTTAGGAGTGAGACCGCAGCGTGCGGCAGTCTTACGCCGCGCCTATTCGATCAATCGCTTCGGCGTCGCCCCTCATAAGCACCTACAGGCCAAAGTGCTACGCAAGCCGCCTTGCTCGATTGTCTTTCTTTTGGGTTCGAAGGTTGTTTCAGAGAGACAGAAAAAACTGAATAACGAATGCGTTCGACAGGTCGACAAAAAACGCGCCAACTAACGGCAGTATGATGAAAGCCGTCGGCGATGGGCCGTGCTTTTTCGTCACCGCGGTCATATTGGCGATCGCAGTAGGCGTCGACCCAAGCGAAAATCCCGCAAACCCGGCGCTTAAAACGGCCGCCAGATACCCCCGCCCCATGGCTGCGAACAAGACGAAGAGAATAAAGACAACAGCCACCGCGGCCTGAAGGGCCAACATGATGATTAAGGGCCCCGCGAGATCAGCAATCGACCACAACTGCATGCCCATCAATGACATCGCGATGAACAAGGCGAGTGAAAGGTCGGCGATTAACGCAAGCGACTTTGATCGCGCTGGCCAGGGCGTCTTTGGGAAAAATGTCGACATTGTATTCGTGACAACGATCGCCACCAAGAGACAGGGAACGAACATCGGCAGTTTTAATCGGGTTCTCTCTATCCCAAGCGACAATCCGTATCCCACAATGATAACGATATGAATGACAAGAAGCGCGCGCAGAAAATTCTCGTAATTGACTTGAGTACCGTCCGCGACGTCGTCGCCGACGCCGACGACCCTGTCAGCCTCGCTTTCATCACTAGAGAGATTGTGGCGTTCAATGAGTATTTTTGCGATGGGCCCGCCGAGAAGGCTCCCCATTACCAGCCCGAGCGTTGCGGAGGCGACGCCGACTTCGAGCGCATTTTCAACGCCATGATATTCAGCGATTTCGGGCGCCCACGATATCGCCGTTCCATGGCCGCCGATTAAGGACGCTGATCCAATCAATACCCCCATAGCGTCTTCAAGGCCGAGAAGACGCGCCGAAAGGAGACCGACCGAATCTTGCACCAAAATGTAGCCCAATGTGAGGGCCAATAAGATGAGTAGCGGACGACCGCCAGACACGAGATCGCTGAGGCGCGCGTTTAGGCCAATTGTCGTGAAAAAATAAATGAGCAGCAGATCCCGCGGCGCAAGGTCAAACGCGAGTTCCCTGCCCACGACCACGAATATGAGAAGTCCGACAATCGACGCGCATATCCCGCCGGTGACGGCATCGGGGATATTGTACTCCTTCAACAGCGGGATCGACTCGTTGATCCGTTTTCCAACGAAAAACACGATCATGCCGATGGTAAAAGACAAATAGCCATCGATTTGAATTTGCTCGGGCATTATCGGGACGCGCTCACCATTGTCATCAATCGTGCTTCCAAATGCCCAAATGCAAATACTCGGCGCGCAGCCGCATGTGAAACGCGAACGCTAAGACGTCGTTTCTGCCGTGGCGCCCTCGTCGTCTGTACGCCAATCCCCGCCAAGCGCAAGGCTCAACGATACGTGGTTTTCTCGGAGGGCGCGCTCCACACTCAACCGATTGCTTTGTGCGTCAAAAAGGGTTTGCTGGATCGTGAGCACGTCGATGAGATCTGTTTCGCCAGTTTGGTAGCTGAGCCTCGCGAGTCGATAGGCTTCGGCCGCCTCACTCTCCGCTGTCTGCAACACCTTTTGCCGCCGAAGCAGGACAGAAGACTGGTCAAGCGCGGTCTCAACCTCGGAGAACGCCTCCAAAGCGGCTTGGGCATATTCGGCGACAGCTTCTTCAAGGTCGGCGGATTCAATATCCACTTGGCTGTCAAGTCGTCCGCCATCGAACAAAGGCGCAGCCAAGTTTGACACAACGGACCAGGCCAAATTCTCAGGATCAAAAATGTCTCCCAGATCCTCCGATGCGCCGCCAAAACTGGTGGTGAGAGAGAATCGCGGCAGCTTCGCCGCTTCTGCTGCATCGAGCGCGTCAACGGAGGCGGCAATGCGCCGTTCTGCCGCGATAATATCGGGACGGCGTTCAAGTAACTCTGACGGTATTCCCGACGCAGGCAATGAGGGCAGAACGGGCAAGTCTTCTCGCAGATCTAAATCGGCAGAGGGGTAGCGTCCGATCAGCACCTCCAAGGCGCGGAACGCATCGCGCACAGCCCCTTTGATATCTTCAAGTTGGTCTTGCGCTGTCGCCAATTCTGACCGCGCGAGCGCGCGGTCCTGCGCAGATGAAAGGCCATTGTCAAATCGAACGTCGACAATGCGCGACGTCTCAGCGAGCGCGTTAACAACGCCTTGCGTTATGTTCTCTTGGCGCACGGCCTCAATCGCTAACAGGTAAGACGTCGCAACGTTTGCGGCCAGCGCATATTGTGCGAACCTAAAGTCCGCTTGCGTTGCTTCGAAATTCGCCGTTTCCGCCTGCTTGCCAGAGCGAATACGCCCCCATACATCAGCTTCCCACGTTAACTCGAGACCGACGCTGTAGGCGCTGCTGTCATCGCCGTCCACAACGCCAGAATTTTCCGCACCCGCAACCAAATCCAATTGAGGACTAAGTTCAGCGCCGGCAAGCCGCGCCAGAGCACGCGCGCGGTCGACAGCGGCCGCAGCGGCCGCAAGATCATTATTTTTTTCCTGCGCCTCTTTCACCAAAGCTAACAAGGCCGGGTCTTCGAACGCTTCAATCCAACCGATCGGCTCGCCGCGAACGCTGTCGGCGGCTGACTGCCACTGATCGGGGCGGTCGGGCAACGCCGCCTCCGCGCGCGTCGCCGCTTCAGCGTAACCGGGCTCGACGGATGCGCATCCCGCAGACGCCATAGGAAGTGTCATCAGTAGCAAGACTAATTTTTGACTAGGCATAAGCAGCAGTCCTTCCCTCATTTCGAGCGCTTTCCGAAGATTTGATCCCAAAATAGAGTGCGTAAATTGCCGGCAAGACAACGAGCGTAATCAGGGTCCCAAAGCTTAGTCCGAACGCGATAACGACAGCCATTGACGCAAAGAAAACATCAGAGAAGAGCGGAATGACGCCCAACACTGTCGTCATGGACCCCATCATCACAGGGCGAACGCGGCTTGCCGCCGAGTCGATCACCGCATCGTGCCGCGGTTTGCCCTCTCGGATTTCAAGATCGATCTGATCAAGCAACACAATTGCGTTTTTAATTAGGAGACCAACAAGAGACAGCGTGCCGAGGATCGCCATGAATTCATATGTCGTGTCCGTCGCCAGTAGACCGACCACGACGCCAACAATCACCAAAGGAACAATCGTCCAAATCGCAGCGGGCTGACGGAGGGCGTTGAAAAGGAAAATCATGACCAGGACGATCGCGATGCCCGCAAGGGGAAACGTTCCCGCCAGCTGACCGTTTGCCTCAGAGCTGTCGCCGCTCTCGCCATCCCAGCGTAACGAGTAACCCTCCGGCAATTCGATCGCTTCGATCTGGGGCTGCACGCGCGTTAAGACTGTGGACGGAAGAACACCGACTTTAGCGTCGGCTTGGACCTTCAAGGTCCAAACCCGATCCTCTCGCAACAGCTGGCCATCACGCCAAACGACTTTTAACTCTTTGATGGTTTCCGAAACCGGGACGGAGGCGCCTGTTCGGCTGCTTGGCACCTGTATTGTGGCGCCCGATTCAAAATCCAATCGTTCGCGATCAGGCGCGCGCGAGATAATGGGAATGAGGTCGTCACCTTCGCGATAGACGCCGATGGTTGACCCAGAGAAATTTGTTTCTAGAGCAGACGCAAGATCTTCTCGCGCGACGCCGACGCGGCGGCCTCGCTCCCCGTCATAGACCGGTTCAAATACAGGTATCTCTTGGCGCCAATCGGTTTTCACGCCGACCGCATCAGGGTCGGTAATCATGATCGCCTTCGCTTCAGACGCGAGCCGTCGAAGCACGTGAGGCTCCGGCCCTCTGAAAACCGCTTCTATCTTTGAGCCTTGACTAGGGCCGAGAATGAACTTCTTCACGCGCGCCTGAGCGGACGGGTAGTTTTCGTCGAGATAGGATTGAATCTTCGGCACCAAGCCTTCGATAGCGTCGAAGTCTGTTGTCTTGATGAGGAACTGCCCATACGCGCCATTCGGATCCTCAGGCGAGTAAATGAGCATGTAGCGGAGAGCCCCTGATCCAACGATCGTCTGAACGCCTTCGACGCCTTCGAAGTTCAAAAGTTCTCTCTCAACACGCGCCATATCGAGCGACGTCGTATCGATATTCGTGCCCTGCGGAAGCCAATAATCGACGGCGATCTGTGGTGTTGTCGATGCTGGGAAGAAGCCCATTTTGACGTATTGGAACGCAGCGACCGATATGACGAAGACCCCAGCGGACCCTGCTACGACAAGCCACCGCAAGGACAAAACGCTTCGCATGAAACTCTTATAGGTTCGTGCAAATAGACCGTCGGGTTTTTCGCCGCCTTCGGCGGCGCTTTCCTTGAAAACGATATCCGCCAACATGGGCACCAGCGTGATCGCAAAGATCCAACTATAGAGCAGCGAAATCGAAACGACCCAGAATAGATCACCCGCATACTCGCCGGTATCGCCCGGCGCGAAGCCGATGGGCGCAAAGGCGATCGCGCCGATCACCGTTCCGCCGAGCAACGCCCATTTTGTCTTGCCCACAGTCTCAACAGCGATGTCGAGTTTTTTTCTTCCATTTTGAACGCCCACAAGGATGCCTTCGGTGACGACGATTGCGTTGTCGACCAGCATCCCGAGCGCGATGATCAAAGCGCCGAGCGATATACGGTGCAGCGGGATGTCCGAAACGAGCATGGTCGCCAATGTCGCGGCGATTGTAACTAAGAGGGTAAATCCGATGATAATTGCGGAATTGAACCCCATGAAAAGGAACAAGACCACGAGGACAATGACGAGCGCCGCAACAACATTCCAAACGAAACTGACAACGGATTTATTGACTTCGTCGCCTTGGTGATAGAACTCGTGAAGTTCGATCCCGATCGGACGCTCGCCGAGGGCCTCATCTATCTTCGCGCGGACCGCCTCGCCCATCTTTGCGACATTTGCGCCGGAAACATTTGATACGCCAAATCCGATCGCGTCTTCCCCGTTATATCTGACGAGGTTCATCGGTGGATCGACAATGCCGCGGCGCACGGTTGCAATATCTCGGAGATAAACGAGATCGCCATCGTCGCCGGTCGTTACGACAACGTTTTCAATGGCGCTGACGGTGTCAAGCGCACCGCTGGGATGAATGACAACGCGCCGATCGCCAATGACGGCGTCTCCCGCGGAAACAACGGAATTTTGTTGTGCGAGATCATTATAAATGTTCGCGATGGACAGGCCGAGCGCCGCCGTTCTTTCACGGGATACTTCGACATAAATCGCCTCGGTCTGCTCGCCTGTAAGTTCAACCTTCGCAACGCCATCGACCGTAAGAATGTGCTTGCGCAGGGCAAGTACGTAATCCTCTAGCTCCTTCACCGTAAACCCGGCCCCGGTTACGAGATAGTATAGGCCATATACATCGCCATACTGATCATTGACCACAGGCACGCCGGCGCCGGGCGGCAGATCCGCCACCGCGTCATCGACACGGTTCCGCAATTTCGACCAAACCGCCTGAAGCGCCTGCTTGTCCGGTGAGAAATCAAATTTGATTTCCACGTCAATGATCGACAGACCGTCAGACGATGTCGAGGTAATCTCTTCGACCTCTTGCATCGATTGGAGTTCCGCCTCGATTTCGTCGCTAACCTCGTTGGCGACTTCCTCGGGGCTAGCGCCTGGATACTCCGTGATCACCTGCGCAATTCGGATCGTGAATTCGGGATCCTCAAAACGCGGCATATTTTGATACGCGTAAACGCCGCCTACGAGCGACAGGATCACAACAACCCATGTGATCAGTCGATTTTTGATCGAATACTCGGCAATTGACATCGTGAAACTACGCCCCGAAGCGGCGAATTTCCGCGCCTTTGTAGAGGTATTGACCGCCCGCGCCGACAACGGTTTCACCGGGCACAAGTCCGCTGCGGACGATGACGCTGCCGCTCGGCCCCGGCTCAACTACGACATCACGCCTGGACACCGTCATCGTCTCTTCGTCGACAATCCAAACGTATGGTTGGCCGGCTTCAGCAACGATAGCGCTCAACGGCAGTGTGATCAGCAGTTCTTCGGCCCCGCTGTCGGCGCGTGTCTCAAAGCGCCCCGTCACAATGCCGGTCATCCCGGGAAGAACAACGAGATTCCCAGGCGGCGAGAATGAAAACCGCGTTTCAAATGTTTGGGTATTCGGATCGGAAACCGATGCGGCTTCTGAGAACTCCGCGGGAATGATCAAATCTGGCACCGCGTCGAGCTCGAGTTGAATATCAAGCGGGTTTAAGTTCTCGATGTTCGCGACAAGACTTGCAGGGACTTGAACAATCGCCTCGGCGTCGCCTTCGCTTTGCAAGGTGAGGATTGGCGCCTGAGCGGTAATGTTCTCAAAGGACTCGACAAAGATATCCGCGACAACGCCGTCGAAGGGCGCGCGAATGACCGTGTCGTCAAGCGCTTTCATCGCGCTGTCGAGACTTGCACGTGTGGTGTCGAGGCGGCTACGCCGCTCATCCAAAACGCTCTGCGCAATAGCGTTTTCGGCCACCAGCGTCCGCGCCCGCTCAAACTCAATCTCTGCGTTATCGAATTCAGCTCTCGCACTCGCAACGTTGTTCAGAAAGTCGCGCTGATCCAGCGTCCCCAAGACCATGCCTTTTTCAACGAACTGCCCTTCTTCAATCTCAAGCGCTTGCAATTGACCCGAGACCTGAAAAGCGAGATCGGACGTAGACGCTGCGCCAACGACGGCAGGAAGTCGCAACGTTCGAATGCCAACTGTTTCAGAGATATCGATTAGCTTTGCAGGCCTCACGACATTGGGCGTCGGTTCTTCAGCAGACTGTCCGCAACTCGCGACAACCGCGACGGCCATAAGGAATGCTAGCCGTTTCAAGGTAGTATTCATTTAATCCCCATTTCGCGCTTCCGGTCCACGCCAAACCGGGCATTTGACTCGGGGCTAAGGCTACTTGCCGTGAGCAAGGCTAAAGAAGGTCGAAATGCGTCAACAAAATCGTATTTTGGGACTAATCGCGCCAAGGCGGTAATTGCGCCCGATCTCTGCTGCTACTGGGCCGCGCATACTCGTCAATCGCTAGACAGGTCTTTTGGTGTTACTGCCTGTCGCCAGTTCCGAAGACGAACGTCGCTCAAAGTTCGGCTGGCTTAGCGGTCCGTGCGGCGAAGCTCATTGAGTATTTCCACTTGAAACGCGGTGCTCCAACCAAAGACGAGAAATCCATTGGCGGCCGCCATACCGGACAAAATACGCCATCCCTCGGGTAGAATGATGTCGCCGAATCCCAAGGTCGTATAAGCGACCAACGCGAAATAGAGAGCGGTCGAAAACTCATCGAAAATTCCGAGGGCGCCGAATACGACCGCCCAAACACAAACCTCTAACAGATGGGCGCTCATGACCCAGATCATTGTCGCCGCCATTCCTGTGGAGAGACGAAACGCACCGGGATCGTGTCGAACCCACGCTGCTAATGGTTCGAAAGATGAAAGCGCAATACCAAGTATCCACATATGGATATACGCCGTCAAAATCATAACGGCGACGCCTACCAAAATTTGAACTGCCATCGCGCCCTCCTGGATGACCGGAGCTTTCGCGATCGGCGCCCCGGTATTTCCCCAAATACAAAACCGCCAGCAGAACTAGCAATGGAATGTGAAACGTCGCCGCGGGAAAACGGTGCATATCGACCAGGCGCGTTTCGTTCGCGGTTAGAACAAGGGTCGAATGAGTAATCCGAAAACCGTAGCGCCCTTACCGTCAGGTTGACTTGTACAACGCATCAATCTCGCCCAATAGCCGATCAAAGTCAGGCGACTGGTCTGCCGAATAGTTGAAGTTCTTCCACAGGCGCGTCATCTTTGTGAAGTACTCCCGCGCATCGGATTTTTCCGGGAAGTCGTACCTGTGCGTCAGAATTTCGTAAATCTTGTCGAAAACAAGCCGTTGTCGATCGGCGGGCGCAGAAGCGTCAATTGCATCGAAAGCGTCTTGCTGCAAATACGCCATATCAAGCAGAAGGGATTTTTGATAGGTGACGTAATCGTCGGCGGTAACGCCTTCTTCGCCTGTCACCTGCATCATTTGTTCAACGCCCTCGCCGTCCTTCAGTATTTTAGACATCTCCGCAACACGATCGACCCAGCCAGCGCCAAATTTTTCGTCATACCACGGACGTAGTTGCTCCAAATATCGCGACCATGACAACAAAGGGTCAACAGCTGGGTAGAAGCGTTTGTATGCGCGTGCGGACGAAAGGCCCAGAAAGCACTTTACCGTCGATAGCGTCGCTTGCGTCACCGGCTCGTCAAAATTGCCGCCTGCAGGGGAGACGGTCCCAATAATGGTGAGACTGCCGAGGGCGCCGTCATTCGTCTCAATAAAGCCGGCGCGCTCGTAAATCCCTTTGATGCTGGACTCAAGGTATGCTGGAAACCCTTCCTCACCCGGAATTTCTTCAAGCCGCCCAGAGGTCTCTCTCATTGCTTGCGCCCAGCGAGACGTAGAATCGGCGATGAGCAAGACATCAAGACCCATTTGCCTGTAATATTCCCCGAGCGTAACGCCGGTATAAATTGACGCTTCGCGAGCCGCGACCGGCATTGATGACGTATTACAAATGATAATGGTCCGGTCCATCAAGCTGCCGCCTGAAACAGGATCAATCTGTTTCGGAAAATCGCTGATTGTTTCGACGACTTCGCCGGCACGCTCCCCACACGCAACGACGATCACGATATCAACATCAGAGAACCGCGAGATGAGGTTTTGCAGCACCGTTTTGCCGGCGCCGAAGGGACCTGGAATGCACGCTGTCCCACCGCGCGCGATGGGAAAAAACGTATCGATCAGCCTTTGTGTTGTTGCAACGGGTTCGGAGGGAAAGCGTCGTTTGGACTGTCCGGTCTTCAAAAGCATGCCGTTCAATGCGCGTCGAACTGGCCACGTTTGATAAAGCCCGACATCGCGCTCAACGCCATTCTCGTCTTTGAGGCGAGCGACGGTTTCGGCGCCTTTGACCGCATCTTCGCGCACCCAAGATACGGTAAAGCCCCCACGCCAGTCTAAAGGAACCATAATCTTGTGATCGAACCGCCCCTCAACCGTCTTACCAAGGATATCCCCGGCTTTGACAGCGTCGCCAATTTGCACCGAGGGTGAAAAGGCCCATTTCTCAGCGCGATCGAGCGGATCAAGTGCGGCCCCGCGCGGCAAGAACACACCGTACTTTTCCGCCAACCCCGCCAGCGGCGCCTGCAAACCGTCATACACCTGACCAAGCAACCCCGGCCCCAGCGACACGGATAACATTTCTCCGGATTGCTCCACTGGGTCGCCCACCGCGACACCGCGGGTGCTCTCATAAACTTGCGCGTCAGCCGTGCGCCCCCGTACACGAAGGATCTCAGCTTTTAAGCGTTCTTGACGGCCAGTCGTGTCCTTTCGCGACGGCAGAATGTAAACCACTTCGTTCTTCACGAGGGCCGCGGCGTCGTCAGTAAGTTCGAGTTCGATCAAATCATCTTGCACGCCGACAACCCGAGCGGTAGCCGGCGCGCCGGCTGCGATATCATGAAATTCTTGGCCGGCTTCCGTCGATTGTACGGACACGGTTGCACTTGCTCCGCTCATTGTGAAATTTCCATGCGTTGGGGCGCGATCGCGCCGGTTGCTTCGGCGGTGCGTAATCCATCGTCGATGAGTTGCGAGAATCGACGGGTGGCCGCCTCCGCGTTGTAACGGCCCCAGCGATCAAAAAGACTCCACCGCAAAACGTAAATCACGACAGCTTCCAAATCGAACTGGTGCAGCGCACCGCGTCGTCGCAGATCACGATCAACGATATCGAGGATGAGGCGGTCTAGATTGTAGGTCTTCCCGTCGACAAGAAGGCGATCAGCATCCTTTATCCATGGAAAGACGCGCTCGAGGCCGAAGCTTGTTGCGCGCCAGTTTTGCGCCAAACGCCGACGCCACCGTCCGTATCCCCACGACCCATCGGGCGTCACTAAAAAATCACAACACGCTTTTACCACGTACCATTTGCGAGTGCAAGGGCCTATTGTCAATGGCGAACATTCCGTTTCCGAACGGACTCTATCCTTCCGCGAGTATCGATCGCTCTTGACTCAGGCTGATCCGACCAGAACGCCCATTAGAAAAACGCGCCGCGCTTTCATCTGGGACAACGAGTATTACCTCCTAGACACCTTCCACT
>JBCDBM010000051.1:0-16104 GCA_039183665.1 Pseudomonadota bacterium | reverse complement strand
TGATCATGTGGTTCTTCGCGCCGCCGAACGCTTGAACGCGCTTTCCGTATTTCGCTCCCTCGGCGTATATGTAATTTGCAATATCTGATGAACCGACAAAGGATATTGCCTTAACGCGCGGTTCGGCCAGCAAGGCGTCCACTGCGGTCTTGTCGCCGTTTACGACATTCAAGACCCCTTCCGGCGCGCCAGCTTCCAGCATCAGCTCTGCGAGCCGCAATGGCACAGAAGGGTCGCGTTCAGAGGGTTTGTTGATAAAGGTATTGCCGCACGCGATCGCAACGCCAAACATCCACATTGGAATCATGGCCGGGAAATTGAATGGTGTGATGCCGGCCACGACCCCCAGCGGTTGGCGCATTGAATAAACGTCGATCCCCGGACCCGCTGTATCGGTGTATTCGCCTTTTTGTAAATGCGGGATGCCGCAGGCAAATTCGATAACTTCTAGGCCGCGTTGAATGTCGCCGCGCGCATCGGGCAGAATTTTACCGTGCTCTGACGAAAGTAATGTCGCCAGATTGTCCATGTCTTTTTCGACTAGATCCTTAAACTTGAACAGCACGCGCGCTCTACGCTGCGGATTGGTGGCCGCCCAGTCGGGGAAAGCGTTCTCAGCGGCCGCTACGGCCGCAGCGACTTCTTCGACGTTAGCGAGGCTAACTTGCGACTGAACCTCTCCGGTGGTCGGATTAAAAACGTCGCTGGCCCGGCCGCTTTCACCCGCCACGTGTCTTCCGTTCCAAAAGTGACCATGCATTTCCCTCGGAGTCCTCCAAATTGATCTTGACTTTTCTATACCTATCTCAGCAAATCCGCAAAATATGAATTGCAATAATGCAAATATGATTTGCAAGGCGGATTGACGAAAATGATCCAATGGGACGATCTTCGGTTTTTTCTCGCAGCCGTTCGATATGGGTCGTTTTCAGGCGCGGCTGCGCATGCTGGCGCCGACACGGCAACGGTCAGTCGTCGCGTCGCTCGTCTAGAGACCGCGATGAAAGCCACGTTATTCGTTCGTTCGGCATCTGGCTTGAAGCTGACATCGGTCGGGAGATCGATTCTACAAGAGTGTGAGAGCATGGAAGCGATGGCCGCGAAAGTCGGCGAAACGGCGGAGAACCCCGTACCAGGAACAGTTCGGCTAAGCGTTTCCGAAGGGTTTGGGACGGCGATTTTAGCCCCTAAACTGGCTGAGTTTCAGAGCCAAAACCCAGGGTTAACGATCGAGCTGGCGGCGAATGCCGGCTTCTTGTCCACCTCGACACGCGAGGTGGATATGGCTGTCACGTTAAGCGCGCCGAATGATTCCCGGTTAATCATCGAACCGCTTGCTGAATACGTGCTCGGACTGTTCACAACGGATGAGTATCTGCAACGCTCCGGAAAACCGGTGCGCATTGACGATCTGACCGCACACAGTGTTGTCGGCTATGTCGACGATTTACTGTATGCGCCGGAATTGAAATATCTTGACGAAATCTTGCCTGGACTTCGCCCAAAAATTGCGAGCACCTCGATACAAGCCCAGTATTCGATCATAAAAAATGGCGGCGTTGGCGTGCTTCCCAAATTCTTGAGCCAGGGCCTAATTAGGTTGTTCCCAAACAAGGTCTCGATCAATAGAAAGTTCTGGTTGTCTGTCCATCGCGAGATCGCTGAAACCTCTCGGGCAAAAAGGGTCAGGCGTTGGCTGCGCAGTGTCGTTGAGAGCGAGACCGCTGCTTCGGGCCTAAAAGGCATTCGACTGACACGGCCGTAGCTTACGCATCGAGCGAACGCTGTCATTGAGCCCGCTGGGCTTCAGGGCCATCCCCGCCGAGAACGAATTAGCCCACCCAGTCTTTTTTGATACGCGGCGCGGTCACAAAGAAAAGTCCGGCCGCGATTACATAGAATACCGTCCCGCATAGTATCGCGTATCGCAGTGACTCATCACCCATCTGCGCAGCGAGGCCGTCAGAGATGGCGCCGATTGCGAGATTGCCAAGACCGATGCCGATGAGGTTATTGATAAACAAAAATACAGCTGACGCGGTGGCGCGCATGTTTGGCTGCACTAGGTGTTGGAAGGCTGTGATAACTGGTCCCACCCAGACCAGGCTCAGCGCCGTTAGCGCCGTAAACGTAACGAAAGCAACCCAGAGGTTCGTTGACAATACGCCGACGATAAAGAAAGGCATGGTCGCCAAAAAGGCGAATGCAGGCGTCAATGCGTATGCAGCTTTGCGGTCGGGTCCGTATCGGTCAGCCAACACGCCGCCAAGCCAAATCCCGGCGATGCCGCCGAAAAGCAAGATCGTTGCATAGAAGTAGGACGCGTACAGCAATACCCCTGGTTCTCCTGGCGTTGTCCAAGCGGGCAACCAAGCGAAAAAGCCGGGCAGCGCGTCACCAAAACTGCGAATGAAGAAAGACGGCAACCAGAAAATCAATCCGTAGCCCATCATCGAGGAGCTTGCTGCGCCAAAGGCAAGCCCCCAGAAACTCGGTTTGGACGTCAAAGTTGACACGACGTCTTTTATATTCGTTGGCTGGGTCTCCGCCTTGGCGCCGTCAAAACCGCCGCGCTTGGGTTCGCGCACTGTTAACCGAAAGACTGGCGCGATAGCGAGGCCAAGAACGCCAACAATAACGAACGCAGCACGCCAGTCGAGATAACTTGTGAGCACGCCACCCAGAAGAATGCCAAGCGCTGAGCCTATGGGGACGCCGAAAGAATAAATCGACAGGGCGCGCGCGCGCTGCGCTGGCGGAAAATAGTCGGTTATCAGAGAATAAGCGGGCGCTACGCCGCCGGCCTCGCCGACGCCGACGCCGAGGCGTGCGGCGAAGAGTTGCCCGAAATTCTGTGCAAGCCCGCATAACGCCGTCATGCCGCTCCAGACAGCAAGCGCAATGGTCATTATCCATGTACGGCTTTTGCGATCCGCGAGCATCGCGATCGGAATACCCAGCACAGTGTAGAACAGAGCAAAGGCGAGCCCTCCCATAAGGCTCAATTGCGTATCGTTGAGTCCAAGGTCTTCTTTGATGGGCGTTGCGAGAATTCCAACAATCTGACGGTCGATAAAATTAAAGGTGTAAACAACGACGAGAATGAACAGGACATAACCGCGATAGACGATGCGCGAGGATACGTTGGTTGTGTCAGTGGTCTTCATTATTGCGTGCTTTGCCCAGCCGCTGGAGCCGCGGCGACAGCTGTGAGAAATTCGCGCGCGACCGATAATGTTCTTTGCGGGGCTTCTTCCTGCGGCGCGTGTCCGACGCCGTCAAGCGTCTTCAACATCGCGCGCGGCATGATCGCGTTCATGCGCTCACCTGTTGAGAGCGGCACAATCGCGTCTTCTGATCCCCAAATAAGTTGCGTCGGCGCCGTCACCCGCAAAAGATCTTGCGTAGGGTCCGGCAGGGTGAATTCCTCCAGCGACTGCAGCATCGCGGCGCCATTGCCGTCTCGACGCATCATATCGCGCAAGGTCGTGACGCGCGCATCAGTGACTTTTTCGTCGTCGCCATAGACGAGCTCTGTACTGGCGCGGACCGCTGCCTCCGGCGCCGAATTCAAATACACTCTCATCATCGCTGGGACCGGAGCGGGATCATCGCCAACACCATTATAGGGAAAAGCGGCAGGGGCCAAAAGGATCAGCGCCTCGGCCCTTTCAGGCGCGATTGCCGCGAAGCGCCACGCCGCAAGTCCCCCGAGAGAGTTGCCCACGATGATTGCGCGGTCAATCTCCAGTGCATCCATGACATCGCCGATAAAGACGGCCCTCTCCTGAGGCGCATATCGCTGCTTTGGGTCAGGTCCAGTTAGTCCGTGCCCTAACAAATCATAGCGAATGACGCGATGGGATTGAGCGAGGTCTGCAGCCCACGCGTCCCAAGATTCAAGGCTGTAAGCGAAGCCATGCAGCAAAATTACTGGATCCCCGTCACTAGGACCCTGTTCACGAACCCGAACGCGCGCTCCATCAATGGCGACAAAGCGATCGTCTTCAGTTAGATAAGCAGCTTCTAGGTCCGCTACGGATTTGATGTCGTCGCTACGAAAATACGCGTCAATAAGCCAAGCGGCCGCCACAAACAGAAACCCAACTGCCGCGAGCAAGAATAGCTTTCTCATCAGATAACCAATCATTCACTGCATTTTGGCGCTTGCGCCGTCGAGCCGACGGCCATAGCGGCGAGCCGCATCACCTGATTACACGGCTCGCCAGGCAGTGGCCAACTGTTAGAAGCGCGCGGTCGCTACGACACTGACCGTTCGCGGCGCGCCGTAATAGACGGTGCGGATATTGCCAATAGCAGAGAATTCTTGCCCGTCTGTGCGGTAGACCTCGTCAGACAAGTTACGGCCGTAAACGCCCAAACTGAAGATTTCATTCGCATGAGTCCACAGCAGATTCGCATCGAACAGCCAGTAATCGTCTTGGAATAGGCCCGCGATCTCCGTGTCTGTATCAATAAACGTATTGTCGACCGCGAG
The DNA here is from genome assembly GCA_039183665.1 of Pseudomonadota bacterium. Taxonomy (GTDB): domain Bacteria; phylum Pseudomonadota; class Alphaproteobacteria; order Caulobacterales; family Parvularculaceae; genus Hyphococcus. The sequence continues at coordinate 11,606 of JBCDBM010000051.1, read as the reverse complement.
CGCCATGCGGGTGCGGAAACGCGCTGAACCCGCCAAACGTACAGTGCCGGCCGCGCCGAGATCTGCTTCATAGGTCGCGCCGATCCGCGTCGTCCATTTCGGCGAAAATGCGGGCTGTTGAAATGAACGATCTCCGCCAAAAGACACGAACCGTTCGTCTGCAAAGTCGCCATACTCCGCATCGAGATATCCGATTTGCGCATCGAGCACGAGCGCTGGAATTGGACTATAGGCGAGCTCTAGCTCGGCGCCGAAAATATCCAATGAGCCTGCATTTAATACGGTCAATTCTGGACTCGGCAGCATCGTGCCCGGATCAATTGTCAGACCGGAAACACGCGCCTGAAAATCGTTATATTTGTTATAGAAACCAGCGACGTTTACAAGCAACGCATTGTTGAGCCAGTCGGACTTCAGACCCATCTCATAAGAGGTCGCAGTTTCCGGCTCATACGGCGCTTGCTCACCAGGATTGTTTGCCCGACCGTTAAATCCGCCTGACTTAAACCCTTGTGATACGCGGGCGTAAACTAGGACGCGATCTGACGCTTGAAAATCAATTGATCCGGAGGGGGTCCAGTCGGTCCAACTGTCGTCGATCGTAAAGGCAAAAGCGGGATCAATGGTAAACCCGGGGAATGTTGAAAATGTCGACGTCGATCTAAAATAGTCTTTTGTCTCGCGTGTATATCGAATGCCGCCAGACACATTCAGTCGATCTGTTATCGCGACGGTGACGTTACCGAACGCGGCCCAGCTTTTTGTCGTCAGGTCGTCATCAATCGTCCGCAAAAACGTGAACCCGCCAGGACCTGACAGAAGATCATCGGCGAAGGCTTCTTGATGGGAGGAAACGTTCTCACGAAGAAAATACAGACCGCCCACGAACGCGACGCTATCGCCTTCATATATCGCCTGTAATTCTTGGCTGAACTGATCTTGGACGACATCAACCAGAACGTCGCCGGTCTCAAGAGTGCTCGCATCGATATCAATATAATCAGTATACTCTAGATCGCGAAACGCCGTGATCGATTTTAAAGAGAAGTTCTCAGAAAGTTCCCACGTAGCGTTTAGGCCTGTGCCCCAGTGTCTCAGATCCTGAGAATTCGGCAGGCCAGGCGTTGGTGTCGCTGTAAAATCGAACTCGGGCGTATCGTCCGGTAAAACGAGCAAGGGAACGCCAAATAGAGTGGTTAAGGTATTGATCGGTTGTCCCAACACCAGTGCATTATTCTCCTCAGAATAATCAGCAGCCCAATCTATTTTAATATTCTCAGCGGGGTCCCAAGCAAGCGATACGCGCCCGGCCCGGACATTGCGGTCGTTGTACTCTTCGTCTGTTGTAGGATTCGTTACATAGCCATCGCGCGTCGCGCCGAAGAATGCGGCGCCGCCGGCTAGCGTGTCTGTGAGTGGTCCAGATACTGAAACGCGCCCTTCGACCTGTCCATAATTGCCGACGGTGAGTTGTGCGAGTCCATGAGTTTCTTGATCAGGACGCCGGGTTACAACTTTTAGCGCGCCCCCAATTGTATTCTTGCCGTAAAGCGTTCCCTGCGGACCGCGCAAGACTTCAATGCGCTCGATATCAAAAAGGTCTAGCTGCGTGCCGCGGATGCGCGAGTAATAGACATCGTCCACATAAAAGCCGACTGCCGGGTCAAATGTCTGAAGCGCATCAGGCTGTCCGACGCCGCGAATATAAATATTCGTCGCGTTGGACGAGCCGCGGCCTTGAACGATATTCAGATTTGGCACCGCGCCCTGCAGTCCTGTTGCGTCTGTAGCGCCGATAAGCGCTAGCTTGTTTTCCGAAAAAGCCGACACGGAGGCGGGAACATCCTGCAGTGATTCCGCACGACGGCGAGCTGAGACAACAATCTGATCGCTTGGCGCCTCGCTTGCGCCGATTGCCTGCGCCAACGCGGCGCTCGGTGCGGCGAATGCCGCGATGGCTGTGGACGTCGTCGCCAAAAGGAGCGTTTTTAACGCTGCATTGTCCAAGGTTAGATGTGTACGGATCATCCTTGCATCCCTCCCAGTGTCATTCTACTGCGCACCGCTCGCATGGTCGGTGCGCTTTATGGGATTACGTTAGAGACGTTGGCGACGCCGAACTATGACATGAGAGATCAAGGTTGTGTACAAATTCGCTCATATTTTGCGGTGCAGCGAACTAAAATGACCACCACTGCCCAGCGATACACGCTATTTGGATGCGGTGTCCCCGTTCTGACCGCGAAACTCCGCGGGCGTGACGCCGTTCCATAGTTTGAACGCCCGATTGAAGGCGCGGAAATCAGAAAAGCCGAGCTGCTCAGCGACCTCTGAAACAGCGCCGCCGCCGGAGAGGAGCGCACGCGCTTTTTCATTGAGCACTTGTTGCCGTAAATCGCGAAAATTCATGCCTTCATCAGATAATCGGCGGCGCAAGCTCGCGACCGAAAGCCCAAGGCGCGCGGCGATCACGTCTTGACCCCAGAGGTTCTCCGCGAACGCCGCTTTAACCAGCGTTGAAGCGGGCGCCATGGCGGCGTTCTGCGCTTCTTTTCCAGCGACCGTCTCAACTATTTTTCCATAAACGGATAATGAGGTGAGCGCAGAAGGCGAGGGCGCAATCGCCGCAAATGCGATGCCGCGTTTCAAAGACAAGCGATAAACATCGGCGCCGAATCGAATAGGTGCGCTCCAATAGCCCAGATGGCCGCAATCGCCGCCCGGTGTTCGACGTTTGATATGCAGCGCCAGAACGGCGTCAGCCGCCGCTGGTGCGATACTCATCAACATACAATGCAAAAATATCAGTACACACTCTGTTGAAAAGAGCAGGTATTCCCTATCTTGATCCAGTGCGTAAGGGAACGACCGATCGTCGACGATATAATCGACCCGGTCGCGTTTCTTGACGACCCGATTATAGTCTCCGCCATGCAGGAGATTATAGGACTTGGCGATCACTTCCATCGCCTCAACCAAGGTTTTGCATTTGCGCGTGTGCTGCAATACGTAGTCCGTGCTGCCAGGCACGAGATTGCGGGCGGACAGCCGCAACGTTTCGTCGCCGAGCTTTAAAGCGAGCGTGTTATGCAAACGATAGTAATCGCCGAGCGAAATTGACTCTTTTGTATTGGCCGCACCTTTCACATCAATTTTGAGATCGGCGAGCGCCTTTTCAATATTGAGTCCTGCGCTTTTCGCCTGCTCGATAAGCGGCGATATGCGTTTTAGGGGTACGGAAATCTGCGGGCTCAACCTGCTTGCCTTCTCGCTTCACACCAAAAGTAGTCGCGGTCGGTCTTTTTTTGAAGACATCTTTCCGATGAAGGCGCCTCGTGTTGAGAAGACGTGGAGGTTGAACGCGCGGCGCTTAGGAGTAGCTGGCGGAGCTTGAGCAAACCGCCTATATTTGTTCTCAAAATTCGGTACACTTTTACTGCTGAGTGAATAGCTAGGTTTTGTACGATCGTGTCGAAGAACGCTGACTCAATCATGTTTCGCGTTTATGAAGCCAACAAGGGCTTGGTCGCGAGCGTTTTGCGCCGTTTTCGTTTGTCTCAAATCGACATAGCAGATCTCACTCAAGAAACGATATTGCGCGCACTCGAGGCGGAAAAACGTACAGAAATTCAGGAGCCGCGACGGTTTTTGGTCGGAATCGCTAAGAATGTCGCTCGAGCCGAGCTCGATCGCCGCTCAAAAGTGACCACCAGTCTACTAGATGATTTTGATCCTGATTCGTACGTATCAGATGAACCGGCGATAGACGAGGCGGTGGACGCAAAGGCCCGACTGCAAGTATTCGGCGCTGCCGTTGATATGTTGCCGCCACAATGCCAACGGGTTTTCATATTGAAGCATGTTTATGGGGCATCGCACAAAGAGATTGCTGAAAAGCTTGATATCGCCTTGAGCACTGTAGAAAAGCACGTGGCGCTCGGGCTGAAACGGTGCCGTGAAGAGATGTTGAAGCAACAGACCGGAGAAAACGCCGAGCAACCAGAATTCAACGTTTTGGGTTTAGACTCGAGAAAACGGTAAAGCACAAGTTGCGTTTATGATTAGCCGATCGGACATAACGGTAGATAGTGAGATAACAACCGAGGCTTGTGCTTGGGTTGCGCAAGTCGAGTCCGGCAATATGTCTGGAGCTGATCTTGCTGCCCTGCGAGAGTGGATGGGGCGCAGCTCAGCTCATCGACAAGAGATTCGCCAAATAGCGGAGATTTCTGGTCAACTTGCAATATTGACTGAGTTAGCTTCAGCGATCGAGGCAAACGCTGGGGTTGGTCACGGCGCGCGCCGGACGACTGCGCGCAAAGCTTTTGCCGCACCCGCTTTTATGGCTGTCTTGGCTTTAATCGTCGGCGGGATCGCGCTTTTCACGATGCAGCGCTCTGGCGTGCATGCAATGCCAGAAATCTATAAGACGGCGGTCGGAGAATATCAGACAGTTTCATTGTCGGACGGCACGAGCGTTTCTCTAAACACAGCGAGCCAGATCGAAGTTGATTTCAATGACGAAGAACGGCGCGTGCGAATGATCGAGGGCGAGGCGCTGTTCGACGTCGCTTCTAATCCTAAACGACCATTCGTTGTTTATTCTGACAACGCGGTCGCTGAAGCAGTGGGGACGTCTTTTGTTGTCCGATTGCGTAATACACTAACCGAACTCGCCGTTGTCGAAGGCGTCGTCGCATTTTCTAGACTCCCGCAGTCTATTAATCTTGCCGCTCCCGATGACGTGTTAGAAGCGGCGCCCAATGAGCAACCGCTGGATCAGGTGATTGTTAGAGCCGGTCAAACGTTGACGTCCGGCGAGATCAGTACGCACTCGGCGATTAGCGAAGCACCCGACATTCCTTCTTTAACCGAGCGAGACCTGCAACGGAAACTCTCCTGGACTGAGGGGTTTCTTGAGTTTTCAGACACGCCATTAGAAGAAGTCGTCGGTGAGTTGACGCGACATAACCCCATCTCAATCGATATTTTGGAACCCGATCTTCGAGAGCTTAAATTCGGCGGCATTTTCCGCACCGGCGATGTCGATCAATTGCTTGCAGCTTTGGAGGGGTTGGGTGTGGACGTTGAGCGTGTCGACGACGACCATTTTGTCTTGCGTACAGCCGGATCTCAGTAGCGCCACCCTGAACCTGAACGGTATTGCATCGCGCCATTTGGCGGTGACGTATTATTGCAACAGTTGTTCACAGCGATTTTTTTTTGCTTACGGCACTGGCGGATTTCTTCCCACACTCTGACGGGTTAACATGGCCGTCTCAAATTGCGATGACGAGCGCCATGCTAGTGAGGTTGGGAATAAAACGCTTAGCGCTGTGTTGCGTTATGCTGTGGGGCATATTCTTTGAGGTCGGCGTCGGTTCTGGGGCAATCGCCGAAGAACCGATACATGATCTGCGAGAGTTAGATATCCCCGCACGGAGCGCTGAGGACGCCGTGATGTTGCTTGCGCGCGCAAGCAATCGCTCGGTGCTTTTCCAGACTGATGATGTTGTCGCAGTTGATACAAACCCGTTGAAGGGCGCGCATTCTCTTCAACAAGCCCTCGACATTATGTTTGAGGGGACAAGCCTAAAAGGCGGCCTGACGGAAGGCGGCACGATCATCGTGTCGCAACGCAAAGTGCAAAATGCTTCTGGAGGGGCCGATACAATGCAAAAGAAACGATCAGGATTTTTTCTAGCGACAGCTCTTGCTTCGCTCGCAGCGACCGCCGCGATCGCCCAAGATTCGACTCCGGCCAGCGAAAACCAAGACGTTATTGTCGTTGTGGGATCGCAGATTAAAGGCGCTGATATCGCCGGTGCGCTGCCTGTGACGGTGTTGGGCGAAGAAGAAATTGCGCTTACAGGCGCGGTCAACGGCGAAGAACTCTTAGCTTCTATTCCGCAAATCGGCCAGGCAACCTTCAACAGCGTTGGTTTTACAGGCGTCAACGGCGCGCAAGGCGATGTCGCGTCGATTAATCTTCGAGCAATCGGCACAGGGAACACGCTGGTTCTCTTGAACGGCCGGCGACTCGTTTTGCACCCGGGGACACAGGTCGAAAACCTGGTACCCGTCAACTCTGTCAATTCAAACGCACTGCCGGTAACGGGCATTTCGCGCGTCGAAGTGCTGCGGGACGGCGCGGCGGCCCTGTACGGAACGGACGCCGTCGCCGGCGTTATCAATACGGTGTTGAAAGATGATTTCGAAGGATTGACTGCTTCAGTTCAATACGGAACATCGGAGGGAACGGCGCTAAACGAGCTTACAGCGACATTTGAGGCGGGCCATACGTTCAACGATGGCCGAACAAATATCTCCTTGTTCGGCAATTTTCTAAATCGAAATGGCATGCCTGCGAGTGATCTTCGAAATTCTTCAACCGAGGATCTGCGCGACTTTTTTGTCGGAACGCCATTTGAAGGGGATACGCAGCTTCGAAATCTATCTACTCAAACCCCATGGGGCGAATTCAGATCTCTAGATGGAACAATCGGCGCTATCGGAGATGATGATTTTCATATTCAACCCGATACCTTTGCAGGTTGTCTTGTGTCTCTGCCTGGCGGTGTCTGCGCCGATAACGGCGGCACAATCGATACTGCGCTCCGTCTCGATCGTGCGCGGTACAGAGATCTTGTTGGAGACACCAAACGCGGCAATGCATTTTTGTCTTTCAAACATGAGCTCAATAACGATTTAGAACTCTATGGCGAGGGGTCATACTATCGGTCGAGCTTCTTCCGGCGGCGCGAGACCGCACAAATGCTCTCGAGCAATCGGGTCGTTGTTCCGGCGACAGCCTTTTACAATCCTTTTGGCGTCGATCTGCAAATCCGAGACTTGCGACCGATTGATGTCGGCCAGCGAGAGATAAATGTAGACAATGACAGCTATCGGATCCTTGGCGGCGTCCGCGGAACGATCCGCAATGGCTGGGACCTCGATAGCGCTATGCTATTTTCAAAAGCGACGACTGAGAGCATCACCAACCGAGTTAGCAACACGCTCTTCCAAGAGGCGCTCGCCTTAACAACCGCTGATGCATACAATCCGTTCATCGGCGGCGATCTGTTAGACACGAACGCCCCAAATACGACATTCAACTCACAATCGACAATCGATAGTTTTATGGTCGATGTCTCGCGTCGGAGCGAGACGTCGATTTTTCTCGCTGATCTCAAATTCTCAAATCCTGATGTACTCCAGATCCCCGGGGGCGGCGTCGGTTTAGCCGTCGGGGTTGAGGCGCGCCGCGAGACTTTCCTCGATGATCGTGATGATCGCTTGGACGGCACAATTACGTTCACGGATATCGTCACAGGCGTGACGAACGGAAGCGATGTCATGGGCACGAGTCCAACACCGGATACGGACGGCTCGCGATCCGTATTTTCAGCCTTCATTGAGACGGCCGTTCCTGTTGTTAGCCCGGAACAGAATATCCCGTTTGTTGAGCGGTTTGATGTTCAGCTCGCGGCCCGCTTTGAGAGCTACTCCGATGTTGGCGAGGTTGTGAAACCGAAAGTCGCGGTCTCTTGGTACCCGGCGTCTTGGATGCAAATTCGCGGTGCTTACGCCCGAGGGTTCCGGGCGCCAAACCTAGAGCAAATCAACGCAACAGGAACGCGGCGGGTCAACAATGGACGGGAAGATTGGATTGTATGTGAAGCAACTGCGCGCGCCAATGCCACAGCATTTAGCGTCGGCGATTGCGACGGCAATTCGGTGGAAAGCGTTCGTTCCGGGGGGCCTAACTTGAAGCCAGAGAACAACCAAAACTTCTCGTTGGGCGGCGTATTTCAACCAGAAGGAACTGGTCTTACGATAACCGCCGACTACTGGAAGATAAAACAAACCGATGTTGTCGGAATTTTCGGCGATCAAAATCAAATTTCGCTTGATTATCTGCTTCGTGTTCAGGGCGGCTCAAATCCTAACGTGGTTCGCGATGATCCTGATGCGGACGCAATCGCGCTGTTCGCAGGTACTGGTTTAGAGCCGGTAGGCGAAATCATTGAAGTACGTGACGACTATGTCAATCTCAGTCCGCGAGAGGCATCCGGTCTCGATTTCGGGCTATATTACGACATTGATACTGGCATTGGTGACTTCAGTTTTTCCGCTAATGCTGCTCATTTATTGGATTTCTTCCAAGACCCATCCGCTGATGGGGCTTTGCTTCTTGCTGCGATAAATTCGGATACAATTAGTGAAGAGGTCGAAATTGCGGGACAAGAGTCTCTCGTTGAACAAAATGGTCGGCCGAAATGGCGGGGCACTGCGGGACTGACTTGGCGGAATGGGCCATACGGCGCCGGGGTTTTTGGTCGCTATATTGGCCCAGTAACGGATACATCAGTGACCGGCCCGAATGATGAGATTTTCCGTGTCGACGATTGGATGACAGTAAACTTGTACGTTCAGTATACAGTTGAAGATGCTGGGGTTGCATCGGATACGCGACTTCGCTTCGGTGTACGAAATATTACCGACGAAGAGCCGCCTCTCGCGGATGAATTCGCCACTGGTTATTACGAAGAACTACACTCAAATCGCGGACGGTACTGGTATGGTTCAGTGCGCAAGTCGTTCTAGGTTGCGTAAAGTCTGTGGGCGGCGCTCGCGCCGCCCATCATTTTAGTTGTTAATCGAGTAACGCGTTTAGGTGAAACCCGTGCGACTTTCTACTATACTGATCCTAGCCACCACGACACTGCTCGCCAGTTGCACGTCAATTCCTCAGTATGCTGGATCGTGCGAGAACGAGTATGCAGTTCTAGATGCTGAATTTGAGGGCGCGCGCGTTTCCGGTTGTAAAGCCGAGAAGACTGGATTTCGGATTCAGATTGATCCAGAAGACAAACCGATCAACCCAAGCCCCTGGTACGCATTTCGAGTAACGCCGAAACAGGTTGGGGACATCACCGTCGAGATTAATTATTCGCACGCTGCGCATCGATATCGTCCGAAACGCAGTGAGGACGCGACGCGCTGGCGTCTTGTAGACGAGGCTCGTGTTAGCGAGATGAACAGCGGGAAACGCGTTGCATTGCGCCTATCTTTGGGAGACGAGCCGTTTTTCATATCGGCCCAAGAGCTCTTGCTCACTGGAGCCTATGAAAAATGGATCAATGATCTGATTGAACGCGTATCTTTAGAAAGTCGCGTAATCGGGGAGTCCGTAGAAAAACGCCAATTAATTGGCGTTTTTTCCAAACCTGAACCTGGATTGACGAAGAAAGAGCACGTGCTGTTGATCGGTCGGCAGCATCCGCCAGAGCTCACTGGAGCATTTGCGATGCAAGCCTTCGTGGAAACTGTGTTTGCTGATACGACGCTATCGAGTGATTTTCGTAATCGGTTCCATATAACGGTGATCCCGCTGCTGAATCCAGATGGCGTCGTCCATGGACATTGGCGTCACAATATGAATGGCGTCGACTTAAACCGCGATTGGGGACCGTTCACCCAGCCGGAAACGCAGGCAGTCAAGCGACTTTTAGATGATATCGCGAGCGAACCAGACAGTGAGCTTCGGCTCATGCTCGATTTTCACTCGACGAACCGGAACGTTTTTTATGTGCAACCCGATGAAGACGAGACTGTTCCGCCGCGTTTCGTTGCGGATTGGATTGATGCTGCGCCGACGAGACTTCCGCAATACGATTTCGAAAGAGCTGATCGTTTTCAAACGGCCCTAGCAACGTCGAAGAACTATGTTTACGGCCGGTTTGGCGCTCCAGGTATTACCTATGAACTTGGGGACCAAACCGACCGGCAGCTTATTGACGCCTCGGCGAGAGTGTTTGCACAAGAGATGATGCAAACACTACTGGCGAGCGACTCGTCGCTCGAGGATAAAGCAAAGCCCAGCGAATAGCAGACGCCGATGCGGGTAATCGTTCTAGGCGCTGGAGTTATAGGCGTAACAACCGCTTACGCGTTGGCTAGTCGTGGTTATACCGTGACGGTCATTGATAGGCGACCAGAAGTGGCCGCAGAAGCGAGCTTCGCTAATGGCGGCCAGCTTTCTTACGATTTTGCATCGCCAATGGGCTCTCCGGGCGTTTTACGTCATCTAGCAGATTACTTGCTGGGGCGAGATGAAGCATTCAAGATTCAATTATCGTTTGATCCCGGATTCATGCTGTGGGGCACGAAGTTCCTCGCCAATTGTTTATCACACAATGCGCAACGAAACACTGAGAAATTGGCGCTTTTGGCGCAAGCGTCTGAGGCATCCTTAAGAAGGATCATCGAGAATACTGGCATTGCCTTCAATCATCGGAAGTCTGGCAAGCTTGTCCTGTTTGACAATATCAACGATTTTGAAAGAGCGAAATGGCGGGCGCAAGATGCAACGCAAAACGATCGCGAGCTTACAGTCGTTACAGCAAATGACTGCCGTCGATTAGAACCGTCACTAGATAGCTGGGGTGGCGCGCCCATTATAGGCGGTTTGTTCGCTGTTAATGATGAAGTAGGCGACGCGCGTGCGTTTAGCGAAGCACTTGGCAAAGTTGCTAGCGACAAATTTGGCGTGCGTTTCATTCTTGGTACTGATGTTAATTCCATCCTTACGCTGCAGGGCAAAGCTTGCGGTGTCGTAACGGACAAGAATGAGTTTGAGGCAGATGCTGTTGTGGTTTGTATGGGCGTCAACGCGGCAAGGCTTTTGCGCCCCGTAAAGATTTCAGCGGCAATACAACCGATTTGTGGGTATTCGATCACTGCACCGGCGACCATAAATGCGCCCAAAATCGCCATCACAGATTTAGGTCGGAAAATGGTGTATTCTCGAATTGGTGGCGACTTACGCGTGGCTGGATTTGCTGATGCGGGCGCTCATAGTGATGAGTTTCGTCGCGGTCGGATAGTCGCACTAACAAATCGAGCAATGGAAACATTTGGTACAGCGGCAGACTTTGCGAGTATTTCCTCGCGTTGGATAGGCGTGCGACCCTCAACACCCAACAGCTTGCCGATTGTTGGCGCAAGCAAAGTGCCTGGTCTGTACTTGAATATAGGCCACGGGATGTTCGGATGGACTTTGTCGGCGATTTGCGCCGAGCAACTTGTGCGTAGCATGGCACCTCGGTGAGACGTCGGTGGTCATAAAACGCCAATGAGGGCAATCGGGTGAATTTACTACAGATCATATCCGTTATGTTTGCTTTGCACTTTGCCTTAGCGGGCTGCAGCGGTCACCTTCCACAAAAGGTTGATGTCTTAATCTCGGGCGGTCTTGTCTACACTGGAGACGCGAACAACGTTGGTTTCGAAGCCGATGTCGGTATCGCTGATGATCGTATTGTTTTCATTGGAGATGCAAGGCACGACAACACTAAAGCGAAACGAACAATCGACGCGACAGGTATGATTGTGGCGCCTGGTTTCATTGATCCGCATACGCATACGTTGAACGATTTGTTCAATCAGCATGGGAAACTCAATGAAAACTATCTGACGCAAGGCGTCACAACAGTTCTCACGGGGAACGATGGCGGCGGCCCAATTGGAATCCGCTCTACACTTGCGGCGTTCGCACAAAGCGGTGTGGGGACAAATGTCGGTCTATTCGTGGGGCACGGGAC
>JBCDBM010000050.1:0-16280 GCA_039183665.1 Pseudomonadota bacterium | reverse complement strand
TTCACGAAATCCTTCAGGGTGTCTGAAGGACTAAGAGAGTTGCCAAACACGGATTTGTGGGAAATTGCGTCGCCCCTTATCGGGAGCCGCGATGACATAAAGATCTCATTTGACCGACCGTTCGACAGCGAACTTTTGCTTAAACACTTAAAAATTATTTCAGAACGCGGCGAACGAGTTCCCGGCGAAATGCGCTTAGCGGATAACGAACGTGCTTGGTTTTTCAAACCCAAAGATCCTTGGAATGCTGACAAAATTCATCTCGTCGTGAGCGGCGAATTAGAGGATGTCGCGGGCAATAATTTCAGAGACTTACTCGATCATTCCGTCGAGGTCGAAACTCTTGACGTCTCCGAGGTTTCTATACCCATCGTCCTGAAACGCTGACAGGACGATCGGCGATTGCAACGTTATCGCCTTTAATCATCTCCGGCTGACGGCCGCCAACACGCGAATACGTGTCGATTGTCCGGACTGTTGCGCCGCGTTTCATTTAACCTTTCGCTTTTGCGTTCGCCCTTGACAATTCCCTCTTGCCATGCCCAAATAAACCGAACGGTTTAAATGGCTGAGTGTCGATGGTCGCACCAAAAAAACATGCAGATGAACTGGTCCTGGACCAGATCCGAGACACGTTTTGGGCGCGCGGTTATGCCGGAACGTCAATCAGCGATCTGGAAGGCGCGGTAGGCCTCAATCGATCAAGCCTTTACGCCAGCTACGGTGACAAGCGTCGGCTATTTGAAAAAGCGATCGACCGCTATAGCGAGACTGTCGCCCAAAAAGCGAAATCACTGTCGGCCAATGACAATGGCGGCGTCGCGCTTGTCGGCGTCCTGCGCAATAGAGCGTCGCGCGTTGCCGATCACAAAACGCCAGAGGGCTGCCTCATGACCAGGGCGTTTATTGAGCTTGGCGCAGAAGATAGTGATCTCGGCCGAAAACTGCGCAGCATCGGAACAGCAAGTGTTTCACAGCTCAAAAAGCTTGTGGCTAAAGCACAAAGTCAAGGCGCGGTCGATCCGGATCTAGACCCGAAACAGGTCGCCCAACTCATTGTAGCGGTTAATCATGGGATGTGTGTCGTCAAAACAGCGACCGGTTCCGACAGCGCGCCGCGAAAGATTGCTGACCTGCTGCTATCGCTACTTGGTCTGGAGCCTGAAGCAGGCGGACCGAAAAAGTGAGTCGGTCTTTTCAACCGCTACGTTGGCTGACGGGGCAACGCCGTCGGTCCGGTGAAGAAAGTTCTCGTAATCAAAGTTTGGGGTTCGCAATGAAATCACCAATCGACATGTGGGATCATCGATATGGCGATGACCCTGCAGCTTATGGCGATGAACCAAATCGGTTTTTGGCGGGCCTTGGCGGCATGCTGCCCAAGTCTGGGCGCGCATTGCTGCCGGGCGATGGGCAAGGTCGAAACGGTATTTGGCTCGCGGAGAATGGGCTGCAACCACTTTGCATTGATCTCTCCTCGGTCGGGCTTCAACAAGCGACGGAAAGATCGAAAAAGCGAGGTGTGGACATCGATACGATAGCGGGGGACTTTTTGGAGGCCGACTTCCCGCCCAAATCGTTTCCGATTGTGGCGTCGATCTATTTCCATGTGCCATCCGCTATACGACCGGCAGCGCATTCGCGCATGGCTGAGGCATTGGCGCCCGGCGGCCTTTTGATTGTCGAGGCTTTCGCAGTCGGCCATCTCCCACTGCAAGAAAAACACCACTCGGGCGGCCCCGCAACGAACGATATGCTGTATTCAGAAGAAATATTGCGGAGAGATTTTGCGGATTTGGACTGTCTGTATTTGGAAGAGATCGAGCTCGTGCTCGCCGAGGGAAAACTCCACAACGGGTTAGCGCGGGTTGTCCGCGGATTATTCTCGACGCCGTCGAGATCGTGAAGGTTGAATAGGAGCAGATTTGGATGAGTGCTAAAGACATGATCCGCAATATCGCCGTTGTTTCGACGTTTCTGTTTACAGTCGCGTGCGCGGTCAATGAAGACACCGCCGTCTCTCAAGGGGAAGGCACGATGGCGCTTCAACAATATGGCGTCACCGAGTTTGAGGCTTCCGGTTCCCGCGAAGCGCATAGCGTTTTTCTCGTTGGTCTACTGCAGTTGCATAACTTTGAATTCGAGGATGCACGCGCTTCCTTCCAACGAACGCTTGAGATTGATCCGGACTTTACGATGGCGGTTTGGGGTGAAGCGCTTACGCATTGGCAGCCGCTATGGCCGACCTCAAATATCGATGCGGCGCGGGCCGTGTTCGAGAAGCTCGGCGATACACCCGAAGAGCGCACGAGCAAAGGACGGACCGAACGCGAGCGCGATTACCTGCAAACTCTTGAACTCTTGCTTGCGGAGGGCGATCGATTGGAACGGCGCATCGCCTACTCTGACGCTCTCTTCGCGTTACAAGAGAAGTACCCAGACGATTTAGACGCCGCCGCGTTTTACGCCCTTTCAATATTGGCTCGCTCGAACGGCCGCAAACCGTATTATTACATGCGCGCTGGCGCAGTCACCGAGGAAATACTCGACAAGAACCCGTTGCACCCGGGCGCTCTGCATTACAACATTCACAGCTACGACGATCCTATACACGCGCCGCTCGGTCTGCGCGCGGCCCGTGACTACATAAAGGTCGCGCCATCCGCGGTTCACGCCCTCCACATGGGCGCCCATATTTTTTATCCGCTCGCGATGTGGGAAGAAGGCGTCGAGCGAAACAAGCTTTCGTACCATGAAGCGGTGTCAAGGCAGGCAAATCCTGATGATCGGCATCATGGAGAGACGTTTCATTCCCTCAGTTGGTTGCCTTACGGCTTGCAACAAATGGGCGATTATGATGGAGCGCTTGGGTACATTGCCAAAATTGCCAGGCAGGCCGAGCTTTATCCAGACTTTAGGATGGCGCGTATGCACTACATTGAGACGCGTGCGTCATATCTTATCGACACGCAAGATTGGGATCACCCATTGGCTGACATAGAGATCGATCACGCCGGCCTGTCGCCCTATGCGGTGGTCACGGACCTTTATCTGCAAGGCATTAGGGCGCTCGAACGGGACGCTATTGCAATGGCGGAAGACGCGCTTGCTAATATGGGAGATCCCAAAGTCCCGGCGTCAGGTTTTCGGCCCCACGTGACGCCAGCGCTGCTCCATATGGCTTTGGAGGCGCAAATCGCCGATCGAAAGGGCGATACGCCTAAAGCAGAAGCGTTGCTGAAACGCGCCGCCGATATCGAGACTGGTTGGCCGCTAGATGTCGGGCCGCCTCAGCCGGTTCAACCGATGGCTGAGTTGTTGGCCGACTTTTATAGAGAACAGGGCGAGACCGAAAAAGCGCGTTCCTATTACCAGCTGTCGCTCCGAACGGCGCCAGGTCGGGTGCGCACGCTCGACGGTCTCAACGCGTTGCCGTCAACTACGCCTTGATGGTCTGATGAGCTGGTCGTCAATCGACCAGGGATATCCCCAGTCACCCCTGTTTAGCCGACGACGCCCTCGCTGTCGTTGATAATCCTCGTCTTTTAGGGCACTAATGCTTTATTGAGCTCTACGTAGCGAGGACGAAATCATGAAATTCTTCACCCAAATGGCGTATTCCATCGTCCTTGTAAGTGTCGCGATCGGATCGATTTTCGCGATCACGTATTTTGTTGGCAACCCGCTCGGGTTGGACGGAAACAGCTTGATGATCATCGTTGGCTTGCCGCTCATCGCTGCTTTCATGTGGGGCATGCTCATGGGCGATCGCCCCGAAAAACGAGACAGTTAGATCTCGCCAAGGTGGATGTGTAACCGGGAACCGCCTTCGCGCACCGGGCGCTCACCGCCTTCGATAACGCCAGCATAGTAAAGTCTCTGGCCCTTCCGGATCGCGGATCGCCCGAAAATATCGCGCGAGGCGCGCTCAATGACTTGGCGAACGTTTTTGTCGACGTCTTCGACAGTCGCATATCGTGGTCGCGGGTCTTATTTGGACACGACCGGGGAGCAATCATAAGACGATGGGTGCGAATTTGGGGAACGTCGAAAGGAAGCCGTTTGCAGGCGAAAAAGGCTCTCTCGTAGGCACCTACGAGGTACCCACCGTCCCTTCGCGGGCTCATAGGTGCCAATCAGACAGAACCGACACCGCAATCCGGGACACTACGCGCCTTTTTGTGCGCACGCACATTAGCGATTTCGCCCTCTTGGCGCTGGATTGCTACGGCCCTGCCGTCGCCTTCCGAGCCAGTAAAGAGCCAGTCTTTGGCCTACTGTTTCGGGCTTCACAGCGCACTCCGCCGCTTTGTCATCCGCCGCCAGAGTTTACCGGAGCAGCAAAACGAAAGAATTGTACCCCTAGAATACTACGCTAACTTCAAATCATAGAATGCGAGGTACTTACATTCGATTTGGAAGATACCGGATTGAATCTTCTTTCTTTACAGTTAGTATTCGATGTTGTTTTTTGCGGCTGAGAGTTGGGGGGCAAGGCATGCTCCGTACGAAATGTGTGCCATCTTCAAGGTTAACAACGGCAAGCCTTGCGGTGATGGCTTTGTTACTAATCGTCGGCTGCGTATCGTCTCGTGGAGTCAAAATCGATGACGTGTCGTTTGATCCGGACAAAGAGAGCCTGATCCTTCTGGAAACATCGTCACGCATCCAGGGCTTTTTGGGTACAGATTTTTTGACCTTACAGCAATTCGATCTGGAAACGGGCGAAAGCGTCGGAGCCGCAACCTCGGGCCAATTCCGTCTTTCAGGAACAGGCGGACGATTCGCCGTCGCCAAAGTCCAAGCGGGTTTCCATGTGATTCGGAGTTATGAAGGCGTAAACGGCCTCTTATGTTATGATTTGGGGTCGGTAGGCATCGACGTAAAGCCGGGTTCGGTTGTGTTTATGGGAACGCTCGACGCTCGTGAGACCCAAAGAGACGCAAGCACCGCTGCCTTGTCATTCGTGCGACGCACACCATTTAGCACAAATTCACCGCTAAGCCGGGACTATATAGTCTTTTCACTAACAGGGACTTCTCCGCGTCCGATCGATACTGTTACGATGAAGCGCGAGTTTTATGGGCGCGCTGAGGAGTTACCGTTTGCGGCCTATGCGGACGCTGAGCACACCCACCGTGTAGTGACGAAACTATTCATTACCAGCCTCGCCGGCCCTAGAATCGCAATGCCGACGCGAACTGGGCTCGAAGCCGCCAACCTCTATTTAAAAGAAAAGCGCCCTGATATTCGGCCCGACGTTTCGCTTGGCGCGCCTGTGTACGTTAAACCGCATTTGACCGAAAAGACGTGTGTGGCGACGATGCTCGCCCTGATGGAAAAGGAGTAGGTACAGTGATGTTTCGAAAACTGAGGACGGCGTTGATGGTGTCACCCGTCCTTTTGGCGGCGTGTTCAACGGTTAGTCAAAATGTAGAGTTTTCTGCGGCGTCGCCTGACGCTCTTGTGCTCGTCACGGGCGTTAAGCTTGAGCACATCGGAATCGGCTCCGGCTTAACAGGCGGATTGGTCAGTTTTGGAGATCAAAGTGGTATTGTTTTCCGGTCGTTCGACCCGGTCCAAAAACAATTTACCAGCGATACCTTCTTTATTGACAATACGGGCCTTTCTTCGAACGAAATTAAAGTCGAGGATGCCGAAGGCGACGCCTTATTGGAAAAGCCTTACTATTTGCAAAAAGCGCAAGAGGGGTACTATGTTCTAACGATCGATATTCGAGGAGCAATGGCGCGCTCAGAGACGGTTTCGACGGCTGCATCGTCTTACCACTGCCGTAAGCACGGTTATGTATTTCCGATCCTCGCCGGCAAAGTGAACTTGATAGACTTATCCAATCCAACGCCGAACGAGACGGAGATTGATGAGTATCAAGATGATTTTTCGAAAATTATGCCACAATACCCGAATATCACCGCCGACCTGAACATGCCGACGCCAATCGGATTCGTTGAGTTCTACGGCGATGACAGCGCGCGTATCGCAACGCGAGATTTCGAGACATGCCCAGCGGGTGTCTCCGGCTACACCAATGACATGGCGAAGGCGGCGGAAATATCATCGCGCGACGATTCAGTCATCATCATTTATGAATAAGCGCTAAGTGTTGGTGCGCCTTGCTTCTCGACAGAGTCCGTCCGTTGAACGCGGCGTAACGCCGTGAGCGGGATCAGTTATTAGGAGGCGGTACCGGCAGCTTTTATGGAGCGGGCGATGCGATTCGAACGCACGACCTAAACCTTGGCAAGGTTTCGCTCTACCCCTGAGCTACGCCCGCGCCCCTTATGCGCGCCACAATTGCGGCGCGACCGAACGCGCTATATGCCCTAGGGGCTGAGGCTTTGCAAGAAGGCCTCGCGTGACGCACCCGCTGACCTTTGGCCGCTCATGGACGCCCGCCCGCCGACCGTTTCCGTATCGCTAACCCGCGCCGATCTTTTTGCGCGGTTAGATGCGCTCGGGATCGTCCATCGCACGGTAGAGCATCCGGCGATATTTACGGTCGAGGAGGGCGCGCCTTACAAGCGGGAGATGGCCGGCGGTCACTCAAAGAACTTGTTCCTAAAAGATAAAAAGGGCCGGCTGTGGCTCGCCGTAGCGCATGCGGAAACGCGGGTCGATTTGGTGGGCCTGGGCAAAGCAGTGGGCGCGAAAGGGCGACTCTCTTTTGGCAAACCCCAACTGATGCTCGAAACCTTGGGCGTCTCGCCTGGCTCTGTGACCCCCTTTTCGGTGATGAACACGGGGGCGCGCGCCCTAGAAGCGGTGCTTGTGGATGAGGCGCTGCTCGCTCACGATCCTGTCTGGTTTCATCCGCTGGAAAATACGGCCTCGACCGCCATCGCGCCCCGTGATCTCCTGGTCTTCCTTGAAAAATGCGGCGCAAAATCGCAAATAATGGCTCTTGCGGCCCCACTAAGCGCATCTTCGTAGCGCCACCAGGGTTGCGCTTGCGGCGCATCACCCGCATGGATCGATCATACCCGTTCCGAGCCCCGGACGCGAAGGAGGCAATCGCCCGCCATGATTTTAGGTTCTGAAGACAGCCCAGCGGCGGCGGGCGTCATCAAAGACGCGACGATCGAGAGCTTTAAAGAGGATGTGCTGGACGCATCCATGACGACGCCTGTCATCGTCGATTTTTGGGCGGAATGGTGCGGCCCGTGTAAGCAGCTTACGCCCATGCTCGAGCGCGCGGTCAACGCCGCTGGCGGGGCGGTTCGCTTGGTAAAAGTGGATATCGACAAGAACCAGATGCTCGCCTCGCAAATGCAAGTGCAGTCGATCCCAATGGTGTACGCGTTCTTTCAGGGACGGCCGGTTGACGGTTTCCAAGGGGCGGTTCCCGAAAGCGAAGTGACCGCCTTTGTGGACCGCTTGGCGCAAGCAGCCGGCGGCGGGGCGGGCCCAGGCGAAGTCAACTTGGAAGAGCTGTTAGATGCAGCTGAGGCGGCGTTGAGCGCCGGCGATGTGGCAGTCGCGGCACAAGCGTTTTCTGAGGCCGCTCAACGAGAGAGCGAGAATTTACGCGCTATTGCGGGGCTGGCGCGGTGTCACCTCGCCATGGGGGATGCAGAAAAGGCCAGGCAAACATTGGCGCTTGTGCCTGAAGAGAAACAAGCAGACGCGGCGCTTGCCGGCGTGAAGGCCGCGATAGAGCTTTCTGAGAGCGCGCCGACGGGCGATTTATCTGCCCTCGCCGCGCAGGTCGAGGCCAACCCGAAGGATCTTGCGGCGCGGTTCGACCTCGCAGGGGCGCATTTGGCGGCTGGCGGTATGGAGCCGGCCGTGGATCAGCTGCTCGCGATCATTGAGGCGGACCGTGAATGGAACGAGGAAGCCGCACGCAAAAAATTACTAACGATTTTCGATGCTTTGGGGGGCGCGCATCCCTTAACAGCGCGTTCTCGACGCCGATTGTCATCGATTCTTTTTTCGTAAGCGCCGGGGGAGAAGTCACAGGAGCACGCATGGCCCTTCAAACCGTTCCGTTTTTGAAATCGCCGCTGCCGGACGCCATTCCCATTTTTCCGCTGTCGGGGGCGCTGTTGCTGCCCGGCGGCGAGCTGCCGCTCAACATTTTTGAACCGCGCTATATTCGCATGGTCGATGACGCGTTGGCCGGCGCGCGAATGATTGGGATGATCCAACCGGAAAATATCGAGGACACAAGCGACCGACCGGGTCTCTTCCAGATTGGATGCGCGGGGCGCCTAACTTCGTTCTCTGAGGCTCCCGATAGGCGTTATCTCATTACCTTGACCGGGGTTCGCCGGTTTCGGCTGATGACTGAAATTGATCCGGATAAACCCTATCGCACGGCTCAGGTTGATTGGACAGAGTTTACGGATGATCTGGATAAAGACGAGTCCATTGAGAATATCGACCGAACGGCGCTTCTCGAGGCAATGCGCAAATACCTAGAGGATGAGGGCCTTAAGACAGATTGGGAAGCGGCCTCCGCAGCCCCGATGGAATCATTGGTCTTATCGCTCGCTATGGGTTGTCCATTTGCGCCGAACGAGAAACAAGCCCTGCTTGAGGCGCGCACGGCCGAGGCGCGCGCAGAGTGTTTGTTGGCGCTCATGCAGATGTCTGGCGCCGATGCGCCCGACGCAGACACGCGGTTGCAATGATGAGCGAAACCCCGCCTGAGAATTCAGCGGATCCGTCGACGGCGAGTGAAGACACGACCGCCTCGCGTCAGATCGATCCGCACCTGCTGGAGCTGCTCGTTTGTCCCCAAAGCAAAGGGCCTTTGGTTTATGATCGGGAGAACAATGAGTTGCTCAGTAAACAAGCCGGCCTTGCATATCCAATTCGCGATGGGGTGCCGATCATGTTGATCGACGAAGCGCGTCCCATCACAGATACAGAAATCGCGAAACTCTAGTCAGATCGCTGGCGTCTTCGTTGCGAACCGCGCTATGACCGGCTCTCGCCATGCTGACGACGGTATTGTCGATGACCAAGACGCAAATTGATGATGTGCCAGCGGATGACTTACAGCCTTGCGCAACGCCGCAAGCGGCCATCGATCGATTGATCGCGCTTTACGTCGCCAGCCGCGATCAAATCAAAGCACAATTTGAGACCTATGTTGCTGGCGAAAAAAGCGTAGCAGCGCCAGCACCGGTATATCCTTACTTATGCGCTGTTGTGCCGGCGGAGACAGCGCCGCAAACGTCCAGGCTTGCTCTTGGGCGTGTCGCGGCGACGAGCGTTAGTGGCGCGTCTATTACACGACCCGCCATGTTCGCCAGCTACTTAGAAGAGCAAATCCAGCGGATTATCGATCGCTTTTCCGCGCAGATTTACGTCGGTCGGTCGCACACACCCATCCCCGTTACGTTTGCCATGGAAGGCGCTACAGCGCCGCTCAATCCCGAGCAGCGCAACAGTCTTCAATATCATTTCTATACGCCTGACTTGGCCTCCACAAATGATGACATCGTGGACGGACAAATGATTTTGAAGCGTGAAGGGCCGGTGCCCCTATCGCTTTTTTCGGCAGAACGCATCGACTATTCGCTTCATCGCATCCAGCATTACACAGCGACGAGTCCGGCGCATTTTCAGGAATTTATTCTCTTTACAAACTATCAACGGTATGTCGACGAGTTCGTCGAGTTTGCGAAAAGCGAAGTTGCAGCGGGACGCGCCACTGCGCTTATCGAGCCTGGCGACCGCATCACCACCGTGAACGATAAACCCTCGGACGCGACGCCGCCACGACAGCCGCAAATGCCGGCCTATCATCTGGCGAGAGACCGACGCCAAGGCGTGACCCTCGTCAATATCGGCGTTGGCCCCTCAAACGCAAAGACGATCACCGATCATTTAGCCGTTTTACGCCCGCAGCTTTGGCTCATGATCGGCCATTGCGGGGGCATGCGGCGGACGCAACGGCTCGGCGACTACGTTCTTGCCCATGCGTATTTACGAGAAGACGGTGTTTTGGACGATGTATTGCCAACCTCTATACCACTGCCGACGTTGGCCGAAGTTCAACTCGCACTAACGCGCGCCGTGCAAGAGGTGAGCGATGTGTCGAAAGATCGAATAAAGGAACATTTGCGCACGGGAACGGTGGTCACCACCAGCGATCGTAATTGGGAGCTGAAGTTTGAGCGTCATGCCGTGCGGCTCAATCAGGCGCGCGCGATCGCGATTGATATGGAATCGGCCACCATCGCCGCGAACGGCTATCGCTATCGCGTACCCTATGGCACGCTCTTGTGCGTCTCGGACCGGCCGTTGCATGGCGAGATAAAGTTGCCAGGGATGGCGGACGCGTTTTACGAAAGTCGTATCAGCCAGCACCTTGCGATCGGCTTGCGCGCAATCAGTTTGTTACGCGAGGAGGCCGAAGCGGGAACGCTTCACTCTCGCAAGCTGCGCAGTTTTGATGAACCGTTCTTACGCTAAAACTAAAGCGCCTTCTCGTAAATACGGTACGTCTTGTACGGATGAATATCGAGCGCTCTCAGCATAATCAGCATCGCGTCGTTTGATTCCAAAATCCAGCTGATTTCAGAATCTTCTAGAACGCCCCGGTCCATATTGGCGCCGTTCAGAAGGTCGATGATTTTGTACGCTAGCGCCGCGCCGACCGGTTTTCGGTGAAGATGACGGCGCACGCCCATCAAAGGCAAGCGCGCTTGCTTAACGCCGGCCACCTTAAGACGCCAAAGCAGCTTCAGCCAGTTGAAGGGGAGTAGGCGCCCGCCAAAGTCTTTAATCGCTGCGTTCACATTCGGCAGCACCAGCCCAAAAGCGGCCGGTTCGCCTTGATAGGAGCAAATAACAATATTGTATTCAGTGATGATCGGGCGCAATTCCGCCGCCATATGCTTCATCTGTTCTTCAGTAAACGGAATAAAACCCCAATTTTCCGCCCAGGCGTCGTTGAAAATTTCAATTATGAGTCGCACGTCCGACTCAAAGTTCTTCATTTCTATATTGCGGATCTCGATATTCTCATCGCTAACGATTTTGTCGATGAGTTTCTTGCGCCTTTGGGCGACGAGGTCTCGCGTCGGACGGTAGCGAAACGCGAACATGTCCATGGCTTTTTCGTAGCCAAGCGATTCGATGAGTTGGCTATAGTAGGGATGGCCGTGCGGCATCATCACAAAGGGGTCGGTGTCAAAGCCTTCGACGAGCAGTCCGCATTCTTCGTTTACGGAGAAATTAAACGGGCCCGCGATTTTTGACATGCCGCGTTCGCGCAGCCAGTCTTCCGCGGTTTTGAACAGGGCGGCAGCGATTTCCCGGTCATCGGGCGCTTCAAAAAAACCGAAATGGCCTGCCCCGTCTTTGTGGCGGTCGAGATGCGCTTGATTGACAATGGCCCCGATGCGACCCGCTGGCGCGCCGCCTTTATAGGCTGTCCATAATTGGCTTTCCGACGTCTTCAGCGTTGGGTTTTTGCCGGCGTCCAGCCTTGCTGCGAGCTCAAATTCGAGCGGCGCGATATAATTGGGATCGTCGCGATAGAGCGCCGGGGCGACGCGAATGAAAGCCGTGCGGTCGGCCTTGGACGACACGGGGCGAATATCGACAGCGGAAGAGAGCATTGAGCGGCGCTCCAAGCATTGACGCGACGCCGTCGCGCGCCGCCATGCATGCCTAACGCTACCGCAGACGGATTTCTAGATCGACGCCGGCTTCGGGTACGTCAAACAACGCATCTTTTACGTCGGGTTTCGAGAAGCCAACTTTCGGATCGTTGGAGAGGCCCCAGGGCTCGATGGGCAATCCAATGGGCAAACGATCAAAATCACCGCTCGCATTCTTATCGTGATACACCACGATGGCGTATTCCCCGGGTTCTGGCGCTTTCATACAGAACGCCGTCAGCGGCGCCTTGGCCGCGAAGCGCACCGTCTGAACGCGACCGCGGTAGCGCAAAAAAGTTTCCTGATTGTCGCGGTAAATTTCCGCGTTCATCAGGCCCAAGCTTTTATCCACGTTGTTAACTTTCAGCCTGATCTCATTTGGCGCGCCGGTACAACTGACGTGATCGATCTCGAACTTTGGCGATTCAACCGTTTCCGGCGCCCCATCCGGCGCCCCAGTGGTTTCGGATTCTGCCGCTGCCGAAAACCCGGCTAGCGCCAGGCTGGCGACCGCCAAGCCAAACACGGGCGCATTACGCTTTACTGTCACTATGTCGTCTCCTCCGATCGGCCCTTTTTGTTGCAGATACGCTTCGGGAGTTTCCCGAAAATCTGGGCCTAATTGTGGAACGTCGTTCTTGTAACGCAAAAGTGAGGCCAAGCCGAGAGGCGGTAGTCGAGCGGCGCCCTAGAGCCGCTCTGACAGCGCGCGGTACGTGTTGATGACGATATCAAGATCGTCGTCAGTGTGCGCCGCAGAAACGCTCATGCGCAAAATGGAGGCGCCGTCGGGCGTTCCGGGCGGAATAGCCAGGTTCACATAGACGCCGTTCTCCATGAGAAAATTCCACGATGAGGCAGCCTGCAATTTGTCTTTCAACCGCACGGCGATAACCGGTCCCGGGGGGGCGCACAGATCAAATCCCAGTTCTTCGAAGGCGCTGTGCACGCGATGGGCATTTTCCCAAAGTCGTTCGCGCAAAGATGAATCGCCAGTGATCTGCTTGAGCGCCGCTGCGGCGGTCGCGACATTGGCCGGCGAGGGCGATGCGGTGAACATATAAGGACGGCTAGAGAAGCGCAGATATTCTAGCTCTGGGTGGTTGGATGCAACAAAGCCGCCGATCGACGCCAAGCTCTTTGAAAAAGTGCCCGAATAAAAATCGACTTTGTCCATGACGCCCTGCGCTTCCGCAACGCCGCGGCCGTTCTCGCCGAACACCCCGAAAGAATGAGCTTCATCCAGCAACACATGCGCGCCGGCGCGGTGGGCGATGTCAATAAACTCAGAAACCGGCGCCACATCGCCAAACATCGAATAGAGGCCTTCGATGCAAACCAATTTGCCGTCAACTTCATCGCCCAGGCGCGCCAGGCGGCGCTCCAAATTTTCTGGATCGTTGTGCCGGAAGCGAATGGTTTGCGCGCCGCTAAGCTGACAGCCGTCATAGATGCAGGCATGGCAGTCTGCATCGATTAGGATCACGTCGTTGGGCGGCTGGACGAGCGCGCTGATGGCGCCGAGATTGGCCTGATAACCGGTGGAGAACACAATGCAGTGTTTAAATCCAAGGAAGTCTGCAAGGTCGCGCTCGAGCTGTCGGTGCGCTGCATACGTTCCATTGGCGAAGCGCGAGCCCGTGGTGCCGCCGCCTGAGCTTTTTACAGCCTCAACAGCGCTGCTCACCACCTCGTCGTTAAATGTCAGGCCGAGATAATTATTCGTCCCTGCAAGGACGGTTTCGCGATTGCCAACGCGGGCGCGGGTCGGCCCTTTCATTTCATCCATGGAAACCCCAAAGGGATCTCGACCGGATTCGTTGACGACGGATTCGTAAAGGTCCAGCGTCGGCTGGAATTTATCGAACAGGCCCATTTATGGTTGCTCTTTTTTGATAGCGTGAATCGCATCGACGAGATCGCCGATTGATTTCACTTCGGAAATTGTGTTGACGGGAATAACGATGTCGTAATTGTCCTCAATGTCCATCACGACATCCAGAACGCTGACGGAGTCGATTTCAAGATCCGCGATGAGATCAGTTTCGCGGCTGAGTTTCACGCCCTTGTCGTTCAAGGGTTCAATCAGGGCGCAAATTTTTCGGAATACGAGATCGTCGTCTTCCTGAATGCCGGTCATCTTCTCATCCTCCGCCAAAGGGCTGCTCGCGAAGCGCAGCTTATAGCAAACCGTTGTCGCGATACCAATCTATGGTTTGGCTGACGCCTTCTTTTAGCGAAAAGCGGGGGGCCCAGTCGATTGCGTCATTTAATAACGCGTCCCGTGCGACCCAATGGGGATGGAAAAGTTCGTTTACTTGCCCGGGCCGCAGCTGCGCTGGACGGTTAAGCAGCTTTTCGGCCGCACCTGAGACCGAAGCCATAGTCGCCATTAACCCGCGCGGCACTTTGATCATGCGCGGCCGTTTGCCGAACGCGTCACCGATTTCACAAGCGATATCCGACCAACTTCGTCCATCACGTGTGTCGTCGCCCACGTCATAGACCATGCCGGGAGGCGCCTTTTTCGCCGCCGCAACGAGCGCCCCGGCAGCGTCCGCGACATGGAGCAAGGTCACCATGGCTGTCCCTATAGTCCGCGGTTCAGGGGCAAAACCGCCGCGCACTAACTTAAAGTAGGGCAGTAACGCCATATCGCCCGGACCGTAGATGGCCGGTAGGCGAAGCATCACAAAAGGGCGATTAGCGACGGCGCTGCGCACAGCGCCCTCGCTGTCGGCTTTGCTCCGCGCGTAGCTAGACAGATGCGGTTCACGCGCCGAGAGCGACGATGAGTGAACGAAAACCGCGTGGTGGTCAGCAGCGATGCGCGCCGTGCGCGCTGCGCCCTTCACGTTTACGTCGCGAAAGGCTTGTTCGTCACGGGCATGCGTTAGGCCGGCGAGGTGAAAAACGGTATCCGCGCCCCGGCTCAACTCGTTGAGCGCCGCTTCGTTGTCCAGGTCGCCTTTGACGACACGCAGACCGTCACGGGTTTTTATTTTTTCGGGGTTGCGGGCGAGGGCGACAACGTCAGCCCCCTCGGCGATCAGCGCATCGATTAACGCTGCGCCGATAAATCCGGTGCCGCCGGTAATGGCGACTTTGTTCAAGACTTACCCCTGCGCTTTGGCGAGGGCTGGCGCTGGGTCCGCCTCGGTTGCCGCGGCGTCTTCGTCAAACGCGCCGTCCAGATATTTCTGTTTGACCTTGGCGCGGGAGAGTTTGCCCGAAGATGTCATCACCATGGAGTGCGGCCGCGCCATCACGACTTCAGCCGGCGCGCCGACGGCGTTTTGAATGACGCCGGCGATTTCGCGCTTGGTCTCCAGTAACGCTTCTGCGTCCATCCCACGGCGCTCTGCAATCACGACAATGCGTTCGCCGTCGCCTTGGTCGACCGAGAACGCGGCAACACCGCCGCCGCGTACGCCCTCTACTTTTTCCACGGCCCATTCGATGTCTTGCGGCCAAATATTGCGCCCATTGATGATGATCAGATCCTTAGCGCGCCCGGTGATGAAGATTTTCCCGTCGAGGAAATACCCCATATCGCCCGTGTCCAACCACTCGCCGTCGTACATGGCTTCAGAAGCTTCCGGGTCTGAAAAGTAGCCGGGCGTTAAGCTTGGCCCTTTGATAAAAATGCGGCCTACGGAGCGATCTGGCAGCGCCGCCCCGTTTTCATTGCGCACCTCCATCGCGTGGCCGGCAAGCGGCGCACCGCAGGCGACAAACCCGCGGCGGTGCTCCGGCGACGTGACAGCTGACGCCGGCTGCGCGACTGATGAGCGCGTATAGTGCCGCATGTCGACCGCGTCGACGATGATCGGCGCCCCCAAATCTGCAAATGAAATCGCGAGTGTCGCTTCGGCCATGCCATAGCTCGGCGTGAACGCGTTGCGGTTATAGCCCATCGGTTCAAACGCGTCTGCGAAGGCTGCAAGGGCTTCAGGACGGACCATATCGCCCCCAATACCCGCGACGCGGAGATTGGAGAGGTCGATTGTCCCTTCTTCGGCCCGCGCGGCGCGCTTCGCGGCGAGCTCATAACCAAAGGACGGACTATAGGTCACCGTGCCGCCATGGGCGGAAATAATGCGCATCCATAGCAGCGGGCGCCGGACGAAATCTGACGTCGCCAGATAATCGCATGACATTTGGCAGAAGAGCGGCTCAAGAATAAAGCCGATCAGCCCCATATCATGATAAAATGGCAGCCAGCTCACGCATCGGTCGCCGCGGCCCAACTTCAAGCCGCTCTCGGCGATCGCGCGCAAATTGCTTCTCACCGATTTTTGCGTGCCGATGACGCCTTTGGGGGCGCTTGTAGAGCCAGATGAATACTGAATGTAACACATTTCGCCGGGGCCGAACGGGCGCGGCTCCACGGGGCTGTCGTCAAACTCTGCCAACGCGCTAAAGCCAAGGATCGCGACGTCGTCGATGTCGCGCGCGGCCGCTTCCATGAATTCAACGAGGTTGTCTGGCCCGACGGCCGCGACCGCATTCGCGCCGGTGATCATTTGGCGGATCTGCAGAATGTACCCATCTTTGCCGCCAAGATTGACGGGCATCGGCATTGGCGCCGGGATCAGACCCGCATATTGGCATGCGAAGAAGACGGTCATGAATTCCGGG
>JBCDBM010000049.1:0-16696 GCA_039183665.1 Pseudomonadota bacterium | reverse complement strand
GCTACCAGACATACGCGCCTCCTAAAGACCATGCATGCTGGAGAGAATATGAGAGGACATACCCCCATCAACACACAGGTTAAATCCGCGAAGCCATGCTGAATCATCAGAAAGCATAAACGCAATGACAGGTGCGATGTCGCTCGGACGCCCAGGCCTATCCATCACTTTCATGTCCTCTTCGGCTCGTTCACCCAATGTCTCCAAAAAGTCTTTTAGGATCGGGGTTTCGACAGGCCCTGGCGAAACACAATTCATCCGTATGCCTCTATCACGCCATACCCAGCGGTTCTTGATGGTCCATGCGATGATGGCTTCCTTAGAGAAAAAGTAAGAACGCCCCTGCTCTTTATCGATGCCGTTCGCCTCGACGAAAGCTGCAACATCAGAAAAATCGAGCCCCTCAGCTTCTTTAATTAGAGGCGTCGATTGAGCCCAACCGAAACCGGCAAGTGAGGCCAAATTGACAATAGAAGCGCCCTCAGCAAGCTTTGGGGCCAACCCTTCAGTCAGATACTTCAAGCCGACAAGATTAACTTTAATGACAATTTCGGGGGGCGCCGTTGGCGGCAAGCCGGCTATGTTGGCCAAGCCGTCAATGTTCTCCGACAATCCGTCAACCAAGCGCTCAATTGACGTCTTATCCGAAAGATCTGTCCGCCAAAACTCGTTTGCTTCTGTTGTTTCTGTGCGATCTACACCGATGACATACGCACCGCGCGCTCTCAGTGTCTGAGTGGTCGCCGCACCAATTCCAGACGCACACCCGGTAACGACAATTCTCTTTCCTGTTAGATCAGTCATTTTTTGGCCTTCAGTCCGCCGCGATCTCGGGCATCTCGGTCAATCCGCAGTTGTCTCGCATACAAGGGCATCGGGCTCTACGTCCGATGCGGACTATATCTGCCTTTAGCAGAGGCGGGGCTAAATGACGGTCGACTAAAACTAGCGGCGGCATCCAGGCGACGCAAAAGTTCCGCACCCATTGCGTTTTCCTTCCCACATATGAATTCGCGGCATGAATTTTCTTCGAAGCTAATAAACCAAGCACCTAAGGGCGAAGATTATAGTTTCGACGTTGCCGTCTTTAGTCTCGCTTATTGAGTTGTTTTTCGTCTGCCATGATTGCAAAATCGCAGAAGATTAAGAACAAGATTTTTGTCCAAAAACCATTACTTTTTTTCCAATTGATGTAGCGCTACGAGACACCCGCGAGTATTCTGCGCCCGATAACAAAAACCGAAAAACAGACTTCTCACGCCGTCAACATGGAATCCCATCTTCACAGCTATAGTCTCCGTCAACTCAAAGCGGTTCTACGCGTAGCGGAACTCCACAACGTCACGCATGCGTCAAAAACACTGCGGCGTTCGCAAACGGCTGTGACAAAATCGATTCATGAAATTGAAAAGCAGATAGGTCTCAGTCTCTTTGACCGATCGCCTCGAGGGCTAACGCCAAACAAGTACGGCCAGATTTTTGCGAAAAGGCTGTCTACGATCAAAAGAATTCTCGATCAGGCCAACGAGTATTACCAAACGCATCACTCTCGTCCGCGACCAGCTTCGCATATACCAATCTTTTCGATGGACGTGAGCGCAAGACGCATGGCGACCCTGGTATCACTCGCGAAGTCCGGCGATGTGAAAATTGCAGCCAGTGAAATGGCGTTAACGCCATCCGCCATTTATAAATTCGTTCGCGAACTAGAAGCGCAGTTGGATCTCGCGCTTTTCGAACGCAGAACAGGTGGGCGGCTCAGACCGACAGAGTTTTGCGAGTATTTACTCAGCAATATCAGTCTAATTTTCGCTGAACTGCGTTACGCACTAGAAGATTTGCAGAGCCTTGATGGGCAAATAGTCGGCAGCGTTACGATCGGCACGTTACCGTCAACGCGGTCCATCATCGTTCCCGCCGCTCTCGATAAATTTATTGCACGATATCCCAATATCAGCGTTTCCACACGCGAAGCCTCGCATCGTCAAATGACGTCGGCGTTAGCCGCTGGCGACCTGGATATGATCATTACAGGGACGCGACCGCTATCCCCGCAACCCGGCGTAACAACAACGCATCTTTGCGACGATACGTTACATCTAGTCGCAAGGTCGGATCACGCCCTGTTCAAGAGACGGAAAGTCCGCGTTGAACACCTTAACGATTCGCGATGGGTGCTTCCGCCCAAAACGACGCCAGCACGACACGTCTACGAAGCCATTATGAAAGAGACTGGATTGAGCAGCGATATGGCCTGCGTCGAATCAAATTCCGTCGTCATTATGCGCAGCATGGTCTTGAATAGCGATTTCATCGCGATCACATCCGCTCAACAAACGCAAATCGAACGCAATGCCGGCGCGATCGCTATTGTGCCATTCGAACTGTCTGATGATGCGTGGCCGATCGGCGTTTTGACTCGGAACAACACCGAGCTGTCGCCTGCGGCGACCGCCTTCTTCAAGATGCTAAAGGAGGCTGCTGACGAGCTTCCCAATTAATCGTTCGACGTGGTGGCGGTGACAAAGCCCACGGGTAAATCACGCGCAGTTGCTCGCAGATGCTGACGGAGCGCCGATCTTTCGACATTGATCACCGAACAAATTCCTGCTTGGATGCGTGTTCATCTATTCAACCAATCGAGGTCGCAAAGACCTTTGGACCCCTAAGGCGTTAATTTTCTTAAATGGCTAATAGTCGCAAAAAACCACCAGTGCGTATTGTTGTAGTAAAACGCTCAACGCGTTTAACGCCCAATATGCAGCGGGTGACGTTCACCGGTGATGAGCTGATCGGTTTTCCAACAGATCGAAATGGCGCCAACTTTAAATTACTCATTCCCGACATGGGCATTGGGGAGGAAGAGTTCCGTATGCGTCTTGAATCCGGGAATCGGCCAACCACGCGAACCTATACCGTCCGAGACTATCGCGCCGATACAAACGAACTTGATGTCGACTTCGTCGCGCATGGCGATGAAGGACCAGCGAGCCGATTTGCGCTGACATGCCGTGCTGGTGACTTCGCGGGCGTAGCCGGACCCGGTCCGCTAAAGTTAAACCGTCTCGATGCGACATGGTTCTTGTTTTGCGCTGACATGAGCGCCTTGCCCGCGGCGGCCGCCGCAATAGAAGCGCTGCCCAAGACTGCTAAAGGCGTCGCTTTTTTTGAGGTTACGACCGCCGAAGACGCGTATCCCATCACCGCGCCACCGGGCATCAACGTGCATTGGCTCATTCATCCAACGCCGCATGAGATCAGTAACCAACAGCTCGAACGCATCAAGGCCATAGAAATACCCGAGGCGTCACTCAGCATTTTCGCCGCTGGAGAACACAACTCAACCATGGCGATCCGCGACCATATTTTGAAAGAACGCAAAATCGGCCGCGAGAACGCTTATATCTCCGGATACTGGAAGATCGGTCTCATCGAAGACCAGCACCAGGTCGAAAAACGCAAAGACACTTAAGCCAGCCGCAAAGTAGAGCGCGGACCTTCAGCGATCTATCTCTTGCATCGCTTCTTTTGGATATTGTCCAAGGGCCAAAAATAGGCCGATAGAGATCGCAAAAGCGAAACACCCCAGTATAAGCGCGGTTTGGTAGCCGCCCATAAGCACAGCGAATTCTCCGAAAACGGGCGGCGCCAATCCAGCGCCCACGGTAAAGAACGCGAAGATCGCCCCAAACACTTTCGCGTAGTGCTTCGGCCCAAAATACTTGCTGGTTAGGTACGCCAACAGATCAAGCTCCGCGCCGGCCGCGAGACCAATCAAGATCGCGATCATCACCCCTGTGACGGCAGTGAATGGCGCCGACAATAAGAGAATGATCGCGATGATGGGAAACACAAAGAACGTAGCGGCCACGGCTGGGGCCCAGAACCGATCGACCAGTGCGCCGACAAGCAGCCTTCCAACAACGACAGAAATACCGATCAATGCAGCGACAGACGCAATGGTCTCCCGGTCGACCTGTTTCGCCCCAACAATACGCTCGAAGTTGGATAACAGGCCCACAATTACGAATGCGGTCAAAAACAAGACCGCGCCGAGAATCCAGAATTTGCTGGATTTCATCGCTTGCTCTCGGGTCATGCCCCATGTGTGATCGCTTATTTCGCGCTGCCCCGCCCCGTCCGACAACTCGTCATCTGATAGTTTTATTGAATCGCCCGACGGGACGTTGTCTGTATTCGCATGTTTCGCGCTTTGCACTTTCTCTCGAAACCAAAACCAAACGATGGGCGCCGCCAAGAATAGCGGGCCCATGCCGATGAAACGGTAAGCGGAGCGCCATCCATAATTTGAGATAAAATACTCGACGACCGGCGGCATTAGAAAGGCGCCCAAGCCCGTGCCCGCCATTGTAATGCCAATCGCCTTACCGCGATTTTTAACAAACCACCCATTGATGACTGTCGTCCAAATGATTGGCAACGACCCAGCAGCGACGACCGCGACCAGGGCCCAACTGGCGTACCAGATTAATAACGAATTGGGATTAAGCGAGATAACAACGTAGCCCAGGGCGTGGCCGATCAGGCCGACTAACCCAAGCGTTCGCAGCGGATATTTTTGCGTCAGCGAACCGACGATCGGCGCGGTGATCAGACCTGCGCACATCAAAATCGTGTAGCTTAGGAAGAACTGCCCCGGCGTCCACCCGAACTCACTAATCACTGGCCCAACAAAAAAACCTTGGGTGTAATTGGTGATCGTAAACAAGCCACACATTGTGCCGATCGTCGCGGCCAGAAGCGGTTTCCAGCCTTCTTGAAATTCGTTCATTCGCCTCACCTATTCCACATTTTTTTTGACGATGTTTATCCGTAAGGGCTCGAATCGCAAACCCGCCATAGCGGAGCGGTAATCCAACGACTGAGCGTCTTCTAAATTGCCGGGCTGTGTTTTGAGGCCTTTTGCTGGACTATTTCTGAAGCGCGTATCCCCATTCGATCAGTTCGGCGAAAATGGCGCAAGCTTTCAAGACAACCAATTCCGGCGACGCGCAATTCTAAGAATACGTCAACACTAAAGCTGTATCGTCACCCATTTTAGTTCTGTCATTGCCTCCAGATCGGCGTCTGTGCCTTCGCGCCCGACGCCGCTTTCGCCATTGCCGCCGAACGGCACATGCGGTTCGTCTTGGATTGTGGGTCCATTAATGTGGCACATGCCTGCGCCGATATTTTCGGCGAAGTGCATTGCTTTGGTGATGTCATTTGTGAAGATCGCCGAGGACAATCCGTATTCTGTGTCGTTCGCCTTCTCCAAGCCCTCTTCATAGCTATCGATAGGATAGACAGATGTCACAGGACCAAATGTCTCCTCCTTACAGACTGTCATCTCCTCGGTGACCCCTGCAAGCACCGTCGGCTGGCAGCAATTGCCGTCCCATTCCCCGCCAGTGAGCACGCGCGCGCCTTTCGCAACAGCATCTTCAATGTGATGTCGAATGCGCGCTCGCTGTCGATCGGAAATGATTGGCCCAACCACAGTGTTGGCGTCTCGTAAGTCACCCATTCCGATCTGCGACATGGCTTTGGAAAACACGTCGATGAATTGATCGTATAGGGGCCGCTCAATATAAAAACGACTAGATCCAATGCAGGCTTGTCCGGAATTTAAGAGCACTGAACGCACCGCCAGTGGAATGAGTTGCGAGAGGTCAGCGTCGTTTAGAACGACCGTTGGGCTCTTACCTCCGAGTTCAAGCGTGACGGGCGTTTTATTTTTGGCGCATAGCTCGTTGATATGCTGGCCCACGACAGTCGATCCAGTGAATGTCACGAAGTCAACATCTACGTGGCCCGTCAGCGAGTCGCCGATTTCGTGGCCATACCCCGTGACAACGTTAAATGCCCCGGCGGGGATTCCGGCGTCGTTATAAATGTCGGCAACGATCGTGGCGATTTTGGGCGCCATTTCCGACGGTAGCATGACAACAGTATTGCCGACGGCTAGCGCATTCGCCGCCAACCGTGTCGCCTTTATGAAGGGGACATTAAAAGGCGTGATGCAGGCGACGACACCGCGCGGCGTTCTGATGGACATCGAAACCTTCCCCGGAGCGTCGGACGGTATTGTCTCGCCACGCACTTGTCTCGCCAGTCCCGCAGCCGCGCGTGTCATTGAAACGCCTTTATCCCATTCGAACAGCGCTTTTTGCAGGGGCGAACCGATTTCATCGATTAGACAGTCGACGATATCCGTCTTTCGACGGACCATAAGATCCGCCGCCGCGGACAGCCACGCTTCACGCTCTTTTGGAAGCGTGCGCTTGAACGCAGGAAAGCTCTCTTTGGCCGCAGACACCGCCAAACGTATATCGTCTGATGTTCCCTTCGCAGCGGTGGCGAAGTGACTGTCATCAATCGGATTGAGGACATCAAAGGTCTCGCCGTTTTTCGCATCGCGCCATTCCCCGCCAATCCATAGTCGCAGTTCCTGCATAAGCTCCTCCGTGTTGTTATTGTGTTGACTAAGCTATGGTCCCCCGTTTGGATTTTGGATTGAACTTCTGGATGCGAGACCCCAGAAGAATACGCGTAAATAATACACTCTTTGGTCCAAACCCCGAACGTACGCTCATTCTGATCTGTACCAGTTCCCGCCTGATAAGGTCTCCTTGAGGGTTTCCGTTAAACCGTTTCTCAACGGATCATTGCAAACAATGCAACTCTGTGCGTCGCGTCCGACGGTTCACAACCTAACGGACGCGCCACCCGACGAGTGAAGAAATTTCTTCATCTTGGGTGAATTTTTCTCCAATCCACCGCATACCTTTATCGCGATATCGCATCGCACAATCGCGCGTGCAGTGCAGTACGGTTATCGATTCTAGCGCATGCTCAAATGACTTGCTTTCGAGTCTTTTAGTTGTTTTCAGAGCCGCACGCATATCGCGGCTCCATGCGTCTATGGCGACACTCAGATGAACATTCGTGAGCGGAATTAAAATCACGACTTTTGAAAATTATTCACTCACAGCGGAACAAGTGAAAATCGCAAAATGCTGGTTGGAGGGCGAAGAAAAAGAACGAACCTGCGATCAAACCAGGAATAAAGCGCACACAACCATAGAGTTAGCGCCGCACATCAGAAAATAGCACACAGTAAACCCTATAATCAGCACCAAAACAAAAACGCTGACTGTAGCACTGAGGGAGGGAAAGATGAAAAAGTCCATTATATTGACCGCGACGAGCGGAATCGCGTTGGCCGCTGTGTTGCCGTCGACGTCAGCAATCGCGCAGCTTGATCAGATCGTCGTGACAGCGCAGAAACGCGCCGAGTCCGTTAACGATGTCCCGATTGCGATCAACGCGCTCGATGGCGATGGACTAGAAGAAGCGGGCATATCAGATACGGACGATATTGTTGAGGCTTTCCCGAATCTCGGTTTGAACGTTCGATCAAGCTATAATTCAGGCGTCTCAATTCGGGGCGTTGGCACAGATAACTTCCATATCTCCGCACAACAATCAGTGGGCACCTACATAGACGATGTTTCAATCGTATCACCTTTTGTCAGCACCATTGGCGTTTTTGATATGGATCGCGTCGAGGTCTTGCGCGGCCCGCAAAACACGCTTTACGGCCGCAACACCACTGGCGGTGCGATGGTATGGCATACCAAAAAAGCAACGCCCGGCGACGGCATAAACGGCTACGCCTCACTTGGGGGCGGCAATGGCGGACTGGTTGAGTTCGAAGGAGCACTGGGTTTAGACCTCGCGGAAAACCTCGCTATTCGTATCTCTGGGATGAGCGACCACTTCAACGGCCTTTGGGAAGACGCGATTTCAGGCGACGCGACCGGCGGCGGATATGATCGCTACGGCGCGCGGCTGAACCTGCAATATGATGTTGCAGACAGCACAAGTCTCAATATCGGGTTATCGATTGGCGAGACGCGGGGCGAGGACAATGCATACGCATATCGCGGCAATCGCCTAGCGACGGGCGCTGTTGATCCGACGTTGAGCGACGCGCCAGGCGAAGACTCTGGGATGCGTAGCGACAACTTTGTTCGCGCCACCGAAGCTGAAGTGGCCGCCAATCCGTTTCTGTTAGATCAGTTCAACCAAGGCACGGGATTGGTCATCGTCAATCCAGAACCTGGCCCGTTCAATCGTCTAATCAACTACTCTACAGATTTCGGCAAAACATACGTCCATCCTGAGGCCGGATACGAAGCCAAATGGGAGGGCGTACGGGCGAATCTTACGCATGGGTTCGAGGGTTTTGCAGATCTCACGCTCTTAGCGTCATATGACGAAACGTCTTTGTTCGGCGTTAATATTGCTGATTTTACGGGCTTCGGAAACGTCCAAGATGGGTCTTGGGAAGTTCTTCAGTTAGAAGCGCGGCTGACTTCGAATAACTCGGATATATTCCGTTGGCTTGTAGGGTTGTATTATACGACAGAAGAATCTGAGCAAGATACGTGGGTGCGCGCGGCCGCAGCTGGCGGCGGCGCTGGCGCCAGCCCGGGCATCATAATAGACAGCGAGTATGATAATTTTTCTGTCTACGGACAGGCTGATTATCAGATCACTGATGCGCTGAATTTAACAGCGGGCATTCGCTTCACCGACGACAAACTCGCAACGCCTACTGATGGGTGGTCTCGCATCGTTTGCGGCTTTGTCCCCAGCCTCAACGGCATTAGCGACATCAACCGAGATGTGCGTGCTGAAGGATGCCCGGGATTTACGCCGGGCCAGCTCGGCCCAACGAATCTTCAATCGCCATCTCAAGAGCTCGAAGAAATCGGATGGAAAGTCGGCCTGGATTACTCCTGGGCGGGTCCGACCCTGATATATGTCAGCGCCTCGAAAGGCTTTAAAGGCGGCGCATACGATAACAGACCGATCGCCACAGGCGAATTGCCGATCGGGCCAGAGTTTCTCAAAGCCTATGAAATTGGCTTCAAGTCGACGCTCGCGGACAACCGTCTCCAGTTGAACGGCGCGACGTTCTATTATGACTGGGAGGATCTGCAACTCTTCGACGTCATTGGCGGCAACGCTGAACTGCTCAATGTTCCGAAGACAAGGCTAATCGGCGCAGAGCTAGAAGCGCAATTCGCGCCCAATGAAAACTGGTATCTACAAGCAGCAGTTGGCTATGTGGACACCGAAGTGACAGACGCTGACGGGATCCCCGCGGGCTCATCCGTTGACGAAGGCGATGAGGTGACGAATACGCCCGATCTTACCGTGAACGTTTTAGCGCGCTACATGACCGAAATCGCCGGCGGCGAACTCAGTGCGACGGCGTCTTGGCGTTACGCTTCAGACTATTTCTACACCTTCGGCCAAGAGACGACGCGCGCCACCGCGCCGTCGCAAAACTACGTCAACGCGAGCCTCGCCTATGCATTTGGCGACGAGATGCAGCACGTCATACGCGTTTATGGCGACAACTTAACCGAAGAGTTCCACTGCTCAGGCCTGCAAGATGGTCCGGTCGGGGGCTTTAATTACTCATGTCGAATTGGCAGTTTCGGCAAGCGCCAATATGGGGTTAACTTTAGAACCAACTTCTAGTGCGGCGCTCGCCTAAATCTGATTGGAAGTAATTGCGCGGCGGGGAAATCGATCTCCGCCGCACTTGATTGAAAGGCGATGATACAATGATGATAAATGCAGGTATCGCACGCACCGTTGCAGCGATCGGCGGCGCGATCGCCTCATTTGGTATCGTATTGGCGCCAAGTGAACTTGCCGCCGAGTCTGAAGCGACGCAACGCCTCAAAGAACGAAACGCGGAATTCGAAAAAGATATTATTAGAGTGTCTTACAGCGTCTACACAGCAGTGGGGTATGGCGTCTCAACAGTAAGCATGATCGAAGGAACGGACGGCGTCGTGATTGTCGATACCGGTATTGACGCCATCAGCGGAGCGGAAATACGTGAGGATTTCCGGGACATCGTCGACAAGCCCATCAAAGCGATCATCTTTACCCATGGTCACGGCGATCACATTGGCGGGGTCTCCGCATTTGTGGACTCTCCAGAAACAGAGATCTGGGCTCGGGACGGGTTTGGACATGAACAACGGTTCTTAGAAAGTGCGGGCATAAGAATTCAAACCCGCCGCGGCGCGATGCAAGCGGGTTTCATGCTATCGCCCGAACAACGTATCAATAACGGAGTCGCGAGAGCTTACTGGCCGAGACGCGGCGCAGGCGTGTTCGAAAAAGGCCAGAAAATACCGCCAACGCATTTCCACAAAGACGGCCGTCACAGGCTTGAAGTTGCCGGGCTCGAATTAGATTTGGTTGCTACGGGGGGAGAAACTCAAGATCATCTTTATGTGTGGTTCCCAGACGAAAAAATCGCCTTCACCGGCGATAATTTTTACAAGTCTTGGCCAAACTTATACGCCATCCGAGGAACGGAGTATCGCAATATCCTCCATTGGATTGATGCGATTGATAACGTCCTCGCCGAAGAACCCTCCGCTGTGGTCGGCGGACACACGCGCCCAATTGTAGACGCCAAGGACGCGCGAAAAACACTCACCAACTATCGAGATGCAATCGAATTTGTATTTATGAAAACCGTCGAAGGCATCAATAAGGGCATGACCCCAAATCAGCTTGTGGAGTATGTCGAGCTTCCGAATAAGTTTCAGAAACTCGATTACTTACAACCCTATTATGGCAATCCGGAATGGGCGATCCGCGCTATTTTTTCGGGTTACCTGGGTTGGTTTGACGGTAACGCGACCAATTTGTTCCCGCTCTCCGACGTAGAAGAAGCAAAGCGTCTTGCCGATTTGGCGGGCGGTGTCGATGCGCTCGTACAAAAAACGACCGAGGCGCTGGCGGAAGATGACAACCAATGGGCCGCGCAGTTATCTGATCACGTGTTAGCAATAGAGCCCGACAACGAAACCGCACTGTCCGTTAAAGCAGAGGCGCTGACGGCGCTAGCCGAAACAAAACTGACCGCAACGGCTCGCAACTATTACCTAAGCACCGCCATCCAACTTCGCAAACGCGTGAACGAAGGCGATTCGAGCGCGCCGTCAGATTAGCGAAAAGCAATAACATCACTGTCCTTGGCAAGAACGCTTCCTTACCCAGTGCTCTGAGCAGAGGCTAAATCGTTTTCCACTCGTCAGGAAACTCGATGCCGAATTTTTCTTGAGAAAGCCTTTGTCTTGTTATTGCGCGCTCGAAGCTAGAACGCGATCGCACCCGTTCTAAATGGCTCTTGATTTTCGGAAATCTCTCCATCGGCAGTGAGCCGGAACTCGCGCCCGTCGTGATCGCCCAACTGATATACACGTCGACGATCGACCAATTGGCGCCGTACCACCATGGCTGACCGATGAGACGTCGTTCAATCCGTTCAAGGAACTGTGTCGCAAACTCAATGCCTTTGTTTTGGACCCCAGACGGGTCTCCGTCAGTAAACCGCATGGGCATACGGACCTGCCGAATTGCGGGATGGAGCGTTGATGAAATCCAAACTAAGTCCGCAATATGCGTTGCATGAATGAAGGGATCATTCGTCGTTGGGAATAGCGCCGCATGGGGGGCCAGCGAATGTAAATAAACCAAAATCGCCGCGTTCTCAGTGATCGGCGTATTGTCTACCAGCAGAGCCGGCACCTTTCCCTCAGGATGCACGCGAAGGTGTTCGGCGCTTCGGTCTGGTTTTCGAATGTCGACGGCGACGTCGTCATATGACAGCCGTGCCTCCTCCAACGCGCATACGGTCACGTGTGAGCAAGCCCTCAAGGGATAGTGATACAGTTTTAGATCAGGACTCATTTGGCGAAGAGCACGCCGTCAACCGCCGAGCCCTTCAGGGCTCATATCGCGGACATATATCTGCTCGCCAACTAAAATCTGGAACAAATCATGGCTCACAACGACCTCGCCAGCATACAAGGCGTTGGTCACGCTCAACAAAGAGTCGACAGAATTTCCGCCTCTAGAGGTGTGATAGTAAACGCCGATCCGAGGGTTTGTGCCGTTGAAGATGTCAGATGCTTGTTCGGCGGTTAAGTGAAGAGAAAGAACTTTTTCCAACTGTTTTTGCGAAAAGTGCGTCGCAATGTACTCGGTCATCGACGGGGAGACGACTTCAAGCAACAAGACATCAGCGCCCCGTCCATATTCATACAATGACGGCGTTTCTGTTGTGTCGCCGGAAATAACAACGGCGCGACCGTTATACTCCAGCTTATAACCATAAGCCGGTTCGACACTTCCGTGATCGACGATAAACGCCGTTATTTTTATCCCGTCTTCGTCAAGAACGAGTCCGCCTTCTGCCGGTAAGTCTGTATAGTAATCATCCAGCGCTGCGCTCGGCGCAGGGACACCGTCAGATTTGCGCTGATCGATGTCCACTCTAAACGCTTCTTGAATAGCAAGCATCATATCATTGGTGCCTACCGGCCCCCATGTTTTGAGCGGCGCTTTTCGTCCTTGCGTCCAGCCGTTCAGAAGGAGGTCATCAATCCCCATAAGATGA
Organism: Pseudomonadota bacterium; assembly: GCA_039183665.1. Classification (GTDB taxonomy): domain Bacteria; phylum Pseudomonadota; class Alphaproteobacteria; order Caulobacterales; family Parvularculaceae; genus Hyphococcus. The sequence goes on along the minus strand of JBCDBM010000049.1, from coordinate 4,191 downwards.
TCTGAGTGAAAATGGGTCACGAATAGGTGGTCAACCTTAGCGATCAAGCTGGGGTCCAGCTGCGCAAGACGCGTCGTACACCCTCGCCCGCAATCGAACATAAAGTGCTTTCCGGCCGCTTGAACGAGCACGGCCGATCCGAATTGCGTGGCGCTCGGCACTGGCGTTCCCGATCCCAGCACAGTCACAATTATGTCTGCCGCTTCATGCGCGTCGGGCGGTATTGACGAGGCTTCTGTTGCTGTATCTTCAGTATGCGTATCTATCAATGAGTCGTCGCCATCCCGAAGCTCGCCTTCGGCGCTAGGACCGCAAGCGACGAGTAAAAATACACAAAGGCTGAAAACCGGTTTAGCCAAGTGATGGAGCGCATTAGTCATGGGTGTTTGATCTCGTTTTGCTATTGGCATCGATATAATGGCTGAATCTGTTGCCGGTTGCGGCCGTCTCTGTTCCGCCATTGTCGAAGGACTACTGGTTGAGCGCACCGCCATCCACATTGATGCTCTGGCCCGTAATGAAATCGCTATCTTCGCTGGCTAGGAACAACAGCGCGCCCAAAACGTCTTCAGGCAACATTGGCCGTTGAATGGCCCGCATAGCGAGCGTCGGCGCTTTTGAAGCACCCAACATCTTCTCGTTTTGCACAACCGCTTCGCTTTCAGTCAGCCCAATGATGATTGTATTGGCCTGAACGTTGTCTTTCGCCAGCTCACGGCAAATAGCGCGCGTTTGGGCGATCACGGCGCCTTTGGACGAAACGTAATGAAGGAACATGGGCGCCCCACGCAACGCGGTGCCGGAGGAGATATTGATGACCTTTCCGCGTCCCACTTTTTTCATGCTGGGCAGAACCGCTTTGACTGCTTGGAACGGCCCTCGAACATTAACGCGCATGATGAGATCCCATTCGTCTTCTGAAATCTCAGTAAAAGGCTTGAGTTCTATGCTGCCGAAAATTGCCGCATTGTTGACAAGCACCTCAATTGGACCAAACGCCGCTTCCGCCTTTTGAACCATATCCGCTAATGCGTCATTTGAAGTAACGTCGGTGTTAAGGCCGATCGCTTCGCCGCCTGCTGCGACAATGGCATCCACGGCCGGCGCCGTATCGAGAATATCTGTGATAACGACCTTCGCGCCCTCCTCGGCCATGCACTCCGCGTAAGCCCTGCCAATACCTTGGGCGCCGCCCGTTACGACAGCCACCTTATTCGTCAAGCGTCCCATAAAGCGCTCCTATTAAAGTCCGATTATACGTTTCACATCTGGCCAACTATGAGCGCCAAATTCTTTTAAGTCGTGGGTCAAGTCCTCGGGACACCAATCCAGAAACGCCGACTTAAAATTGGGCATTGATTTGATACGCTCAAACCACGCCGCCACGTTTGGCAATCGTCCGCTCTGCCACATGCCAGCCATTGAGAGCATGTCCAATCGATTGACATAAGGCGTTAGGCCCACATCCGCGAGCGAGAAGTGCTCGCCTGCCAGCCAAAGACCGTCTTTCAACGTATCTTCCATTTTGAATAGATAACTGTCGTAAAGACGAATCGTGCTCTCGATCCCCGGCGTTTCAAAACCGTGCTTAACGATGTCTTGTTTTCTTTTTTTCCATGTGTTTGTGACCGATTCATCTGGCGTGCTTTCCAGGAATTTTTCTAATTCTTCAGCTGGCAAACGCATCACGATGTGTCGATGACAGCAAACAAATGTCAGCTCGCCGCAAGCAGGGTGAAGGTGTTCGTCTACCGCCTTTGTCCATAAGCGCATTTTTGTGCGTTCGTAGGGATCATCCGGTATCAACGACGCACCGGGGAACGCATCGTCGATATACTCGCAAATGACCGTGGATTCATTGATGATGCGCTCATCGTGAACGAGCGCCGGCACTACTGCTTTGGGGTTAATCTCCAAATATGCGGGGTCAAACTGTTCGCCTTTGAGTATATCGATGTAGTGCATCTTGTCAGGCGCTACACCTTTTTCTGCGAGCGCAAAACGGACTTTTGCCGCGCAAACTGACGAACCATGGTGATAGAGCTCAAGCATAGATACTCACAATCGATCGTCCCTCAATGACCTTGGACCTCGTAACAATCTGCGCCGACCATCAACCCGGCCACCATTCGAGAACCCCTTGCTTGAAGCTTGGTCTTTCTTGAACACGTTGCGCCCACTGGCGCACATTTGGTCGATCCGAGAAAGAATACCCAGCCAAAGCTTCGAGAGTGAAATGCAACGGGATCCAAGCAATATCCGCTAATGAGTAGCTTTCTCCGGCGACCCATGGCGCGTCAGACAGCGCCTGCTCCAAGTCGTCGAAACACTCGTCGAGCGTTGCTTTCGCTTTCGCGAGTTCTTGCTGAGAAAACGATCCCGTACTCGACTTATGGTGAAACTCTAAAAGTTCCGCGTCACCCTGAAGCTCTTTGTACCGTTCTTCTTCGGCTGCATCTTGAGCCATTTTTCCCGCAATGCGCTTCTCATAAATATGAGTCTTGACCGCCTTGACATGGATACGGGTCGCGCGATGAAGCCATTCGTACATGAGATTGAGCTCACCCTCGCCGGTTGGTCGCAGAGGGTGCTCGGGGAATTCTCTGTCAATATAGTCAATGATATCATCAGACTCGATGATAACGACGCCATTATGCACCAAAGAAGGCACGAGCCCTTTTGGGTGAACGCCAAAATACTCGGGCGTTAGATGCTCTTTCTTGATTATGTCTAGGTGATGACTCTCCCAAGGGAGCCTTTTTTCCTCTAGCGCGAGACGCACACGCATAGAACAATTTGAAATGCCGCTATGATAGAGATGCAATCCACTTAGGGATTTAACGGTCTCATTTTTAGGCGTCACAACAGGCATTTAAGCATCCTATTATTGCTCTCTCACCGCAAACACTCCCGACTAAAAATGTGCGCCGCTAAGCACTGACGACCCGGCGGCGCACCTTCAGGAGGAACTAGAATTGCGCGGAGAAACGAACCGCAATTTCTCGCGGCGCGCGTAACGACGCTAGAGAGTTTGGCCCGCTGGGAATTCCCCATTGCAGTACAACTTCTTCCGTCAAGTTTTTACCGACCAAAGAAATCGTATAATTTTCGTCCGGCGACACTAGCCGAATACTCGCGCCGAATATGCCATACCCGTCTTCAAAAGAAGAGTCCGCATAGGCGATATCGGTGAAGTACTCATCGGAGAAGCTCGCATTGAAGCGGGCGCCCGCGCCCCATTGTCCAAACGCGGTATCGTCAAAGACTTCAATGAACCCGTTTCCGCTATGCTTCGGCGCAAATATCAACGGGAACCCAGACAGATCGCACTCACCCGACGAATTCACAGCACTTGCCGGACAATCGGGTGTACCAACAAATTCATCATAGGTCGCATCTGAGTAGGCATAGTCGATACCGATGGTCCACAGATCATTAGGACGGAACTGAGCATCGAACTCCACGCCCTTGCTCGTGACCTCCGCGGCGTTGTTCACCGAGAAGGCTGGAATAGTTCCCGGCACCTGCGTAGCTAATTGCAAACCCTCCACATCCATATAGTAGAGCGTCAAATTGGCCGTCAGCGATCCGTCGAAGAATATGCCCTTCATCCCGAGTTCATAGCTGGTGTTGTCTTCAGCATCGAAATCGAAGTCGACGCCAGCCGCGTCAATGCGGTCGCTAAAGCCGCCTGTCTTATGCCCCTGAGCATATGATGCGTATACATTGACGTCATCGTTGAGCTCATATTGCAACGTCGCAGCAGGCGTAAACTTGTCTTCGGACCGGCTAGCTGACGCCGACACCGCCGGATCGAAAGGCCCGAGGGGCGCAGTTGGGGACAACGAGTCGTCGGTTCCGTATTCGTGATAGTAGCGATCGAAATTGAAGTCTTTCGTTTCATGCGCAAACCGGCCGCCGACGATCAATCGTAAACGATCTATTACATCATAACGAACTTGACCGAACGCAGCGATCGTTTCTGTTTGCTGCTGCCAGGGCTCATTGCGCTGAAGCAGGATCGGTCCAAGACCAGCAGCTACGAAATTGATGTCGGACGATTGAAAACGGGCGAGATCACTGTTTTCGTAGTAAACGCCGACAATGAAGTCCAAGCTATCGAAGAGGTAATCCGACGTGAACCGGAGCTCCTCCGTGAAGTTGGTATAGTCGTCGGCGCGGACCGCCCGG
>JBCDBM010000048.1:0-16718 GCA_039183665.1 Pseudomonadota bacterium | reverse complement strand
GGTGCATCCAAATTCGTCAAAGGCGATGCAATTGCCGGGCTGCTGATCACGCTACTCAACCTCATCGTTGGGCTGGCCATTGGCATGGGCGTGCACAATCTGACATTCGGCCAAGCCATCGAAACCTATTCGATCTTGACGGTCGGCGATGGTCTCGTCTCGCAAATTCCCGCGGTCATCATCTCCATCGCCGCCGCCCTCTTGTTGTCCAAGGGCGGCGTCCTGGGGTCTGCTGACAAAGCGCTTTTCAATCAGCTTACAGAACACCCGGCCGCATTAATCGCTGTCGCAGGCATGTTGGTTGTGTTCGCCTTAGCGCCTGGCTTGCCGTTTGCCCCTTTCATTGCAGGCGCGATTTTGCTTGGCGGTCTTGCGATCTACGCGTTGCGCCAGGCGGAAACACAAGCGGAAAAAGCAAAAGCGGTTGAGGTGGCAGAAGACGAAGCGCCTAAAGAACCCTCACTTGGCGATGTACTAGACCTTGACGAAATCCACGTGGAATTTGCGCCGGACCTTGTGCCCATCGCCATGGAGTCCGAGGCCGGTCTGGACAATCGGATATCAAAAATTCGCAAATATGTCGCCGCGGAGTTTGGCTTCATCGTTCCGGCCATTCGATTGACGGATAATGCGGCCCTTGAGCCGAATGAATATGTCATCCGTATACACGGTGTTGAAGTCGCGCGTAATATCATCGATCCAAACGGCGTTTTGGTTCTCACCCTTGAGGATACGCCGTTGGATGCGCCAGGGCGGAACGTGAAAGAACCCGTTTACGGCGCCCCTGCGCGATGGATCGCGAGCGATCACCAAGAAGACGCCGCCGAACTTGGCCTGCCTATTATCGAGCCCGCCGAAGTCGCCGCCACGCATTTGCTGGAGGTCATCAAGGGCAACTTTGCGAAACTGATGACGCGCCGATCGCTTCGGCGGACCCTTGACGAATTTGCGTCAACATCAGATCCCGCCCGCGCTGAGTCGAACCGCAAACTGCTTGATGAATTCATCAACGACAAAACACCTCATGACTTAGTGCAGTCGGTCCTGCGTCTCCTCCTTCAGGAGCAGATTTCAATTCGCAATTTGCCCGTCATTTTGGAGGGCATCGCCGAGGCGCGCTCTGCGTTCACCGCGCCAGAGCAGATCGCCGAATATGTCCGACAACGGATCGGATATCAGTTCGTCGCCAAGCTGCGCGATGAGGGCGGTCGATTGCCCCTTATTCAATTGGGACCTGAATGGGAGCAGCTCTTCACCGAGCATGAAACCGAGAAAGAAAATGGGGTTGCGGATGTGGCGCTCGCGCCGGCCGACTTTAATCGCTTGGCGAGCTCCGTGCGTGAAAAAATCTCATCCGCAGTGTCCGAAGGGGCCTTTCCAGCAATTGTCACCAGCGCACGGCGTCGCCGGTTTTTGTCTGCGGTTTTGAGCGCGAAAGGCGTGCGCAACTCTGTTATCTCTTACGACGAGATTGATCCATCAGAGCAGCCTTCAATCTTAGGCGTCGCGTGACGCCATGTTGGATGAGTTCTTTGTTGCTCTCGCGCCGCTTACCGAACTCGGGTTTGAAAAGACGGCGGTTTCGATCGGTGTTTTTGCGCGGATCTCTGCGCTTGCGTTTTTTCTACCGGGACTTGGCGAGCGGTCCGTGCCGATGCGCATCCGTCTCGCCGCGGCCCTCGGCATCGCGCTCATTTTAACGCCTTTCGTCAACGGCCTCGGGCCTGTGGCGCCAACAAACATTTCCAGCCTCACCTTGGTGATCGCCGCCGAGTCAGTGGCCGGGGCGATCATCGGTTTCAGCATACGCATTGCCGTGTACGCGATCCAAATTGCCGGCTCCATGGCTGCGCAAACGCTGTCGTTGTCGCAACTATTCGCCGGCATTGATGATACGCCCGAGCCGCCCATTGGCGCCGTGTTGACGCTTGCAGCGATCACCTTGGCTGTGTCTGCGGGGTTGCACTTCCAGGCGGTGAAAGCATTGGCCGCGTCCTATTCGGTTATGCCGTTCGGGCAGTTTCCGGGCGCTAGCGACACAGGCGCTTGGGCGGTTGATCGTGTGGCGTTCGCATTCTCGACGGCGTTCACCTTGGCGTTGCCGTTTGTGGTTCTGGGCTTTGTGTACAACCTCGCGATCGGCGCGGCGAACCGCGCAATGCCGCAATTGCTCGTAGCCTTTGTCGGCGCGCCTGCAATCACGCTTGGGGGTTTTGCGCTGTTGGCTCTTGCCGCACCGGTCATTTTGACAACCTGGATGGACCTTGTTGACGGTCTCATCGAGACGCTCATTGGGGGCGCCTTGTGAGCGAAGGACAGGACGAGGGTCAGGAAAAATCCCATCTCCCGACGCAACGAAAGCTCGAGAAATCGCGCGAGCAAGGGGAGACGGCTTACTCCGCGGAAGTGACAACCGCGGCGACTTACTTGGCCTTATTCGTTGCGGTGCTAATCGCAGGCGGATGGATGGCGTCAAAGGCGGGTGAGGCGATGATCAGCTTTCATCGCAATCCGGAGGCTGTTTCAGCCATGCTGATGTCGCCGGCCGGCAAAAATTTCGTGATGGAAGTGATTGGCGCGCTATTTATTGCGATCGGCCCCCTATTCGCCCTATTGGCAGTCGCAACGATCGTATCGCTCACCGCGCAGCGGGCCGTCGTTTTTGCGCCCAATAAGATCATGCCGAAAATGAACCGGCTCTCGGTGATCGACAACGCCAAGCAAAAATACGGGCCGAACGGCTTGGGTGAATTCGTCAAAAGCATGGCAAAGATCACGGCAATCATCGCCATACTGCTGTTTGCGTTCAAAGATCGGTTCTTGGAGCTGCCGGGATTGGCCGCGATGCCAGTCCAGGCGACCGGGCCCATATTGTTGCGCGAAACCATTTTCTTCCTTGGACTGATCACGGCCGTCGCGACGGGCATCGCTGCGCTAGATATGCCGTGGAAGAAATATCGCCATGAGAAGAAGCTCATGATGAGCTTTGAGGAAATCAAAAAAGAGAGTCGTGAAACCGAAGGCGACCCGACCCTAAAAGGCGCCCGACAGGAACGCGCCCGAGAAATCGCGACCAACCGGATGATGCTCGATGTGCCAAAGGCGAATGTGGTGATCGTCAACCCGACTCACTACGCCGTTGCGCTACAATGGGACCGGCACCAAGGCGGTGCGCCGGTTTGCGTGGCAAAGGGCGTGGATAAAATTGCCGCCTCAATCCGAGCAGCAGCGTCCGAAGCCGGCGTGCCTATAAAAAGAGATCCGCCTACGGCTCGTTCTATCCACGCTTTGGTGGAAATTGGGGATGAGATTCGCAAAGAACACTATGCAGCCGTGGCGGCGGCAATTCACTTTGCTGATGACGTGCGCAAAAAAGCCAAGGGTCAGTATAGTTCATGAAAGATAAATTACTGAGCAAGATGCTCCAGGCCGTCAAGGCGCGCGCGCGCGCCTCCGAGCGTGATCTCGCAGAAGTTCGACAAAGAGAAGCGGCGCTACTGGCCGAAGCGCAGAGTATGGCGGATAAGGCTCAACGCGCAGCGCTCGACAGCGCTGGCGCTGAAAGCGCTGCCGAACTCAAACAATTACATCGATACGGACAATCAGTATTGCGGCTTGCAGAGCAACGTAAGGCAGACGCCACAAAACTCGAAGGTCCCCTGGAAGAGCGCCGTGCGAAGCTTCTAACCGCAATAAGACATGAAACCGCAATCGGCCAATTGGAATCACGCGCTCGGGCGCGCAAACAGCGCAAGCTTAACGAATTTGAAGAAAGATCCTTAGAGGAACTTAACCGTCTAAAAGCCCAATAACATTGATGACGACGTCAACTAAATGCGAATAAATTCACGGCTTTAGATGCGATCGAATTTCAAAAATTAACGAAAGCGGAAGTGTTTTGGCGTTTACTCCTACGCAGTTACAGATTGTATCGGGGTGCTTAATGTCTGACGTTGTCGAGAAACCGGAACTTGGTAAAACTGTGCTCGAGGAATTGAGCAAGCTGAACATTGCGCCGCTACCAGAGTGCTATGAAGTTCTCTATGTGCATCTGCGCGGTTCAAACGCGGACATGTCAGCGCAAATACAAGCGCGGCAGGACGACGGATTACCGCTAGACGAAGATTTTCTCACGCGACTATGCGATCAATATTGCCGCAACAGCGAACTCGGCCCCGTCCTCGCAGAGTCTGTCGAGCAAATGCTCACGCAGATCGACGACATTAAAGGCGTCGCCCAAGGGTTGACGGCGTCCTCTGAAGATTTCTGTAATGACGTTGAATCGATTGCGTCCTCTGCGGATGCGCCTGATCTCGGTTCTACTGACGTGAAGTCGATCATTGAAAAACTAGTCTCCACTGCTGCGGAAGCCACGCGCCGTAATTCCGAATTGGAAGGCGAGCTGACCCAAGCAATGAGCAACGTTCAATCGCTCAAAGACGCTGTCAAAGAAATCGAGCATGACGCATTCACAGATTTCTTGACGAAGTTGGGTAACCGCAGACGATTTGACAACTTCCTAGATACGCAACTGAAGCCGGATGTTCGTGAAGGCAAACCGTTCTCGCTGATCGTCGGTGATGTGGATCATTTCAAGAAATTCAATGATACTTATGGTCACCAAGTGGGCGACCAGGTTTTGCGGTTTGTTGCAGCAATCTTGTCGAAGCACACGAAAGGACAAGACCTTGTCGCGCGCTACGGCGGTGAAGAATTTGCGATCGCGCTGCCAAACACGACGCTTGAGAATGCACATAAACTGGCCGATCAAATTCGCGGCGCCATTGCGAAAAAGAAACTCGTGAGCAAAACGACGAACGAAGATCTTGGTTCTGTGACCATTTCCTTCGGCGTGGCGCATTATGCGGAAGGTCTCTCCCCAGGGGCGTTCTTTGAGTTCGCTGATCGCGCGCTGTATCACGCAAAAAACACCGGCCGCAATCGGGTCGCGACGTTCGAGGAAATCCGAGAGCGCGAAGCCAGCTAGCCGGCGTCGTTACAAAACTCCCAATCGAGAACGCGTCGCCTGTCAGGACAGGCGGCGCGTTTTTTCATCGCGCTAGTGCGCGCGTAGCAGCTGTTAAATTATGTGTAGAGATTAAAGCGCGGTAGGGCGGTCCATGCGCAAGGAGCGCGGGGCTTCGTTCGGCGCGCCGCCGGGAAGCCAGGCTGGGTCGGTTTCGGGTTTACCGAGAAGGAAGCCTTGCAGATAATCAACGCCGAGGCCCTTCAGCAACATCGCATCAGCTTCGTTGTCGACCCACTCTGCAACGGTCTGCATGCCGAAGTTTCGCGCTAGGTCTAAAAGCGTCCGGACGAAGAGCTGGTTTTCGCGAGACGCTGAGACGCCTGTAACGAAAGAGCCGTCGATCTTCAAGATGTCGATGTCCATGGCTTTCAAGTTGCGGAAGGACGTATAGCCGGCGCCAAAGTCATCAATACCGAAAGAGCAACCGAGCGTCTTAATCTCAGACACAAATTCGATTGATGCATCAATCGCGTCTATGACCTTCGTTTCGGTAAGCTCGACGGTGATGCGTTTGGCCAAATCTGGATTTGCGCGCAGATGGGCAATGTATCCCTCCGCCCACACAAAGTCCTTCACCGTTTCCATCGATATGTTGACCGCCAGGCGAATGTCGGGACATACCGCAAGCGTGTTGGTCGCCAATTCCAGCACCCGCCGATCAAGCAGATGGACCAGGCCTAAACGCTCGGCGCTCGGAATAAATTCGGGGGCGGGTATCTCTTGGCCGTCTTCGCCCTGGAGCCGTATGAGGCATTCGAATTTACTCGGTTTCTCACCCAAATCACTAACGATGGGCTGGAACGCAAGCTTTACGCGGCGCTCGTTCAACGCCGTTAAAATGACGTCAGAGATATGGGTGTTGCGGCGTCGGCGGCTCACTGTATCGGTTTTCTCGGAGAAAGATGACCAGCTCGACTTGCCCATGCGTTTGGCCGCGTCGAGGGCGGCTTCGGCTTGCGCCATCGCCGAGTTTGCCGAGTCGGTTTGATCGGGTAGTTCTACCGATCCGATGCAAATAGACGCTGAAACAGCGCCGTTCTGTGTTTCGATGACGCTCTCGCGGGCGACATTCAAAAGCGAAACAGAGATATCGCGAATACGCGCCGCATCGCAGTCGGCAATGATAATGCCGAATTTCGTTCCGGCCACGCGCCCGATGCTGTCATTCGGTCCAATGACGCTTTCAAGCCGTTCGGCGATTTCCACGATGACGGTATCGGCGGAGTCAAATCCAAAATCCGTGTTTACGGCGCCGATGTCGTCAATGCCGGCCAAAAGATACGCCGCCGCGCCGCCTTCGTTGCCGATCTTTTTGAGATGTAAGCTGAGTGCACGCTTTAAGTATGAGCGGTTGAGAAGGCCCGTAAGCTCGTCATTCTTCGCAAGCCACGCCAATTCCCGCTCGCGTTTCTTTGCGCCTTCAACTGATCGCACAATACTGATCAGGCGCTTGCCTGCGCCGGCGCCAATCCAGCCGCCGCGTTCTTCGACCCAATGACGCTCGCCGTTTTCGCGACGCAACCGATACTCGCAGGCATAGCTTTGCGCGGCGCCCGAAAACGCCAACACGCGCGTTTGGTCCACATCGCCGTCAATGCGCTGATCGAAATCATTCAGCGTTGAGACAGCATCCGCGTTTTTCACGCCGAAGAGCGCCGACGCCGCTTTGGGGTCTGACCACTTGAGCGTCCGCGTCGTCGGATCAAACTCGAACATTGTTTGAAATTGGGACGCCGCCGCGCGTCCAGACTCGCGATCACGGGTCCGCTGCGAGAGCGCCGCGATTCGGGAGTCTCGTTTTGCCTCGTCCGCCGATTTTTCCGCTGCGTTTTTGTGGAACGCCTCTGCGTTTTCCGACATCAACTAGAACCGTGCAATTGCACACTCAATCTATGCGCCAAGCCGTAAATAAAATTTGAAATTGCGGAAATTTCCTTTGGCGCCTTGTTTGCAACTTAGGGGGGCATGAAGGAACTTGTTAATCTTCAAGCGCGATCGGCGCATCGGACTTACGAGATTACGGCGCCCAAGCGCGTTCGGAAATCTGACGCCAGGCCGACATTGCGCGTCGTCCAGGCGACCGAGGTAAAACCTCAGTCTGCCGCCATCGTTAAGACGGAGAAGGTTAACGAAACGCAGTTTTTGAAAGCGGCGTCAGCTTATCACCAGCTGCAAACGACCAGGTCTCAAGCCGCTTGCGTTGATAGGCGCGTTTGATCGCGCTTTTGGTTAACCGCCAAACCCTTCAGTTACCGACAAGTCGCGCCGTGCGGTGACCGTCGTGACGATGAAGCCGGCCATGAAATCCAAGAAGGTCATGGATAAGAACAAGAAGAAGACCGAATTCCCGAAACCGTCCACAATAATGAACAGCAGCAGGGCGACTATGAACACCAGCACAGACAGCGCGTGGTTCATAATGGATTCCGAGCCCGTTTTGGTCGACCGCAGCAACTCGACAAATAATAGTCCCATGCTGATGAGCAGGAACAAATCGCCCCAGCTAATGGTCCAGGTGTCGCCGGAAACCATTTTCAGCTCCACGAAGGGCAGGTCATACCACTGGATGATCGCTTCCGCTTCTGTGCCCGCATAGACCACTTCGCTCGGAATAGCGCCGCTCATGGTAACGACCGCGTAGATGATGAGGCTCACCGCCAGTAAGGGAAACATCTGATACATCGCCTACAAACTCCTTCGGTCCCGCTGCCCGACTACTTCTTACCACAGGCCGCCCACGCCAAAAGTGATTAAATTCACACTTCGCGGATTGTTTCTGGCTGGCGGCTACGCCCTTTAAGCCAGAGCACGCCTAGAAGATCGCGGACCGCCACAAGGAGGCGGCCAAGATTATCGTATTTTGACTGCCCATGGAGCCTGGGTCGGTGAGATACACTAATGAAATCAACCAAATAGCCCTCTCGCTGCATGAGCGCAGGCAGGTAGCGATGAGCGTGGTCGAAATAGGGCAAGCGCAAAAATGCCTCCCGGTAGAAGACTTTTAGCCCGCACCCCGTGTCTATGGCGTCATCGTTCAAAATGCGGCGCCGCAACCCATTCGCGAATTGGGACGCCCATTTCTTCGCTGCGGAGTCTTGGCGCTTGAGGCGCTGGCCGGCCACCATGGCGAGGCCGACTTCCGCCGACTGGGCGCGCAATGTCTCGAGGGCGAATGGAATGTCCGCCGGATCGTTTTGGCCGTCGCCGTCCAATGTGGCCACGATCGGCGCGCGCGCCGCGATGACACCGGACCGAATGGCTCGCGACTGGCCTGCGTTGCGCCCATGGGCAATCACCCGCAAGTTTGGAACGCTTGGCTTAAGCGCCGTGAGCGCGGCCAGCGTCGAGTCCGTTGATCCGTCATCGACCACAATAATCTCACAAGCCAGATCGTTGACCGCCGTCGTGGTTTCTTGGACGAGCGCTGCAGCGCCCGCGTCTTCGTTGTACATTGGAATGACAATGCTGAGCGCCGGCGAACTGGCTTGTTGCGCTGGCCAGGCAAAAAACGCCGCGCGCGCCTGAAATTGGTCGTTATCGCTCATAGGGCGCGCTCATAGCGGATCGCGGCGGCGCGGTCACGGTTTGCGGGGCAGTTTTGTCGCGTTGCGCGTGCGTCTTGCCGCCTGTGCGCGAATGAACTACCCAGCCTCAGCGGCGGCAAAACGCCCGCGACGGGAGCATCAGTTATATGAGCATTGGCGCTAAGCGCGCTCAATCGTCGCTTCTCCAGCAAACGGTAAGCTCCTTTTGGTTCTGGGCGGGGCTTATCGTGGTTGCGCGCATTGCAACACTTCTCCTCTCTGAAGCCAATCTGGGTCCAGATGAATCCCAATACTGGTTCTGGTCGCAGGAACCGGCATTCGGCTATTTCTCGAAGCCGCCAGTAATTGCATGGTCAATCGGGGCGACGACGGCGCTCTTCGGAAATGAGGAGTGGGCAGTCCGGCTGGCCGCGCCGCTTTATCACCTCGGGGCGGCGGCGTTTTTATATTTGGCGGCAAGCGCGCTTTTCGATCGACGCTTAGGTTTTTGGGTGGGGTTAACCTGGCTAACATTGCCTGCGGTGAACCTCTCATCGTTCGTCATCGCCACGGATGCGCCACTTCTCTTTTTTTGGTCCGCGGCGCTTTTTATCTTGGTGCGGATATTAAATCGACGCGACGAATCCTTCGCGTCTTATCTTGGTCTCGGCGCATGCATCGGACTGGGCCTTCTGTCCAAATATGCCATGATCTACTTCGTTGTTGCTTTCAGTCTTTGCGCCGCGTTCTTACCGGCTGTCCGAGCGGCCTTAAATCTGCGCAAGCTCCTCGCAGCGGTGGCGTTGATCGTCGCCTTGATCATACCCAACGTGCTGTGGAACGCCGCTCATGATTTCCAAACCGTTTCCCATACGGCGGCAAATGCGAATTGGAGCGCACAACGGCCCGACCCTTTAGCGCTCGCGTCCTTCTGGGGCGGGCAGTTGATTGTGTTTGGGCCTATCCTCTTTATCGCGCTTCTAGCGCTTGTTTGGATGCATTTTGCGAGCCGTACAATTCGGCCGGCTGCAGATTGGCGCGTCAGGTTCTTACTCATTTTTGCCCTGACGCCGATTGTCATTGTCTCCGCACAAGCGTTTGTTTCTCGCGCTCACGCCAACTGGGCGGTCGCGGCCTATCCAACAGCGACCATCGCTGTCGTTTACTGGCTGACGACAATCGATGAGATGCGGATTGTCCGGGCAAGTCTGGGGCTGCACGCCTTGGCCGCTGTTGTTTTTATTCTCGCGATCACGAACTTTGCCTTTGTTGATCGCATCGGGTTGAGCAGCGCACTGCGCGAGATACGCGGTTGGGAGCAGCAGGCCGCTGACGTCGCCAAGGCGATTGAAGCGCGCCAAGATCGCTACGACGCGCTGCTCATTGACGATCGCGCGCTTATGGGCGCCATGCTCTATTATGAGCGCGATCGGGATTTCGAAATCGCTGCGATCGACGTCAATCGCAGCACTGAGCATCATTATGAGGCGTTTATGGCGTTCGACCCCCGGCGCCATCGTCGCGTTCTCTTCGCAACATCGCGCCCTGACGACGCCCACGTAAATTATCGATTTCGCCAGATTAAGCCCGTCGGTGAAACGTCGGCGGCTTTAGGCCCGGATACGGCGCGCGCCTTTCGATTGTACGACATCTCAGAGTATTTTGGCCGCGACGCGCCGCAAGACTAGCGCGCGGAGCGATGCTTTTCAGAAGCCCGCGCGCGCTTGATGGCGCGTTTTCCCTTTTGTCGGCGCAGCCTGGCGAGTTTCATAAGCCGACCTAAAATAGTCTTGATTGTGGATAGTCCGTATAGGGCCCAAAGTCCTATCTTGATAAACCACACGCCAACACGTGTATAAGGCCGGCTATAGTGATTTTTGAAATATAGGCACAGACTTTCGGTTTTTTGCGCCTCGACCTTCAGCGGATCAGCGCGACTCGAGCTCTTAAAATGTACGATCTCAACCGACGGCTCATAGTAAATTTTCCCGCCAGCCGCGCGGAATCGTCGGCAAAAATCCACATCTTCAACGTGCAAGAAATAGTCTTCGTCCATGCCGCCGATCGACAAATAACCAGCTTTAGGGAGAAGGAAGAACGCGCCGGAGAGAGTCTCTATGGGCGCAAGAGCGGTGGGCGTTGGCGTTGTATGTAAATTAAAGCGCGGCGCGTCGGCCCAGAGTTTATAGAGTTTCGTTGCTTCGATCATTGCAGTTTTCGGCGATAAAACGCCTCGGCGAGACCCTTGTTGTTCTGCGCCGTCGGGGTCAATAAGTTTTGCGCCCACCATCCACGGTGGGGTGAGGGCGGCGCTAATGCCAAGGAGCTCTTTTAGCCCGTCATCCGGCATGATCGCGTCTGGATTGAGAAAAAGGAGCAGCGGGCCCTTGGCGGCGTCCGCCCCCTTATTGCACGCCGCGGCAAAGCCTATATTTCCGTGTCCGGATAATAGTTTTACGGGCGCCCCACTACTTTGTGAGATCGCCGCCTCAATCGCGTCAGGCGGATTCCCATTGTCGACAAGAACAATTTCTTGGATCGCCGTTTGGCGCCTTAGGGATTGAAGAGAACGAGCGAGCAGCGGCCCCGTGAAATAGCTAACGACAATGGCGCTCACCGCGCTGCTATCGTCCACGAGGCGTAACCCGCAGTTTTTCAAACAAGGCCGCGCACAAAGCGACGCCCATTGCGGCCAACGCCATGGCCGCAATGCGCCATACTTCCCAAAGACTACCCTCAACCATAATCGAGACGAGGATCGCCGCTAACGCACCCGCAGCGGCCGCAAAAACGGGCGCCGGCGGCGCGGCGTTTATGAGGGTCTTTAAACTCATATACATCGCAATGCCGAAGGCGATAACGCCAGGCAACCCAAGCTCCAACCAAATTTGTAAGAAAATATTGTGGGGATGAACCGTCATCGCGAGCACTGGTCCGGGCGCCCCCGGTAATGTCATCATACCCGCCTCTAGGCTCCACATGCGCGTGAAGTCCGCGCCAAAGCCGAACGGCAATCCCTCAATAATCCGAGTACTGATGGCCTGCCAAGCAACAAGACGATGAAGCCAGCTCGAGACGAATTGTTGGGTTGTCGGCGATAGCTCATTACGCGCGGTTTCAAGGATCGCCTCGACGGGCAAAAAGGCGAATAAGAGGGGTGATGTGACAAGCAAGCCTAAAGCAAGCCAGACAACCGCTGTTAAAGTGCGCCTCGGCGCGCGGATGGCGATGAGGCTAACGCAAAGGCCGAGCGCAATCGCAACGGCGTTCGCGGTGATGTTGTTGGAAAAGGCCGCCAAAACACCGAAGAGTAAGATTCCCGCGGCTGCAGCGCGTCCCCAAAGCGTGCGCGCAATGATAGCTGCCGGAAATAACGCCGGCGCGAGCGCGGTCACGCCGCGGCCCAGCCCCGCCAAATCTCGCGCCAGGCTTTGGCCAGGCTCATCGGGCGGCAAGACACGTCGCAAAAACCCATCGGTCACGCCCTCAAAGGAAAGCACAATCATGCCGCCGACGATCGACAGGGCAAAAGCGGCGGACAAGCGATAGGTCCATTCGCCCGGTAGGTTTAACGAGTACCAAACCACCGACCCGCCAATGAGCGCCGGCGCCAAAACATAGGAGAACAAGGCGTAGTGGTGCTTTGGCGACCAAATACCAGACAGCAATATCCAGAAACAAAAAAAGCTAATCGCCAAAAAGGCGGCGAAGGCGGGCTCGCGAATATCAGCCTTATCGAACAGCTCGCCAAAAACGGATTGCCAGAAGTCGCCGCGAACAAAGGCGGGCAAGCTCGCAATCAACAGCCAAGGCGCGACGCCTTTATGCCCGAACACCGCAGTTAGGGGCAGCGTGAAAAACAGCGAGTAGAATAGCCGGCGGCTCATTCGATCGCGTCGCTCTTTGAGCGTCATCCGCATGGGCGCCGCCCTTAATCAGACCGCAGATCAGGAGGGCGCGCATCACGTGCGAGCGCGGTGACGGCGTCATCTAGGCCGACGACTTCTTGCTCTTTTTGGCCAAGTCGACGCAGGGAGACGCGCGACGCTTCTGCTTCGCGCGCGCCCACAACAGCAATCACCGGAACTTTTTCATGAGAGTGCTCGCGCACTTTATAATTGATCTTTTCGTTGCGCAGGTCCGTGTCTACGCGCAGGCCCGCCTTTTCAAATCGCGCCGCGCATTCGAGGGCGTACTCGTTCACCTCCGACGTAATCGGCGCCACGACGATCTGGACGGGCGCCAGCCAAAACGGCAAACGGCCCGCATAATGTTCGATGACGAGCCCGATGAACCGCTCAAAGGACCCAAACACAGCGCGATGGAGCATCACCGGGCGCTGGCGCGCACCGGATTGGTCAACGTAAGACGCATCAAGACGTTCAGGCAGTACATAATCGAGTTGGAAGGTGCCCGCTTGCCATGTCCGCCCGATGGCATCGGTGAGGTGAAACTCTAGCTTCGGGCCGTAAAAGGCGCCTTCGCCTTCTGCGAATTCGAAGTCTAAATCCGCAGCGCGCAACGCGTCGGCAAGGGCTTCTTCCGCGCGGTCCCAGGTTTCGTCCTCGCCCGCCCGTACCTCCGGCCGGGTCGCAAGCTTATAGGATATTTCGGTCAAGCCCATATCCGTATAAACCCGCGCGAACAATGCCAGGAACCGGCTCGTTTCATCCGTAATCTGATCTTCTCGACAGAAGATGTGACCGTCATCCTGCGTCATTTGTCGGACGCGCATCAGGCCATGCAGCGCGCCATGAGGTTCGTTGCGATGGCAGCAGCCAAACTCAGCCATTCTGATGGGGAGATCGCGATAGGATTTAATCCCTTGGCGGAATATTTGGACATGCGCGGGGCAGTTCATGGGCTTAATCGCCATGAGCTGTGCATCGCCGCTGATGACCGGCGCATCTTCGTCAATTGACGGGATTTCGTCAGGCACCACAAACATGTTCTCGCGGAACTTCGCCCAGTGTCCCGACTGTTCCCACAGTTTGGAATCGAGAAGCTGTGGCGTTTTCACTTCCACATAGCCGTCTGCATCGAGCCGTCGTCGAATATAAGTCTCTAGCTCTCGCCAAATAATGTAGCCCTTTGGGTGCCAGAATACGGAGCCTTGCGCCTCGGGTTGGAGGTGGAACAAATTCATCTCGCGACCCAAGCGTCGGTGATCGCGTTTCTCGGCTTCTTCCAGCCGTGTCAAATAGGCTTTGAGTTCTTTTTCATTTGTCCATGCGGTGCCGTATATCCGTTGCAGCATGGCATTGCGATGATCGCCGCGCCAATAGGCCCCGGCGACCTTCATCAGCTTGAAGGCTTTTCCAATATGCTTTGTGGACGGAAGATGAGGCCCCCGACATAGATCGTGCCAATCGCCGTGATAATAGACTTTAATCTCTTCATCTTCAGGCAGATCAGCGATGATTTCAGCTTTGTAGTGCTCGCCGATATCTTTGAAATGCGCGATGGCCTCGTCGCGAGCCCAAACGGTTTTGCGCGTCGAGCGATCGTCCTCCACGATCTGAGCCATGCGTTTCTCGATCTTCTCTAGATCATCCGTCGAGAAGGGCTCGTCGCGGGCGAAATCGTAAAAGAAGCCGTCCTCGATGTTTGGACCAATGGTGACTTGCGTGCCGGGAAAAAGCTCCTGCACGGCCTGGGCGAGCAGATGCGCCGTGTCGTGGCGGATGAGATCGAGCGCGTGCGGGTGTTCCCGCGTGACGATTTCAACGATCGACCCGTCACCGACTTCATCGCCCAGATCGCGCAGCTCGCCGTTCACCGTCATCGCCAGGGCTTTCTTGGCGAGTGACTTTGAAATTGAACTGGCGATGTCGAGGCCGGTCGGCGCGCTGTCAAAGTCGCGTTCGGAACCGTCGGGCAGCGTAATTGAAACCATGAGCCTAGAGTTTACTGTCGATTACAAGGCGCGCCAAACAAAGACGCTTAGCGTCCGGCAATAGGTGAAATTGCGATTGCGCTCAATGGGGGCGGCTGTCTGTCGCGCCAGGAGGCGCTTCTTTTGCGGCGTTTGTGGCGGCTGGGCGTTCGGTCCACCCCCAATCTCCAAGGCGCCAAAAGCGCCACCCAGCCTTGGGCAGCGTTTCGGGAACTGGGTCAAAGCCGTGGCTGCCCCATGGATGACACCGCGTCAGGCGCGATAAAGAAAGCCAGAAACCAGCCCAGAGGCCGTGCTTTTGGAACGCTGCGGCGGCGTATTCTGAGCATGTGGGCGCATGGCGACAGCGCGCGCCAAATAAATAGAACACAGGCGACAGGGTGCGCTTATAGAGCCAGAGCAAGCCCAATGGCAGCGCCGCAAGGCCCGCGGGTGGTTTCGGTTTTTCGGTCATCGGTGGGTTATAACCCGATGCCCGGCTTTGGTCGAAAAAGCGTGCAGGAGACCGGAAGGGGGGTCTTTGATCTCCTGCACGCCGGGGGGTGGCGATGCGTTGCGATGGGAATGGGCGACAAGCAACGCAATCGCCAAGTGGGCTATCGGATCACGATACTGATCCGCCTATTTCTGTGGCCATACCGGAAATACCGGCGGTTATAGGGATCGTAGTAAATGGTTGCGGCGGCGGGCCGAGCCGCGCGGCCAGAGCGCGACGTGCCGTGCCAGACCCATGAGCTTGCCGGGCAAATCGTGACACGTTCATCGCGCCGAGACTCGCGTCGATCCAATCGATCCTCAAGGCGGTCCAAGGGGCCATGATTGACCCGCCTATCCCGTCGGCTTTCGGCGCGATCACGATAGTCCTCGCGCAGATCAGGGCAGCGCTCCGGATGAAAGCGCCAACCGCCCGAAGCCGCAACTGCGCTGGGGGTTGATAATAAAGCGACAACAAGGGCGCTGGCGATGACGCCGTTTAGCCTTAGCGCTGTCGATTTTCCAACCTTCATACTCAAATCTCCTCGCATGCATGGCCCCTTTGCTTTGAGGCCGCATCACCCGCCGCCAATGAAAGAACGCGCGTCGCCGAACTTTCTGTCGGTTAAATTGAAAAAAACGACAGTTTTTGATCGGTGGCGCGTTAATCAGAGAGACTTGTCGTTTCTGCCGCGCCCGCGGCGTGTTGAGCCATGAGAGTTTCTATGATTAAGCCCATTGTCGTCAGCGCCGCGTTCGCGGCGCTTTGCGCTTGCGCATCCCGACCCCCAGATCGGAATTTTGACCGCGATGGAGGGCCGCCTGGCGCCGCCTTCAACCAAACCGAACGGCTGCTTTCTGGCGCGCGGCGCTTAGAGGCCGCGAAAGGGTGTGAGGCCGCTATTCCCCTTTATCGCGTCTCGGCGAGCATGGGCGCGGGACACGAAATCGGCCAATTTGAATTGGCCTCATGCCTGTTGGAGCGAGAGGGCGCTTCGCCTGCCGAAACGACCCTCTTGCGCGACGAAGCCCTATTGTGGCTGAACCGCGCCGCATGGGCCGGCGAGGCGCGCGCCCAGCATCTGTTGGCGGAAACTCTGAGCGGCGCGGAGACACAGCGGGTCGAGGGCATCGCGCCTGATCCTGCGCGCGCCCTTGGCTGGGCGATCGTTTATGAAGAAAATCCCTCTCGGGAGCTCTATGCGTTGCCGTCTGTGACCGCGCTCGATCATCTCAATGCAACGCTGTCCCCGGCTCTCAAGGCGTCCGCCGAGGCCTTCGCAGACGATTTTGAAGAAATTGAAATGGCTCTGTTTGACCCGGCGTCACTTGGCGGCGGTCGGCGCGGCGGCGCCCGTGAGGAAGGCAGAGGCGGCGGTCGCGGCGGACCAGGTGGCGGTGGTCCGGGCGGGGGCGGGCCAGGCGGCGGCGGCGGTCCTCGCCAACCGCGATAGACGGTTATGTCGCTTGGGCGTTTAGAGCTTCAGACATAAAAACACCGCCGCGGCCAATCGCGACGGTGTTCTTAAGTCGGCGCTTCCTCCCATAGAAGCGGTTTTGGCGGGCGCCGTTAATCCGGCGTCTTTCTTTTTATCCTCTTTGTTCTGTCTTTTATTCCGCAGCCGGTTTGAACTGCGCCGTTTCTGTGGACTCGCCCATCGCCGTTGTGGATGAACGTCCGCCTGAAAGCGTGTTGGCGATCAAGTCAAAGTACCCCGTGCCGACTTCACGCTGGTGGCGCGTGGCTTCGTAGCCATGTTCTTCCGCCGCAAATTCCGCCTGCTGCAATTCTGAG
>JBCDBM010000047.1:0-16770 GCA_039183665.1 Pseudomonadota bacterium | reverse complement strand
CGGCGGAACGAATAGCTCCGGCGTGTCTTCCGGCGGGCTCTCGACATAGAGGGAGCGGCTCGGGAAGGCGAAAGCGCTGCCCGCACCCTCGACAATCTGCTTCACCCTGTAGGCGAGCGCCTCCTTGATCGCCAGCCATTCGCCCCATCGCGTCGTCTTGGTGAAGCAATAGAGCATGATGTCGATCGACGAGTCGTTAAACGCATCGATGCGCACAAACGTCGAGACCTCCGGCGGGTGCGCGAACTCGTCATTGTTCAGGACGTATTCTTCGATGTTATCGCGAATGGCTCGGAGCTGATCAACAGATGTTCGATACTCGACGCCAATTTTCCAGTAGATCCGCCGATGGGTCATTTTCGAAAAATTCGTAACCGCGTTGTCGGCGAGCTGGGAATTAGGAACGTCGACGACGGCCTTGTCAAAACGACGAACGGCGGTCGACCGAAAATTGATGCGTTCCACGGTGCCTTCCAACACCCCGTCGACAAGGATCCAGTCGCCCGGTTTGAAGCGCCGCTCTGCAATGATAGACGCGCCGGCGATCAAGTTTTTGAAAAAGTCTTGCGCGCCTAGCGCGACGGCAACCGAAAGCAGAGAGAAACTCGCTAAAATAGGCACGACGGGGATGCCCCAAATCGTCAGCACGGAGACCGCCCCCAAAAAGATGAAAAAGACCCTTAACGCCTGACGCAACCATTCTACGAGGGTGTACGAAAACACGCGCTCCATGGGGCGCAAGACATGCGCCATCGGATTGACCAACCGATATAGCCCCCAGAAAATCATGATCGCGATGAGCGTTTGGATGATCATATTGGCCGCGGCGCCGGACTGGCCATCTAGTCCCAACGTTTGAGACGCGATGAACACGCCAAAAGCGATCGGCGCGAGTGTAAGAGGTTGCTCAAGCGCGTCGATTGCTAGATCGTCGAACATGGTTTGCGTCCGCGCTGCGAGTTTTTTTAACCCCCCAACAAAGGAATGCGCGAGGGCGCGCCGAAGCAATAGGAAAAGCGCGAACAAGAAAGCGGCAACGACGAGCCGTTCCACCGTGGACCCGAGGAGCGGCAGCCGCCAAACCTCGATGACTTGATCCCAGAATTGCGAAAAGTTGTTCATAAAAGAGCGTGGCTATCGGCTACGAGTGTCACCGCGCTTTCTAACGTTCTATCGCGGCGCCGCAAGAGCTTGTGTTGCATCGCGGCGGCGACGTTTCAGGCTCGGAGGTCAGCCCAGCTCGCGGTCAAAAGGCCGAATTCGCTATCTCACCGCCGCGTGAGCAAATCGTGTTTTGCATTCCGATCAGGCCTCCATAAAATGAGCGGTACAAAAAAAGGGGCGGGTGAATGGAAGAAACAGCGCAAGCCATCGTTTTGGGCCTGGGTGTCTATTTCGCAATTGGGGTCGTCGTCGCGCTCTTGTTTTTGGTCTTTTTTGTGGGCCGACTAGATAAGGCAGCCAGCGGCGCCAGCCTATTCTTCAGGCCGATGATTTTTCCTGGGTGCGTTGTCCTGTGGCCGTTTGTCGTCGGGCGCATTTTATCATTTCGCACGATCAACACACCCACAGAGACTGATCAATGAAGAAGCCGCATCGCCGGGCGCACTTTCTTATGTGGCTGATCATAGCGCCTATTGTCGCGATTACATTTGCGATCGCGCTGACATCGCGTCCGGGCGTTCCGTTCAATGAGACGACGCCTGAAACACTGGCGGACGTGAATGCGGCGGGAGGCGACTAATGGGCCATCAATATCAAGCCATTCAATGGAATAAGAATAAGCTCGTTTACAGCGGGTATGTTCTAATCGCCGTTGTCGCCTTCTTGGCCGTCTTTATCGCTACAGGGTTATCGCCGCACCCAAGCGGTAATACGGCCGATCCGGTTGTGTTGACCATTCGTGCGCTGGGTGTTGCAGCCTTCGCCATGCTAACGATGATCCTCGCCATTGGTCCGCTGGCGCGCCTATCGCCGCGCTTTCGGCCGATGCTCTATAACCGTCGCCATTTGGGCGTGATGACGTTTATCGTCTCGTCAGCGCATTTCGCTTTGGCGCTGCTTTGGTATCACGGCGGCGGACCGCTCAATCCTTTTGTTTCGCTTTTCGTTAGCAACCCGCTTTACGATTCCATTCCCGGCTTTCCATTCGAGGTCTTGGGGTTTGCCGCTTTCCTCATTTTATTCGCCTTAGCGGCGACCAGCCATGATTTTTGGTTAAACAACCTATCAGCGCCTGCCTGGAAGGCGCTGCACATGTTGGTCTACCCGGCATATGCGCTGCTCGTCCTTCACGTTGTATTAGGCGCGATGATGACAGAGCGCGCCATCATCTATCCTGTGATTACCGGCGTCACCTTTGCGCTCGTATCGGGGCTTCATCTGTATACTGGGCTTCTTGAATGGCGCGCCGACGGCGGTATGAGGTCAGCCAAGTCCAAAGGCTGGATTGACGTTTGCGCGCCGGGAGATATCGCGGATATGCGCGCTGTTATCGCGCCGCTCCCGAAAGGGGATCGCGTTGCTGTCTTCCGCTACGGCGATAAAATTTCTGCAGTTACCAATGCATGTCGCCACCAAAACGGCCCGCTTGGAGAGGGGAGGGTTGTCGATGGTCGCATCACCTGTCCGTGGCATGGCTGGCAATATCGCCCTGATGACGGCGTTTCGCCGCCGCCGTTTACGGAGAAAATCGCGACCTACAATGTCCGTGTGGAAAAAGGGCGCGTGTTCGTCGATCCAAAGCCCAATGCGCCGGGAACGAAAGTTGAGCCCGCAGTCTTCAATTTACAGGAGATGTCGTCATGAGCGGCGCGAAGGGCTTGATCGATCCCAAAGTCAACGATGCGAACAACGATATGTTCATCGGCTGGGCGCCCGCGCCGAGCGTTGATCGGCGCTTCTTAATGGGTGCGTTGCCGCTCGCCCTTTTGGGCGCAAGCGCATCAAGCTGGGCGATGGCGCGAAAGTTGAGCGATCCTGGCGCTGGCGCATGGCTGACGAGCGAAGTTTATGAGGTGACCGGTGCGCTCATGACGGAGCCGTATCCAATGATCCGCGTTCCGGACCCATCAGCGCCCGGCGGCGCCCGTACGGTGCTCGTTGTCGCCCAAGGGAAGTGCACATCGGCGCTCAAACTCGCCGAGTTTCAGGCGCGCGCGGTGACGGCGTCGGGCGTTCTCATTGCGCGCAAAGATCGCCAGATGCTCGAAGTGCCGCCTTTGGCTGAAGATTGGCTGACTAGGGCAGATGTGTCTTTGGATGCGCCGGTCGGCGCCCCGCCTGTCCAGTCCCTTGGGCGCTCGCGGCTTGCGGGAACGATTATGGACAGCAAGTGCTTTTTTGGCGTCATGCGCCCGGGGCGCGGTAAGACGCACAAAGCGTGCGCAAGCTTATGCATACGCGGCGGCATTCCGCCGAGCTTTTGGGCGCGCGCGCGAGACGGCAAAGAGGCCGTACTGCTCATGACCGACGCCGATGGCGGGCCCATGCCTATGGATATTCTGCCATTTGTCGCAGACCCTGTTGAGGCCGAGGGCGAGATTGTTCAGGTAGGCGATCTGTTGCAATTCCGTGCAAATACAGCGGCCTATCGGCGCATCTAACGCTCGACCCGCCGATGATGACGCCGGCTTCGGATGGGCCATTGTTGAATTCCGTCCGAAAGTGATACAATATCCGCTCGCTTTGATCGGGCGCGCAGACGCTCGACATCGCTTTGGGCGAAGGGGTTTGCAGTGGCGCGTAAGTTTGGGAATAGCGGCGGAATAGTTCTGCCCCTCGTCCTGTTTGCGATCGCTGGCTTTTTATCAGGCCAAGTCGCATCCTTACAGCACGCGCTGAACTTGGAAGCCCAGGCCGCGCATGCGGCTCAATATGGCGGCTACAAGCTGTCAGCCGCCGTTGAGCCCGAAGACGGTCACGAACATCATGACCATGATCACGAGTGTCATGACCATGAAGATCCCGATCACGATGCCCATGACCATTCGTGTCATGAGGGCGATGATCACACACAGCACGATCACGAGCACGAGCACGAGCACAGCCACAATGCGGCTGACTGCTCTTTCTGCCAATTCTCACATCACAACGGGGCGGCGCTCGGCCCCATTGCGGGCCTTTCCGACGACGCCCAACTTGGCGCGTCCTGGTCCGCGTCCCCGAATCCCGGCGCGTTCAAACCGGCGTCGGTTTCTTTAAACCGCACGCGGTCTCCACCAGCTTAAATCTAAAAGACTTTCGTTCAACAGTTTCGCGTTGAGCGGCTGCGAAGCCGTGCTGAAACCCAGCACGCGTTTTTTATTGTATTTGGGATGAACCATCATGAAACGTGTGAACAACACAAAATTGACTACCCTTTTGTTGGCAAGCGTGGCGCCGCTATACGGCGCTGCTGCGGCTGAAGAGATTGTCGTTCGATCAACCCTGATTGAGCGGAACCTAGACGATACGATTTACGGGACTTCGGTGCTGACCGACGAAGCCCTTAAGCTAAGACTGGAAAGCACGATTGGTGAAACCCTTCGGCGCGAACCAGGGATCTCCTCTACATTCTTCGGGCCCGGCGCGAGCCGTCCGGTTATTCGCGGCCTTGCCGGGGACCGCATTCGCGTTCTGAACGCCGGCATCGGCTCTATCGATGCTGCGGCGACGAGCCCAGACCACGCCGTGAGCATTGAACCGGCGACGACAGAACGGATCGAAGTTATCCGCGGCGCAGCTACCTTGCTTTACGGATCCTCTGGAGCTGGGGGCGTGGTCAATGTCTTTGACGGGCGTATTCCAACGGACGTTCCCGAAGACGGCATCGACGGGGTCGTTCGCTTCCAAGGGGCCACCGCGGATCGCAGTTTTGAAACGGCCGGTGGTGTCGATCTGGATCTTATCGACGCCAATGAAGGCAATCTTGTTCTCCACTTAGACGGCTTTTTTAGAGAGGCTGAAAACTACCAGATCCCCGGCTTCGCCGAATCCGCAATTCTTCGCGCGAGTGAAGAGGAAGAAGGAGGAGACGACGACGAGGAGGCAGAAGAGATGTTCGGCGCCGTTGAAAACACGACGCTGGAGACAATCGGCGGCGCGGCCGGCTTGTCGTGGATTTTCGAGAACGGATTCTTTGGGGTTTCAGCGTCCATCTTCGAAAGCGAATACGGTGTGCCTGGTGAACACGGTCACCATGAAGAAGAAGGCGGCGAAGAGGAAGAAGAGGAAGAAGAAGGCGGCGTAACACTCGATCTGGAGCAGGTCCGGGTCGATGTTGCCGGTGAAATCAACGGCGATTTCTTCTTGTTCGAAACCGTCAAGGTGCGCTTCGGCTATGCGGACTACGAGCATATCGAAATCGAACCAAGCGGCGAGGCGGGAACGGTCTTTTCAAATGAAGGATGGGAAGGCCGCCTCGAGTTCGTCGACAAAACCATGGAGTTCGCTGGCGGCGAGTTGAACGGCGCCTTTGGCGTGCAGCTCCGGTCTCGCGACTATAGCGCTGTGGGCGAAGAGGCGTTCGTTCCATTGACCGAAAGCAATCAATATGGCGTGTTCGCGCTCAAAGAGTACTCGACCGGACCGTTGCGTTTTGACCTTAGCGGTCGATACGAACGCACCGATCACGACGTCACCGAAGACCCGACGCTCGATCGAACATTCGATGCGTTCTCCGTCTCTGCGGGCGTTGGCTACAAACCAATCGAGGGCCTCTTTGTGGGCGTCTCCGGGTTCCGCACAGAGCGGGCGCCGGCAATCGAAGAGCTTTACTCGGACGGCGCGCATTTGGCGACAAACACCTTCGAGATTGGCGATCCTACCTTCGACGAAGAGGTTGGCCTTGGGGTAGAGGGAACGATGCGTTACTCCACAGATCGGTTCTACGCAGCGATTACTGGTTTTTACACTGACTATAGCGACTTCATTTTCGAAGCAGCGACAGGCGATGAGGCCGGTGATCTGCCGAGATTCGCTATGGAGCCGGCCGAAGAAGAAATTGCCGAATTGCCGGTGTTCCAGTTCTTCGCGGCGGATGCGGAATTCCGGGGCTTTGAAGCGGAGCTTGGCGCGCAACTGTTCGAGGCCCAGGGCTTTTCATTCTCTGGCGACGCAACCTTTGACTATGTCCGAGCGACCACGTCAGACCCTGTGAACGAGAACTTGCCGCGGATCCCGCCAATGTCCGGTATTGTCGGTGTTCAGGCGAGCTCCGATTGGCTTGATCTGCGTACAGAGGTTGAGTTTGCGACGCGCCAAGACGAGGTCGCCGCAGTCGAGTTGCCCACTGAGGGCTATCAGATTGTGAATGCCTATGCGACCTTGCGTCCTTTCACGTTGAAAGAACAACTCTCATTCCGCTTGGCGCTTCTGAACGCCACGGATGAGGATGCGCGCTTGCACACGTCATTCTTGAAAGACATCGCCCCACTTCCAGGAAGAAATCTTCGATTCTCAATCGAGGGATCTTTCTAGCCAAACACGGCGCCAACTCGCGGCCGGTCTTTGACCGGCCGCTTTTTTGTTTAGAAATCCCGTTTCCAGTTGGCGGAGACTGTTTGATCGCCATCCTGGCGCGTTTCTGTTTCGATTGTCACGTTATCAGTAAGTTCGTATTGCAGCCGAACGGCGCCGCTTTCGCCGGCCGAGTCTTGTGTCGCCGAAACAAAAAATCCGTCTGCCACATATTTGCCGACCGTGAGCGCGCCGGCGCCCGTTTGGGTGTCAACGTCGACGCTTAGCAAATCAAGTCCTACTGCGCGACGCAGCGCGCCCGTAACCCCGCCATCCCCGCCAAACGGGCCGATCCCCGCAAGAGACGCAAAAGCTTGCGCCGTCATCAGCGATTCGAAAGCGGTTAAGTCCGCAGCCGGTTTGCCGAATAACACAAGCGCCATAATATCCTCGCTCGGCAGCGACGGTGTTGACGTCAACTCGATTTTAGGATCATCGGCGCGGCCGGAAACAGCGATAATCGCCGTTACGCCATCGCCGGTGGCATAGTCTGCTTGAATGTCCAGGAGCGGGTTGTTCGGGGAGAGACGATCAAAACTGACGTCGCCGCGAGACAAGTCAAATCGCCGACCTGAAAAGTCAAACCAGCCGCGGCGCAAGCTCATGGACCCCGAAATCAAGGCCGTGTCGCGGTCATCCGTTGCCTGAATATTTGCGGCCCATTCGCTCTCTAAACCGCGACCGCGGATAAAAATACGATCGTCTGCAGTGATCGACAGATCGAATTCGAAGCCAGGCGCAGCCGGCGGCGCAATCACAGCGCCGTTCTCGCGACGCCGCTCTTCTTCGTCTTTAACGACGTCGATCGGCGCGAGGCCCACATTTTCCGGCACGCTGATCGCCGCATCTAGCTCATCGATACGGATCTCGCCCGTTGCGTTCGGCCGTTCCGTTGGTCCTTCGATGTTGAGGGCGCCGTTGATCCGTACCGTGCGGATAGGCAGCGCGGACAAAACGGCGTCATCAAAACCGATATCGACGCGCATGCGCGGAGTCCGCCCAAGGCTGATCTCGCCGTCCAACATAATGGTTTCTTCGCGCGACTGACTGGCGCCGCGCGCCGCGCCCGCAAACGTCAACGCGCTGCCCTTATCGGAAAACCGCGCTGTGGCGGACGCATTTAAGCCGGCGACTGAGAAGCCAGATTGTAATTCAGTGAATGCTCCGTTGGTGATCTGAGCGTCGCCCTCCAGCGCCGGACTCGAGATCGGCCCTGCAATGGCGAGATCCGCCTTGAAGCCGCCCTCAAGGGTCTGGAGAATAGGCGGGAAAAATCCAGCTATGACGTTCAGATCGCCGTCATATCTAAGGTTCCCATCGAGATCGCCCGCGGTATCCAGGGTCAATTCCGGAGATCGAACAAGCCGCGCCGGAACATCCAAAGCGATCTGAAGATTATCGGCGTTTGACGGACTCGCCAAGTTGAGCGTTTCACCGTTCCATATCAGCGCGCCCTTTAGCGTATCGTCTGGGTTTTGGGTCGATAAGGACCGCAGCTCAAAAGCACCCCGCGCAGGGATCGGCTCATCAGTATCAAGATATAAGTTCAGCGTCGTCAGCCCGTCGGCTCCTGGTATCAGGACGTTGCGCAGATCCGCATCCGCCCTCCAGCGCGTCTCGGAAATCGATGCGTCGAGTAGGATGTCGCCATTCTCGCCCCATCCTAGGTGGAGGTCCTCGATTGTCAGTCCGTTTTCAAAAAGCACTCGCGCGGGCGCCCGCAAATCAAAATCGGAATCCCCGGCGACCCCTGACAACGTCAAAAACAACGCGCTTGGATTGTCGGTGAGATTCAGGCGCACGCTCGTTTGGATATCTTCGATGGCGCCGATCGCATCGCTCGAAACGGCGTCTGTTGAGAGATCCAATTGAACAGCGGCTGGCGGACCGGCAGCGGTCGCATCGAGGCCAACAATCCCTAAACCTCCAAACACGAGTTGGTCTGCGCTTGCCCTTAATTGTGTATCGGCGCCGCTCCGTGAAATCCGTCCCGCGATGTCTAGCGCGCCGGCGGCATTCAGTCCGGGCCAAGGGGCGGCGCCCGCATCGCCCTTATACGACAGGTCAATTTCCGCGGCTTGCGCATTGGGATCGTAAGCGCCTGAGCCCTTAAGGCGAAACGCTGCAGCTTCGTATTGTATGACAGGCGCGCTTACGCGGCCCGTTATCGCAGAGCGCAATTCGGTGAGAAATAACCCTTCGCCTTGTCGGGCCTTGGCCTCAATTTTCCCGGTTGGCAAGTTCGGCAGACCGGCAAGAGCAATATCCACATCAATCGCCGGTGTCATTGTTCCGTCAATACGCG
This sequence comes from Pseudomonadota bacterium, assembly GCA_039183665.1. GTDB lineage: Bacteria > Pseudomonadota > Alphaproteobacteria > Caulobacterales > Parvularculaceae > Hyphococcus. Next base: position 7,967 of record JBCDBM010000047.1, on the reverse strand, counting down.
CGTCGGGTAGGGCGGCGTTTGCGAGCAGTGTCAGCCTGTCAGGGGGGCCCTCCAGTGAAATGCTAAATTCGGCGCTGTCGGTCAATGCAATGGATGGCGTGAGGGCGGCGATGAATGAAGGCGCTGCGTCGCCCTCAGCGGTCAAATCGATTTCAAAATCGTCCGGGTTAACGCGTAGCGCACCGTCAAGACTGGCGCCGCTCTTTAGGGTGAGCGCAAACGTTTCCAAACTGGCGATGGCGCCAGCAATTGCAATTCGAGCTGAAAGGTCCGCGCCGTCGTCGAGCAGTTGAATGCCGTTTCCTGGCGTCAGTGACGTGAAGAGATTTCCTGTCGCGTTGGAAGAGAGGTCCGTTGCGCCATCCGACATCCGAGCCACGAAACGATCGCTTTTAAGGTCGGCTTCGAAGCCGAAATCCTGCGCGCGCGCGCGGAGATCGCCCCGCAGCGATAGCGTATCGCCAATCGTTGCTTGCAATGCCGGAAGATAGTCTTCCGCAAAGCGCGCGTCGAGATTGGCGACGATGCCGTCCACCTCTCCATGATCGCCCATCCAGGCGACGGAGCCGGCGATGTCGCCGGCGCGAAGCGCGAGTTGTTGCACCACCAACGCGCCGCCAGCGCGTTCGTCCTCCAGTGTGGCGCGCAATACGACAGGCCCGTTAAGGGCTTCGATGCCCTTGAGCGCCTTGCCCGGATCAATATCGAGCGACAGGTTGAGACGCGAGAGTAAGTCAAAGTCGCCAGCGAGGCCGGCGTTAATGGCGCCGATCGCGCCTAAATCGCCTTCAATTTCAATACGGCCATTTCGCGCGGTTCCTTCGGACTGAATGGAGAGAATAACGGGCGAATCGAAGCGGGTCAGAGAGGCGATTACGCCGCCGCCCTTCAAGGCCAGCGCCCCATCGAGGTGAAGCTTGTCTGTATCTGGATCGAAGTCGAGTGAAAGATCGATTTGATCTGTCTCGACGGCGCTGGTGAGTGTGATGTCGGCCTTGATCGCGCGGCCGCCTAGTTGAACCGCGCCGACGCCGTCTAAACGCCCGGAAAGACCGAATTCATTTCGGAAATCGATAATGTTGATAGATCCGATCCGCACCTTGGGTAAGGCGTCGGGCAACTCCACGAGTGCGGCGCGCGCTTCGTCTGGCGTATCGTCGGGCGGCGGACGACGCATGAGGGTGGCAGTTTTTATGCTGATCTCATCAATATTAATCTCTTTACGGATCAATGATATCGGACGCCATATGAGATGAACGGTATCGATGGTCATCCATGCGCCCTGTTCATCAAGTAGCTGGATGTCGCCTAAGATAATCTCGCCTGGCAGTTCGCCGTCCAGGCGCCCAATTTCGACGCTGCCGCCAATAACGCCTTCGATCGCCGTTTCTGCGCGCGCGACAATGAACTGGCGACCGGGTTCTGTGTTAAACAGCACAAGCCCGATAACCACGCCAAGCGTGACGAGAACCGCAATCGATGCAGCGAGGATGATGACGGCGCGGCGCATCAAAAGGGCTGTCCTAAGCCGATGTAAAGCTGGAAATCGCGATCTGAGTCTCGGGCGCGATGCGGGAACGCTATGTCCACGCGTATCGGACCGATTGGCGTGAAATAGCGAACGCCGCCGCCATAGCCCACAAAAAATCGCTCGCGAAAATCAGGCGTAGCGTTTGACGAGACAGAACCCGCATCGATGAATCCAGCCAGTTGTATGGTCTGCGTCACCTTCGCGCGCGCTTCAAACGCGCCTTCAATGAGAGATCGGCCGCCAATGGGATCGCTGTCTTCGTCCAAGGGTCCGGCTTCTTGAAAGCCGTAACCACGCACGGAGCCGCCGCCGCCCGCATAGTAGCGAAGGTTGCGCCGCAGATCCTCGAGCGAACTCCCAAATGTACCTGCCATGACGGCCCGCGTGGCGAGTGAAAACTGCTCTTCCTTGCCGAGTTGAATTTGGGTGCGACCGGAAATACGCGCCTGCGTAAAACTATCCGTACCCGTATAAGGCGTTACTGTTAGAAGCCCCGCCGCGCCGCGCGTCGGATTTAGGATGTCGTTTTCGGAATTCCAAGCAACAGTGAGCGGCGTTGAAATGAAATAGGTTCGCTCCTGTTCTCCGTCGGCGGTGACATCTGAGGTTTCCAGGGCGAGCGCAGCGCGTGTTTCGAGGCGATCATCAAGCCAGTTTTTTGCAAGGCCCGACGACAGTTCCAAAGATCGCGCATCAAATGCGTCCGTGGTTTCGTTCGTAAATCGCAGTTCTGCGAAAGCGCGACCGGGCAATCCGGGCAGCGGCTTTGTGAGGTCGAAGTCTAGGGCTTGCTCAACTTGGGAACCCGTAAACTCGATGTTCAGAAGTTCGCCGCGGCTGAACAGATTTCGATTGGCGAAGAAAAGGCGCCCGCCGGGGCCTTCAGTTGTCGAATAGGAAAGCCCGGCGCCGATAGTGCGGCGGCGGCGTTCTTCCACAGTCACGAGGATCGGCGCTTTGCCATTGGCGTCTGGCGCGCCCGGCGCGACGTCGACCGCGGTGAAAAGTCCGGTTTCGCTCAGCTCGTCGCGATAATCGATGACTTTAGATCGATCATACTCAGCGCCGATTTCCCAGGTCTTAAGTTTTGCGATGAAGTCTTCGTCGACCTTTGCGGCCCCTGAGATCTTTGGTTCGCCGAATGCCGCTTTGGGACCACTGTTGAACACGAAGACGGCGCGCGCCCCGGCGGCGTCACCATCGGCCACAGCGCGTCGCGAAACGATGTCCGCACGCGGATACCCGCTTTCCCAGAGCTTTTCCAAAAACTGAACTTGTAGATCACGCAATGCAGCGCCCGCAGCAGATTCCGATGCTGTGAGACCTGCATCAGCGAGAGACGCCGGCCGGTCCACGCCTGGGTCCTGATAGCGGATGTCATACGCGGTCGCCCGAAATTGCGGTCCTGGGTCAATCTGAAAATTGATGCGCGTTTGCGCGCCGCCTTCTCCGGGGACTATCTCGACGCCCGCGCTTCCATCGTAATAGCCCGCCGATTGCAGCGCAGCTTCAAAGACGTCGATATCTCGCGCTGCCGCCCGCCGCAGTGAAGCCAGCGTTGGAAACGCGCGTAGTCCCTTTTTCAGATCGGACAGGATTTCCAGCTTTTCTGTTAATGTCTCATCGGCGCCGGAAATTGTTACCGAGTAATTCTGCTCGGCGGCGGCGAGCGAGAAATGCCCGAAAGCGATTGCGCCGCCGATTGCAAGAGCGACAACATGTCGGGCGATAGCAAAACCCTGGTTTTTAAGGCAATTCAGACTACGCATTCGTTCCTGCCGCTCCGGCGTCGCAACACGCGGCGATCCTGCTATTTGAGGGCGCAGGCGAGCCTACCGCCACATTGCCAGAACTTGGTTAACGCACCGCTTTAAGATGGCTGATTTAAGGCCGAGAAAGTTAAATTTTGTCAGCGCTGTTGAAAGCCATTTGGCGGGGCGGCGATGGCTTTGCGGCGGTAAATGGGTTAAGGCCGAACGCTTCTAGAACGGCAAGGTGAGAGCAGTCATGGCGCACCCCTTGAGCGGCGCTGACATCGGTACGTTGAGCAAAGTCGTCGGCCGATCCGGGTTGCCGAGCGATGCGGCATCGGGCGCGGCGATTGCCGGCGCGGTTCTCGGACGGTGGCCGTTTTCTGCGGCAGAGAAACTTTACTTGGCTGGGCGGCTGCCGGAAATTGATGAAATCCCGCCGCCTGTTTTCATTCTCGGTCATTGGCGGTCGGGCACCACACACCTTTACAACGTCATGTGCCAAAGCGGTGATTGGGGATTTGTGCCGCCTGTCGCTACGGGATTGCCATGGGATCTGTTTGGCCTTGCGCGCGCTTTTCGACCGCTGCTGGAGCGTGCGCTGCCGGAACATCGCTACATCGATAACATTCCGGTGCGGCCCGATAGTCCGCAAGAAGACGAAATTGCCATTGCGAACATGTCAGAGGCGTCGTTCTATCACGCGATCTATTTCCCGCGCGCGTTCGCTGAAAACTTACAGCGCGGTTTGTTTTTCGACGGATGCACCACATCTGAAATTCGCGCCTGGCGTCGGCGTTTCACCTATTTTTTGCGCAAACTTTATGTACAGCAAGGCGAGAAGCCGTTGCTCATCAAGAACCCGGTTTACACGGGACGATTTGCAATGCTGCGCGAAATGTTCCCGGGGGCCAAATTCGTCCATATTCACAGGAACCCGTTTGACGTATTTATGTCCATGCGGAACTTTTATTCGAAGCTCCTCAAAGAATTCGCGTTGCAGGGCTACGACCATGTAGATATCGATGAAGTGATTTTATCCGTTTATGAACGGATGATGCGCGCTTACGAACAGGACGCTGAAGAGGCGAGTTCAGACGAGCTTATCGAATTGCGATACGAAGACTTGGATGAAGACCCCATGGCGTCGCTCGAAAAGATCTACGCCGGCCTTAGCATTAATGGTTACGCTGAGGCCCGTCCCGCTTTCGAACGGTATCTTGGCACTGTGAAAAGCTTTAAAAAGAACAAGTTCGGCTATAGCGATGAGGCGGCGGCGAAAGTCGAGGCGAGGCTTGGGTATTTTCTGCAGAAATGGGGCTATCAGCGGCCATCGACAGAGCGCGACATCTCCGCGCATGGCGACGCCGCGGCGAGTGAACCAGCCGCGTAAGTCCGCGCTCTCTGCGTTCCTCATTCTTGCAGCTCTGGGTTGTGCGGATCAATCCGGTTCAGATCCGCGATACGTGCTCGAAAGCTGCCAGCGCGTGGCTCTTATCGACCCTTCGACCGGTCAATCGATCGTCGGGGTTGAAGACGGCGCTTACCACAACGAGAGAAATCGGCTTTATCTCTCCGCTTATGATCGCCGCGCTGTCGAGCGCTCGGTCCGGCGAGGCGCGACCGCGCTTCCCTCCGGCGGATTGTACGCCATTCCGCTAACGGAGCTTTTCGCGTCAGGCGCGAAATCGTTAACGCCGCGGCGGCTATTGCCAAATAATTCGCATCCGAGCGAAATCCGACCCCACGGTATAGACTTTAATGAGTCTACAAACGAAATTACGTTCCTAAATCGGGTTTACGACCAAAAAAAAGGGACATGGACGAGAAGCGTTAAAATTGAGCGCATCAATATTGCAAGGCTTGATGCGCCGCGTGTTTCCGAGGAGGCGCGTTGTTCGGCTAACGACGTTTTAGCTGTGGGGGACGACATTTTGGCGAGCTTTGATCACGCAGTCTGCGACTGGCGCGCTGGGCTGGAGGACATATTTCGGTTGAAGTCGAGCGGCGTCTCTATTGGCGGCGGCGAGGCCGTTTATGATCAGGCCGCCTTTGCGAATGGCCTTGCCAAGATAGACAATGATGCGATCGCTGTTGCCGCAACCCGAGAAAATTCAGTTTTATTTCTTTCCCGCAACGAAAATGAACTGGAAGAAACGCACCGAGTGCGAGTGCCGGGCGGTCCTGATAATCTCACTCGATCGGAAGATGGGGCGATCGTTGCGGCCGTGCATCCGTCCATGTTGCGACTGGCGATGAACCGCAGACTGGGTCGCGGACGCGCCCCGTCACGAATTGTCCAGATAGAACCTGAATCCAGCTCTGTCAGCGTGTTGTTTGATGACCCTGAGGGGACGCTTTTCAGCGCGGCGACATTCGCGGTTGAAACGCCCATGGGACTGATCGCCGGCTCAGTGACGGATGAAGGCGTATTGGCGTGCCCCGCAGCAGCGGATACGGGGCGGGACCAATGAGTGATCTCATCCTCGTCACAGGCGGCGCCGGTTTTGTGGGCAAAAGGCTCGTTCAACGCCTTCGGAGCGCGGAGCGACCTGTCCGGGTGCTCGACATCGCGGAGCCGGCCCATGACGACGATATGAAAGGATCCGTTACGGACCCTGATGCGGTCGCCAAAGCTATGGAAGGCGTGGGGACTGTCTTTAATTTAGCTGGTGACGCGCAACTGTGGCGCAAAGACCCGAAAGTTTTTGACGAAATCAACCACAAGGGCGTCAAAGTCGTTGTCGATGCCGCGTTAAAGGCGGATGTCGGACGGTTCGTTCACTGTTCGAGTTTAACAACGCTTGTAGGCAAAGGGACGCCGCTTGGGTCTTCTTCTGCCGATGAGAACATTCGATTGGCGCCAAAGGATATGCTGGGGCCATATCCTTTATCAAAACTATTGGGCGAACGCGTTGTCGAAGATGCGGTTAGAAGCGGGCTCGACGCCGTTATCGTGTTGCCGACAGAACCGCTAGGCGGCGGCGATGAGAACTTAACGCCGCCGACGCAAATGATCATCGACTTTGTGAACGGCGTTCACCCGGCCTATTACAACTGTATGCTGAACTTTGTTCCGGTTGAGAGTTTGGTCGACGGCATTTTGGCCGCCCATGATCGCGGCAAGACGGGCGAACGCTATGTGCTCGGGGGCGAGAATATTCGTCTACGGAATTTGCTCAATATGCTTGAAAGCAGAACCCGGCAGCCGATGCCGAAATGGCGCATTCCATATATTGCTGCGCTCCTCGTCGGGATTATAGACACGAAGATCCTCTCAGCTCGATCGGGCAATCCGCCGAGGGCCCCGCTAACCGGCGTGCGCTTGGCGGGGCGTCGCGTATCGGTCTCCAGCGGGAAGGCGCAACGGGAGCTTGATTGGATTGCGAGTGATGTTCCTGACGCATTAAGCGAAGCGATCGCCTGGCTTGAAGAGCGACAATTGATCGAGACCTACTAGGCTGAATTTACGAATAGGTGCGCCCTTTCCAGGTGCCGCCGCGGCCGCGCCAATGGCGCAGTGCGGACGAGATGGTCATTGCCGTATAGAGCGTCGCCGCAATGGGCAATAAGGCGGCTTCCCAAAGATCACGATCATAGAGCTTAAGGGTCGGGAGGTAGGTTTTCGCCATTAACCCCGATGCGGCGAGCGCTGCGACAAAGGCGATGATATTGCCGCCGACCAGGGCTGAGACCATCAACACAACAGGCGCGAGGTAAATGAGCGCCATGCCCAGCACAGTTCCCGCCAGCAAAACGGGCGAGTATCTTAGCTGCGCGTAAGCAGTCCGCGCGACCATGGTCCAGATATCTTTAAGCGCATGGTTATCGCGCAGGCTAATGGCTTCATCATCGGCCAGGCCAAGCCAAATAGTTGTCGTTGGGCTGACATCTTTGATGCGGCGCGCTAGCGCGCAATCATCAATCAAGCTGCCTCGGATTTTGGCGATACCGCCGCTCGCCCGCAGGGCGTTCGCGCGCACTAAGACGCAGCCGCCAGCGGCCGCCGCGGTGTCGTCCCTCGGATCGTTGACGCGGGGAAATGGAAAGAGCTGTTGGAAAAAATAAATGAAGGCCGGGATCAACAGCGCGCCCCAAGCCCCTCGCGCGTCAAGCCGGGCCATCAACGATGCGAGCGCCAGGTTTTCGGACTCTGCTTTTGCCACGAGACGACGAAGCGAGTCTTTTGCCAAGACGATATCAGCGTCGGTGAGTAGCACGAACGCCGCCTCCGGCGCGATTTCTGCGGCGCGTTGAACGCCTTGATTGACCGCCCAGAGCTTTCCGCTCCAACCCTTGGGTAACTCGGTCCCTTGAAAAATGAACAGGGGGCGCTCTTTGTCCGCCCGGGCGGCGGCGGCGATATGCGGGAATTCCTCAAATGCGCCGTCGTCGACCGACGCGGCTTGGCGCGCTGCGGTTCGAGCCTTTTCCGCCGTCCCATCGCTCGATTGGTCGTCGATCAGGACGATCGCCAGGGGCCCCTCATAGTCGCAGGCCATGTGCGCGGCGATAACGTCTGCGATGGTTGGCGCTTCATCGCGGGCGGGAATGACGATAACCACAGATGGCCAGGCCTGCGGGTTTTCCGCGTCACTCAAGCGTTGGTCGGCGCGCCAAAAGCCGCCTCGGCCCCAATATAACCCGGCCCAGATGCCTAAAACCGCCAGAGAGAGAAGCGCGAT
>JBCDBM010000046.1:0-17034 GCA_039183665.1 Pseudomonadota bacterium | reverse complement strand
GCCGAAGCTGTTCACGAAAATCTGAAACTGTGGACCCTCTTAGGCGCAGACGTAGCGCAAGAAGGCAACCAGCTCCCCGTAGAGCTGCGATCACAGATCTTTTATCTCGCTGAATTTACCCGCGCCCACACCCGAAAAGTTCTCGGCGGCGACGCCGATATCAATGCGCTGATTGATATCAACACATCAATTATGCGCGGGCAAATTCAGCGAGATAAAAGATCTGTGATCGCAGCTCTACGGGGAGCTGGTTGCCTTCTTGCGCTACGTCTGCGCCTAAGAGGGTCCACAGTTTCAGATTTTCGTGAACAGCTTCGGCGAATTTTGGGAATTCTTTTTTGGACAGGGACTTCGCATCGGTCAAATTGCGTGTGATGCGCGCGAAAATTCGATACTCAATTCCACGCGGCGTCGCTGTAGATTTAGCCGCAGACGCATAGCCATTTGCCGCCAACGCAGATTCCATATCCCTTTAGTCCCATCCTGTTTTGTCGTTCGTTCTAATGAAAACTGGAGCGGCCTTTGGCCGCTCCAGCTCCAGATAGTCCAGTGTTTACCGGAAGAGGCCCAGCAAAGACTGCGGCTGCTGGTTCGCAATCGTCAGCGCCTGAATACCAAGCTGCTGTTGCACCTGCAGCGACTGCAATCGAGCAGAAGCTTCTTCGAGATCAGCGTCTGTCAGGGCGCCGATGCCGGTTTTCAAAGCGTCCATCAAGTCTGTGACGAACTCTTCTTGAATTTCAATACGCTTCTGGGCTGAACCAAATTCAGCAGCAGCGTCGATACCAACCTGAATAAGGCTTTCAATATCGTCGAGCGCATCAGTGAGCACCGTTGAGTCTGTCGTGTCGACATTAATGCCAGCAAGATCGCCCAAGCCGCCGCCAGCAGTACCGCCAGCGCCTTCAGTCGCAGTAAACGCAACCGCGTTGCCTGTGCCCGAAGCGTTGGAAACAACGACCGTCGCAGCGCCAGCATCTGGATCCGCAGCCGTTGAGAAGCTCGCCGTAACGCCAGAGATACCAGCGTCATTAATTTGTTGAGCTAGGCTTTCAACAGCTTCGTTGATCGTATCATTATCGCCAACTATGTACTCGAAAGTAGATGTGCCAACTTCGATCGACACACCGCTGCCAGCCGTCAATGCTGCAGTCGTTGTCAACGTCAACGTCTCTGAAGCCGCGTCAGCGATCGTCGCGCCGCTAACAGCAACAGTCAATGCAGCATCGTCACCGCCGACGAAGGTGCCGCCAGTTGTCTCGAGGTTTTGACGCGCAATGTTAATTGTCGAAGGCGAAACCGTAGAACCGTCACGGTCGAGAGACGACAACACGTCAATCGTGCCGCTGCCTTTAACAAGGTTCAAGCCATTGAAAGACGCCGCGTCAACGATAGAAGAGACCTGATCGCGGAGGTTGTCGATGTCCGTTTGAATTTTAGAACGGTCAACGTTTTCTTCTTGTGCGGCAACGACGAGGCCTTTGATTTCAGTCAAAAGGTCCGTTACCTGCTCTGACGCTGTCCGCGCAACAGCAACAGTAGAGGCGCCGAGGTTCAGCGAGTCAGAAATCGCTTTAAAACCGTCAACGTCAGATTGCATAACCGTTGACACCGCCCAGATCGCTGCGTTGTCACGAGCGTTGGCGATGCTTTTGCCGGTTGAAACTTCTTTTTGCACGCTGGCAAGATTAGAGTTGATTGTACGCAAGGTGTTGAGTGCGACCATTGCGCTTTCATTAGTGAGAAGGCTTCCCATTTGTTACGCTCCTAAACTATTAACGCCATCTTTCGGCGAGATCCACAAACCCGGGCTACTGCCCGTGATACGAAATGTCCGTCTTCTGACGTGTGTGGAACGCTTACTTGCCAGTCCCACGCCGGCCGCTTTCGGCAAGCCCTGTACGATTAACAAGCGCAAGATAAATTTCGGTTAATGCGCGGCGGAGCGTAATCAACTTTGTTGATTCGTCCTTCTTTATGCCATCTTGCTACGGGAAACGCCTGCGCCCGGCGTCATCAATTTGTCGCCAGATGCTCCGTAGACGCCCACATTCCGCTGACGGTTAATAATGTCTTTAACGCGCCCATGCGCACGGGCCATTCCCGTCTTCGCAGACATCAATAATTTCTCATTTTCTTTGGCTTGAATGCCGAGCGAGGATAACGCCTTGCGATAAAGCGAGATTTTTTTCAGGTTCGCCGGGGCCACCATCAAGCGATCAAGAATCGAACAAAGGCGTTCTTTTTGCTTAGATATATCAGCGAGATGTTGATAGTCGCCATTCAAAAGAAGCGCTTTCTCGCTATCCAGCACTTGCTTTAGGGCGTCGATCACATCTTCAAGTCGATCTTCATTCGCCATCGCCGACTTCCTTCACGCGCAATTGTTCGTATATCTTATCGGCAAGTCCAAACCCGCCATCTTCTGCAAGTTGATCCGCGTAGCTTTGGACTAAGAAACTCGAGAATGCTTCGCCGCCGAATCCGCTTTGTGTGCTGACCGCATCTGAAAGCCCGCTGTTCTTTAGCATCTCTGCAATGAAGGCGGCCTCGAATTCTTTCGCTTTCTCCTTAAGCATAAGGTCGCGATCGGCAGAGATTTTCGGCCGCGCGCCCTCACCCGTCGCAGACGTTATAAGCGCCCCAATTGGATCAGTCATAAGCGTGCGCCTCGGACCTCAAAGAGGGCCTGCCGCCCCATGCAAAGCCTTAGTAACCTTTTCATGTCATTGATAAGGTCAGAATAATTTTAAGAAAGGATTGTCGATGGATCTCTTGGCGTTTGCCGGCATCGCAGTAGACACGCCGCCTCGTCCAGAAGCGCGCGCTCAAGACTCGCGCGACTATAAAGACGCTGACGACAATCTGTCTTCACGACGATCAGACGATGACCGCTCCTCGTTTGAAAAAGCGTTAAAGAAATCTGAATCGAGCAGCAAACAGTAAGAGGCCGCAGCGCCTCCTGAGAAAAGTGAAAACGCGACAGCACAAGGAGGCGGCGCGGCGACGGAAAGCCAGAGCGAAGACACGCGCGATGACCGCGCGTTTCTTACGCAAGCCGTTGATCTGACCCGCGAAGACGAATCGGCCGCAACGCTGGCTGACGCTGCGATAGCCGCGGACTCCCTCGACAGCGAGGCTCAAACATCACAGACCGATGAAGCGCTCACGCAAGAGCAAACGCCGTTGGTCGCTTTAGCGGCAAGCGAAAACACTTTCGCGCAAGGCGACGGATTGCCTGACAAGAATAAGGCGGATGGTAAATTAGCAACGCCAAATGAGGACGGGGCGTTAGCGCAAAACCAGTCTTCTACCGCGGCAATCGCTGACGATAGCGCAAGCAACGCGAAGTCTGGCGCCGAACGAAACGCTGACAACGCCAATGCCAAGCAAGGCGAGACAGATTTAAAAAGTCGAGCGGAGCGCGCCATCAATGATGCTGCTATCGATCGCAGCGCGGAACCGGGACCACAAGTTGATAGTCGCGATCGCGCTCCGAAATCGATCAATAACGCTGCATCACAACTCGCTGGACTCGCCACTGATGGGGGTCAGAAAATTGCTGCGACTGATGGCGCAAACATTCCCCTCGCGCCAATTGCGGACAGCGGGTTGAGCACCGACCTGCGCCTAACATCGACGCGCATGCCAATTGAATTCCAAAGCGCGCTCACAGCGAATGCGCAAAACGATGCTGCACGCCAAGTCGTCGCGGCAATTAAGACGGTTGGAACGCAAAGCAATATCGACGTACAGCTTGACCCGCCTGAACTCGGCCGCGTTCGAATTTCATTTCAAGTTGATCGCGCGGATGTCGTCACCGCCGTCGTGTCTGCTGATCGCGCCGATACGTTAGATATTATGCGCAGAAATGCGGAAGAATTGACACGCGCCCTTGCCCGCGCTGGCTTTACAGACGTCAACTTGAACTTTGAGTCGGGAAATCGCCAAGACGAGCAAGGTTTTGCGGAACAGGCCGCGGGTGCTCAAAGTGAAATTCTCCAAGACGGCCAGACCGCTGCTCCAGTGGTTTATGTAAATGTGCGCGCAGACAAAGTGCTCAATCGACTTGTGTAATCCCAGGTAAAGGGAAGATGTAATGACCAGAATCGATGCAATTTCATCAGTGGCGAACACTGCAACGACACAGACCTCGACCGCTTCTAGCTCATCCAGCAGCGCCACGTCCGTCGCCTCTGATTTCGATAGTTTCTTACGATTGCTGACCGCGCAGTTGAAAAATCAAGACCCCCTTAGCCCGATTGATTCCACGCAGTTTGTCGAGCAACTGGCGAGCTTCTCGTCTGTGGAACAACAAATCGAGTCGAACCGTCTCCTCACCGATCTTTTAGAAGCGCAGGGCGTTTCCGAATTAGAGACGGCAACGCAGTGGATTGGCAAAGACGTGGGCGCACCCACAAGCGCCGTTCGATTTGAAGGCGAACCGGTGAGCTTCGAAATCCCGCAAAGCGGATCAGGCGCGGCTTCAGAAATCGTCATCAGCGACTCTCTGGGCAACATCATCTATCAGGCGCCGCTTAGCGAGTTTGATCGATCTGTAACCTGGCCCGGCGTCAACACGGATGGCGACGCGGCGCCGATTGGAGACTATTCTGTCGCGATCAATTATGTAGACGACGAAGGCCTGGTCACTGACGTTCAATCGCCGATCGTAACCGCTCGGGTTACTGAAGCGCGCTTGAGTAATGGCGGGTTGCAACTCGTACTCGATAATGGCGGCGTGATCGATCCCGCGTCTATCTCGGTCGTGCGGGAACCGGCTGCCGAGATAGCGCCAAGCGAGACCGAAACGCCATCATCAGAGCCGTTGGCGAGCGACGTTCAGAATTAAGATACCTTCTGCATTGTCGCCGATCACAGTTTTTGCGGCCGCAAGCAGCTCTTCTCGAATACGATCGAGATTGTTCTCTTCAAGCAAATTGGCGTTGAAGGCGCCGGTGTTCGATAAAGAGAATAAGGCGCGCAGCATAGCGTCGCGCAAGATCGGTTCATATGTGTACGACGAGTTCGCAAAAGCTGGCGGGACCTTGATGTTAATATCAAGAATGACGAGCGCGCTCTGGCCCTTTTGGTTCGCAACGGGAACAATAAACTGTCGGCCGAACTTCATCGTACCGGGTGCGTCGCCATCGGCTCCATCGCCGTAACCATCGCCTTTGTCGGCTTTTTTATCGCCTTTCTTGTCTTTCTCTTTTTTGTCGCCGTCTTTTTCGCTGTCATGTTCGGCAGACGCATATTCATCACTTGCGGCAGGCGCAGGTCCGCCTCTCAGCATCAGCCCGCCCACAACGCCGCCGGCCACGAAGATTGCTTGCAAAACGATTGCAATGATTTTTCCCATGAGTCGCGTTCCTTAAAACGGCAAGACGGCGTCAAGCGCTTGCTGGCCGTAGCGGGGATCTTGAACAGCTGAAATCGTGCCGCGGCCGCCATAAAGGACTCGGGCGTCTGCGATCTTCTCATACGTGATGGTGTTTTTGCGCGAAATGTCTTCTGGTCGAATGATGCCGCCCACTTGCAAATCGCGCAGCTCTTGATTGACGCGCACTTCTTGACTACCGGCGATGACCATATGCCCATTGGGCAAAAGATTGACGACGGTGGCTGCAACCTGCAGCGTAATTTTCTCTTGACGCTGAATATTGCCTTGTCCGCTCGAGCTGGAATTGGAACTCGCCTCAATCGCCGGGTCTAACGTAGCGCCGCCCGGCAGAACGCGCGAGGCCAAGGACGGCAGTCCGAAGAAGGACGGCACGGATAACCCTTCGGCCGCGTCTCGCGTTCGATCGGTTTGATTGCGAATTTCCGCTTCTTCATCGATTTCAACCACGACGGTGACAATATCGCCGACGCCGCGGGCGCGACGGTCGCCAAATAAAGACTCGGGCCCTGAACGCCACAGCGATCCTGACGTGGCCGGCTCTTCATCGCGTTTCGGGTAGGCTTGCGCCAACGCCAAGCGCTGGGCCGATGCTGGCGGCACCGCGCGGCGCGGGTCGCCGGGCGCGCTGAGCTGCGGACCATTGCCTAACCCATCGACACGGGATACGCAGCCCGTCGTCCCTAGCGACGCCAGGGCGAGCAACACCAATAGGCGCTTGGCATTGGTCATTGCGCCCGTACCCTTCCTGCATCAATGATCGTCGCGGAAACAATCCGTTTAGATTGGAGATTAATGACCCGAATGCGCTCACCGCGACCGCCCTCGTCAAGCGCCCTGACTTCCGCAGAGATCATCAGCGGCCCTTTGAAATACTCCATCGTCACAATTTCATTGCGATCGACAATTGTCGGCGGCTCCAGGTCCGCCTCATCAAACGGCTTACCCTTATAGAGCGCCCGCGCCGTTTGCATGCCGATTGCTTTGGCCGCGCGTCTCATCGCCTCATCTGTATGCGGGGTAACGATATCGCTTGCAGAAATGAGCGAGCCGGCGCGTATATTGCGCGCAGCCAACAGCTCTTCTGCGGCGGCGTATTCAACGCCGCTGGCGAGAATGGCGGTAGCGATTACAGCTTTATATTTATGCATCATGCTAACGTATCTGCGTTGTGGCGCCCATCATCTGATCGGCGGCGGTGATAACTTTCGAATTCAACTCATAGCCTCGTTGCGCTTCAATCAATTCGGCGATCTGTTCGACGACATCGACATTGGATTCTTCAATGTATCCTTGGCGCAACGAACCAAGACCATTCTCGCCCGCGGTGCCGACAGTTGGCCCGCCTGATGCTTCTGTTTCGCGGAACATGTTGTCGCCAATGGGCTCTAGCCCTTTGGCGTTGACAAAACTCACCAAGCTAATGGCGCCGAGCAACTGCCCCGCGGGCTGATCCGAAAAGAACGCGTAGACCTCGCCTTCAGAATTGATCGTGACACTGCGGGCGTTGTCCGGAATTGTAATATTGCCGGAAATAGCAAACCCTTCGCTATTAACTATGACGCCGGTCGGCGATCGCTTGAGCGAGCCGTCGCGCGTATAGCCGCTCTCGCCCGAAGGCAGCGCGATTTCGATGAAGCCCTTGCCCTCAATCGCCACATCAAGATCGCCGCCCGTTTCTCGAAGTGCGCCCTGGGTCATTTCCATGGAAATCGCCGAAGTGCGCACCCCAAGACCGAGATGCACGCCTTGCGGCACAACCGAACCGTCGGAGGCCGACGAGGCGCCGGATCCGCGGACCATTTGGTAATGCAGGTCCGCAAACTCGGCGCGGCGAGAGGCGTATGCATTTGTGTTGGTGTTCGCGATGTTGTTGGAAATCACTTCCACGCGAGTTTGCTGCGCGTCCATACCGGTCGCAGCGATACTGAGGGCTTTCATGTGACGCCTCCTTCATTGCCGCCAAAAATTTTGATCATCGGGTTTCTCCCAATTGTCTGACTGCTTGGCGAATGCGCTCATCTTCTGTTTCGATGAGCTTTTGGCCCCGCTCATACGCACGCTGAACGTCAATCAGCTCTGCGATTTCAGCGACGGCGGAAACATTGGAGCCCTCTAGAGCGCCCTGAACGACACCGGGATTTTGAACAGCTTGATAGCCTTCTTCCGCGATGAACAGATTGGATCCTTCGCGCGTCAGGGTTTGCGATGAAGCGGCGACCACGCCAATCCGGCCGACGGGGGCGCCATCCGCGGTGATTGTTCCGTCGCTAGCAACGGAGATCGTCGACGCCTCTTGAGGTACGGCCAGCGCTGACCCGCCTTCGTCCAAAACAGCATTTCCATCTGGGGTGACGATTTCGCCATTGGCGTTTAGCGCGAAGGCGCCAGCGCGCGTCAGGCGTTCGCCATTCGGGGTTTCAATCAAGAAGAACCCCTCGCCCTGTATCGCGAAATCAAGCGCTGAACCCGTCATCCGCATATCGCCAGGCGATAAGTCAATAAAGCGACGGTTCATCGTCGCCATGGACAGGCTTGGTTCTTCGCCCTCCAGGGCCTTAATATGTTCCGCAAACGCAGTATCCTCGCGTTTGTACCCGGATGTGCTGACATTCGCGATGTTATTGGCGATAACATCAAGCGTTTTCAGGAGACCCGCTTGGCGAGAAAGCGCGACGTAGCCTGCATTATCCATGACCAAGCGCCTCCAATAACAAAATTAATTCCTGCTCCGCGCTGGCGGCTGCATATTTACCGCGCGCGAGGACGGAGCCGTCGACGCCCCGAACAAAAAGGCTTCGCACGCCTTCCAAAACGGCCGGGGCGGTATCGCCAAGAACGGCTTCGACAGCAGCCGGCGTTGTGCGCTCCTCCGCCATATAAGCGGCCAAGGCAAATCGGATTGCGGTCTTCGCATCCATGTTTGACGGGCTCATGGCCTGAAACGCGCTGAGGGCACTTCGCCATTGACCAGCCCGCCACGCCGCTTCCGCCATCAGCGCGTGCTTTTGTTCCGAAGCCGGAAGAGCGGAAGCCGCAGCAAGCGCCGCATTGTTGCGGTCAAGGCTGAGATTGGCCCGGGCGGCAAGGGCCGCGAAATCAGGATCAGCGGCGTGAGGCGCCGCGGTCGCGAGCGCCAGCGTCGGATTGCCAGCGTTTAGCGCTGCTTCCGCCTTTAGAAAGAGCGCGGTTTTGTCCGCAGACGCCGCACTTTGATGCAGAATTTTATAGGCGACGTTTGGAAGACCCAGCGCCGTTGCTGCAATCGCTACATCCTTCCGGAAGGCGAAACTAGAGCCGTCGCCTTCAATGAACGCACGGTGGCTCAAATACGCATCGAGCGCCGCGGTGCGATGATACGGGTCGTCGCCGGAAAGCGCATCGACAATAATCTCGCGGGCTTTGGCTTGAGCGCCCGCTAGTGTTTCTTCGTCTTTCCGTCCGGCGCTTTCAAGCAACAAAATGCTGGCCTCAATATTGCCGACATTCGCCCAAGCAACCGCCTCTAAGAACGACGCTTCGGATGCGCCGTGTGCGGCGACTTTATTCAGGGCGCCGATATCCTCAAAGAATCCGTCGTGAGGCGTTTCGCCGTCGGCATATTGTTTCGCAAGCGACAGCAGCGCGTCGTCTGATGCAGTGGAGTTGTCGGTTGCGAGATCAAGAAGCGTTTCGCGGGCGCCGTCTTTGTCGCCGGAAAGTTCTTGCAGTTTCGCTTCAACGAAAGCGAGATCGGGCGAGATTACTTCAGAGGCTTCTGTTGCGATATCGAAAAACCGCTTCGCCTCTGACCACGCTTCGGCCTCAATCATTTTCTTGGCGATACGCGTGGCGACCAAAACACGCAGGCGCGTTGGCAATGTTGATACGGCGTTTTCTGAATGGGGCGCAACAGATGCGGCCGCAATCGGCTCTAATGCGGTGGCTTGCCAGAGGGCATGCGCGCCGCGGCAATCTCGTGCGCCAAGCATGATGCCGGATTGGTCCATAGGCGCTTCAGCCACTGCACGCGCCATTTCTGCGCGCATCGCGTCGCCATAACCAAAGTCCATCAGCACGGCGAGCGCTTCTTCACCGAAACCGATAGATAAGAACCCTTCGGCAAGCTCGACTGCAATGGCGGCCTGTGCGTCATGCTCAGCAGCGCCGAGTGCTGATTGCAGGGCCGATATCTCAACAAGCGGTTGATCTTCGAACCGGTCGGCGTTGAAGGCGAACGCCCCATCGGGCATGCAAGCGCGCGCCGGCTGCGTGTTACTGGTCGCTTGTGCGACTGGTTTTTCAACGTTCGGCAGCGGCGGCATATCAGCCGCAGGCGGTTTTGCGGCGGCGACCTCATCGTCTTTCAAGACTGCGCCCGCAATATCATTAGCAGGCGCTTGAGGCTGGTCGCCTTCGCGGTCCTCGCCGTAATACTCTTCGTCTGTTTTTACAGAAATGAGTCCTTCTCGGGCCGCTTGTTGAAGCAATTCGAGCATACGGTTGTGGGCGCGCTCGACGGACAATCGGTCGTCGTCTTCAGCAAAAATCTGATTGGCCGGCGCCGTTGACGCTGGCGTTGGGCTTGTCGCCTTTTGAGGCAACGTCGCAACTGTTCGGTCACGAACGTCGATCACCGTCCTACCGTTGGACAGTGTCATATTCTCAACGGTGCAATCGCACGCAAGATCCAGCCGCAAAACTGGCCCCGCGTCGGTGTTGATATAGCGGGCGTTTGAGACGCGATGCGCTTTGCGCCGTTCATTGAGATCAAGAAGACTGGCGATCGACGCCGTCGCCGGCAGTCTAATCTCCACCGCACGGCCAGTTTGCGTAACGCGCGCGCCGCTCGCCCCCTCAGACAAAACGATACGCGAGTACGCGCCGTGCTCGCCAGCGGATACCGCCACCGTTTGCGCGAGGGCGGTTGCTCCGAAAATGAGCGTCGCGATAAATGCCAATGCACGAACCATTAGGCCGCCTTCCCCATTTCGCGGATCGCCTCTTCAAGGTCGTTAAAACTTGGGCGGTTTTTTAGCGGCGCGCTGCGGCGGGCAACTTCGACACAGATCTGCGGCGTGTGTTTGTTCAAATTTGCGACCAGCGCTTCTCGAATGAGCGCGTAGAACGCCTGTTCCTCATCGTGCACCGCTTTCACCTTGGCGGCGAACGGTCCCACAAGGCTATAGGACAAGAACACGCCCAGGAAAGTACCGACCAACGCGCCGCCGATCATTTGGCCCAAGACTTCCGGTGGCTTGTCAATAGACGCCATGGTTTTGATAACACCCAAAACCGCCGCAACAATGCCAAGCGCCGGCAACGCATCCGCCATGTTTTGAAGCGCATGCGCGCCATGGAGACGGTCATGATGCAGAGATTCAAGTTGCTTCTCTAAGAGCTCTTCAACTTGATGCGCGTTATCAAAATTCATGATCATGGAACGGATCGTTTCGCAGATGATTTCGATCGCTTGCTTGTCTTTGGCGATTTTCGGAAAGCGGTTGAAAAGCGCAGACTCGCTTGGATTCTCGATATGCTCTTCGATTTCGACCGGACTTTCCTTCGCTATTCGCACCAATTCAAACAAAAGGCACAGCAAGTCCTGGTAGTCCTTTTTCTTCCAGCGCGGCCCAGAGAAAACTTTCATGATGTCCCCGCCGGTATGCTTGATGACCCCCATGTCATTGCTGACGAAGAACGCGCCAATGGCCGCGCCGCCGATCATCATCATCTCATAAGGCAGCGATTTTAGAATGATCGCCATCTTGCCGCCGGCGATCGTATATCCGCCGAACACCATGAAAAGTGTAATCAGTATACCTACAATTGCGGTCATGGGCCGGCACAATCCACGCTGAATTAACGAAACGTCAAAAAAAAGCGTAAATGTGCCAGCTTAATATAGGGTAAAATGAAACCGTGTTAGCGGGCGTTTATGCGCGCATTTCGCCCAGCGATCATAATGCTTGCGGCGTATGCTTTTTCAGTTTCCATATTGCTTAGGATTTGCGCCGCTGACTCGCTATTCATCTCAGTTAAAAAGCCAGCCGCGAATGTCGCATCCATCGCATTGAAGATCTCGCCAGCCTTGTCCGGCTTCATGTTTTCATACATGCGGGCAAGGTGCGAGATATCGTCTTGGGCCGCCGTTTCAGCAATTGAAAGGCGCGCCTCAAGATCTTTCTGAGCCTTGTTCAACGACTCGATTTTTTCATCGACCCGTTTTTCCACTGCCTCAAGCGTTTTAGCCCGGTTCGCAAGCGCTGCTTCGCGCTGTTGAATGGCAAGGGCGCGTTCGCGAATTTCCCCGAGCAACGTGTTTGCGTCGTCTGAAGAAAAACCTTTTAGAACTGTGGTCTCCCGCCCGACGTCACTCATAGCGGGCGCGGAAACGGCTTGCACTGCAACGGGCTTCTCAATCGGCGCCATCGCTGCCGCGTCAACGGCTTTTGTTGGCTTAGACGGCATTAAGTCCGTCGGGCCAATAGGCGTTTCGCTTTTCGTATCTAACGTTGCGCTTGCATTGGCGGCCGCACTGGCGAACTCAATACCGCGCGCAAAGAACGCCGCGCCGAAGACGATCGTGACGACAGCAAGCGGTGTGGGTTTCGCGATTTTCATTGACCCACCGCTTTTTTCAACACAGGCGCGCCTGCGTCGATTTCGACAAGATCATCGTCGTCATCTTCTTCAGTGTCGCCATCATCCAATAAAACGGGTTCCGTCGTTTCGGGTGCCTCGCTGCTTGGCGCATTCTCAATCGCCTCGAAAAGACGATCGGCCGCATCATTCGCCTCAGTGATGAAAGGCGTCAGCGTATCTAAATATGTTTGGCGCGCTTGCTCGGCTTCTGAAACGACATCCTCCGTCATTTCAGTAAGCTGATTAAGCAATTCTTTAAGAACGCGTGCTCGTTCGTCGGCGTCCTTTACCAAGGCTTCCAACTGAGCCGCCGTTTGTTCGGCAGATGTCTTTGTTTCCGTAATCGCTGTTTTCATTTCGTCAGCAGATTGCGTCAACGCCACAACGCCCGCGCCAAATCCCTCTTCCGCATTGGTGAGGGTTTTGATGCGCTTGGCCAGCACCCAACAGTAAAAGCAAGCAGCGCCAGAGGCGGCAAGCAACAAGAAGTCTGTAACCAATCCCATAAGACGCTCCTA
Source organism: Pseudomonadota bacterium (assembly GCA_039183665.1). GTDB lineage: Bacteria > Pseudomonadota > Alphaproteobacteria > Caulobacterales > Parvularculaceae > Hyphococcus. Next base: position 4,491 of record JBCDBM010000046.1, on the reverse strand, counting down.
CGTCAGGACAAAATCTGTAATCAAGATACCGGTCACAAGATCGGCGTCTGAAACGAGCTGAATGCGCCGCAAAATCTGCGCGCGCAGTCGCGTCATCGCAGCGGGGTCAGCCAAATCGCTTTCATCTACGGCGCGAAGGTAGTTGTTGAGTACGTCGCGAAACCTTGGCGCGAGTTTGTTAATGTCTTCTTCATTGCCGCTTCGGGTTTCAAGGCTAATTGAGATTTTAAGATACCTTGACCGGGCCCGTGGCCCGAGCGTAACAACAAGCGGCTCTAGATTAACGATTGCGACAGGGACGTCTTCGCCGGCGTAGGACCCATCTTTCCCTTTATTGCCGCTCTTCGCTTTCTTGTCTTTACCGGCTTTGTCGCCTTTTTTTTCTGCATACGCATCGCCTTCTTCTTGATCAGAAGCGGCGACGGTTTGTGTTGAATTACCCCCGCCAAAAGGCGCGAGGAACGCGACCGCGAATGCGATGCCGCCAAGAATAACGCCTTGGATCACACCGCCAATAATCTGCCCCATAAAGGAAGGCTTGGCTGGCGCTGCGTCTTCGGCTGCCTCTGCGTTTTCAGTTTCGTCGCTCATTCTCGCCCTGAACTCTTCGCGCTTATTGAAGGCAAACGCATTGTCGTCCCGTATTGGGTCACATGTGTAACCTCCTATTAATGATCAAATAGTAAAAAAAACGAAGATGAATGCGGGGAATTCGCTAAGGCGTCGTCTTAACGCGCGGAGTAAAAATGTCTGGACTCGTTTCGGTTTGGGGCACGCTAACAACGCAAAAGAAACTTGCGTTGATTGCGGCCGTTGTCGCCACAATCGGCGCTTTTTCGATGTTAGCACGGACCGCTTCGCGTCCGAGCATGACGCTTTTGTATGCGGGGCTTGAAGGCCGAACCGCAGGCGATGTCATCACCGCGCTAGAGCAGATGGATGTGGCATTTGATGTCCGCGGCGACGCGATTTATGTGCCTGCACAAAATCGCGACTCAGCCCGCATGGCGTTGGCGGCGAAAGGACTGCCACAATCTGGCCAAGCTGGATACGAACTTCTCGATACGCTGAACGGCTTTTCAACCACATCGGATATGTTTGACGCGACCTATTGGCGCGCAAAGGAAGGCGAGCTGGCGCGCACCATCACAACAACGCCCGGCGTTTCCTCCGCACGCGTACATATTGCGACGCAATCGGGAGGGCCGTTTTCTCGAAATGCAGCCGAACCCACAGCTGTGGTGACCGTGACCATGGGTCGTGGCGCGCTAAAAAATGCACAGGCAAATTCGATCCGTTACCTTGTCGGCTCTGCAGTTCCAGGGCTATCGCCCGAAAGCGTTGCCGTTCTCGATTCTGAACGTGGCGTTGTTTTAAGCCCAGGCTCTAGCGACCCTGCCATGGGTGACCAGGAAGATGCATCAGATCGCGAGCAGCGTTTAGAATCCGATATTTTGAACATTCTTGAAGCACGCGTGGGCGCGGGCAATGCGCGCGTTCAAGTGGCGTTGGAGATTGATCGCGAGCGCGAAGCGATTTCCGAACGGGTTTTCGATCCCGAAGGGCGCGTCGTCGCCGGCCGTGAGGTGAATGAGGTCTCAGAGACATCGACGGGCTCTGGCGGCAATACGGTGACGGTTGCGAGCAACCTGCCCGAAGGCGAAGCCGGCGCGAACGGATCGCAATCGTCCTCATCGCGAACGGAAACACGCGAAATCACGACTTACGATATGTCCGAGGTGCGCAGAGAACGCGAAAAACTGCCGGGCGCCATTCAACGGCTCAGCATTGCGGTGCTGGTCAATGAAGTCGCTGATGAGTCTGACGACGGTACGCCGGTTTTGCGCGATCAAGCTGAGCTCGACTCGCTGCGCAATCTCGTTGCACAAGCGGCAGGCTTTAACGAAGCCCGCGGCGATACACTATCGATAGAAGCGCTTGCATTCAAATCGCTTGACGGCGAAGGCGTTTTGATTGCCGCCAATCCTATGGGCGACTTTATCGAACGCCACTTGATGACCGTCATTCAAATTGGCGTGCTTGCGGTGGTGACGTTGGTGCTGGCGCTCTTCGTTGTGAAGCCAGTCTTGGCCAGCGAAGCTACGGGCGGCAGCGCTGGCGCGCTTGAAGCCGGGCAAGATCCGATGCCGATGCCTGCAGCGCTGGAAGACCTCGGTCCTGCGACCCCCGTTGCGCCGCCAGACCCGATCGAACTGTTGAAAGAGATCGCCGTGGATAAATCCGACGAGACGGCGGATTTGTTGAAGACGTGGTTGGAAGCGGAACCAGCTGAGGACGCAGCGTGACCCATCAGGCACTCATCTTAGAGGAATTTGGCGCGGCTGGCGGCGGCCTCGCCGCTGAATTCGAGCAAGCGCGGAACGACGCGTATGCGGAAGGCTTTGCAGCCGGCAAAGCATCAGCGGCCGAGCAAGCGGCGATTGACGCGGGCATTGTTGAAGCCGTTGAACGGGCGCTTCAGGCTTCGGATGAAAGCTTGCGCGCGCAGGCCAATTTAGAACTTGGTCGCGCGCTGCATTCGGTTCTGAGCCAGATTATGCCCGCCCTCGCCAACAAAGGCTTTGCACAAGAGACCGCCAATATCGTGCGCGATCTAAACAACACGCATGCAGCGCCCAAGATTGAATTGCGCACAAGCGCAGAACAATTCTCACGCGTTGCCAACGCCTTGGAACAAGCAGGGCTTCAAGAACGGGCGTCCGCTGCCGAAGATCCAGTTCTATCTGGAGCTGTCGCGATTGCCGAATGGGAAGACGGCGGTATTGAAATTAATCTCGATGACGCCGTTAAGCAAATATTGTCAGCGTTAGACGGATATGTCGGCGCCGAGGAACGAGAGTGAACGCCATGAGCGAAAAAAAATCCCAAAATCGTCCAGTTGAAGATGATCTTATCGTCCGGGACGACGACATTGAGGGCGATGCGCCAGCTCTAGACCGCCGTGATGACGGCGAAGGCAATCATCTTCAGCGCGCAATATTCAGTGTACCGATTGAAGTGACGGTATCGGTTGGCACCGCGCGTCCGCTGATCGGCGAGCTATTAAATATGGGGCGCGATCATCTTTTGCCCCTAGATACGAATCTGGACGACCCGGTAGAATTGCGCGTCAAAAACCGTGTGATCGCGCGGGGCGAACTAACGCAAACCGATGACGGCGAGGGACAGCTGGGCATTCGGCTCACCGAAATCGTCGATATGTCTAATTTGATCGAATGATACAGCGCGCCAAACCCCTTTTTATTATTGGTATCGCGTTCGCTGCGCTTTTCGCGGCGGCGACCGGCGCTTGGGCGCAAGACGCTGCTGTGGCAAGCGAAAACGGCCTCAGCGCGCGCGTTGTTCAGCTCTTCTTGCTGGTGACCGTACTTTCGCTTGCCCCTGGCATTGCGATGATGATCACGTGTCTCCCCTTTATGGTGATTGTCTTTTCGATCCTGCGCCAAGCAATCGGCCTACAGCAATCGCCGCCCAATATGCTGATCATGAGCCTGGCGCTGTTTCTTACCTATTTCGTCATGGAGCCCGTTTTTGCAGAGAGCTGGCGCAGCGGGATTGAGCCGCTGCTCAATGACTCCATCACTGAAGAGCAGGCTTTTCAGCGCACGCTTGCGCCGTTTGAGACTTTCATGCAGTCGCGCGTTTCCCCTGTAGCGATCGATGCCCTAGCTGACGTCGCGCCAGATCGCATTGTAGAGCAGAGCGGCGCAAACCCCGCGTCAAATGCGCCTTTATCTATTCTCGTTCCTGCTTTCATGTTGTCAGAAATTCAGCATGCATTTCAAATTGGGTTTGTGATCTTCTTACCGTTTCTGATCATTGATCTCATTGTCGCCTCCGTACTCATGGCGATGGGTATGATGATGGTGCCGCCCGCAATTGTCTCCCTCCCCTTCAAGCTTGCGTTTTTTGTCCTCGCCAATGGTTGGATTGAGATCGCCGGCGCTGTCGTCAAAGGATACGGCGTATGACGTCCTTACCCCAAACCGCGAATCCGCTGGCCCTCGCAGAGACTGGGTCGATGCCCGCAAGTCCCGGCCTCAGCGCACCGCGCCTAACTGATCCACAAAAAGCAGCGCTCATTATCGCGGCGCTCGGCCCGGAGTCCGCAGCGCCCATTGTAGAGCGGATCTCAGACTCTCACCTCAAAGCGTTTGCGCGCGCCTATGCCCATCTGGCGACGATCCCGCGTGAACAACTCTTGCTGGTGATAAAAGAGTTCGCCGGCAAATTCGATTCTGGTTCCGAGGAAATTACAGGCGGGTTTGAACAAACGCGCGAGCTTTTGGCGCAGTTTAGAAGCCAGGATGAAATCGCGCGGCTCATGGACGACATTGACGCGCCCAAAATGAGGTTCAACTGCATCCTGTAGCTTCTTGAGCGCCTTGCGCAGAGTGCCTTCGCGGAGTTTCAACTCATCCAACGCATCCAGAAAAAAGTAGCCAACTGAATTTGGCGAGTTTTTCCAAG
>JBCDBM010000045.1:0-17222 GCA_039183665.1 Pseudomonadota bacterium | reverse complement strand
TTTCGGCCTGGAGCCGGACATGACTGTCGTCGAAATATGGCCCGGCCCCGGATGGTATTCCCGAGTAATCGCGCCAGTCCTCAAAGAAGGCGGCGGCGTTTTCTATGCCGCGCAGCTTCCCGTCAGCGAAGAAGAACCGCGGTTTAAATCAATGCTTGATGCGTATTTCGCTGAGTTTGGCGATACGGACGTTTACGGAGAGGTCCGCGCATCAACCTTTGCGCCCGATGAAGAAATCGCGCCCCCCGGAAGCGCTGACATGGTGCTCACCTTCCGCAATGTGCACAATTGGGTTCCCGGCGGCCGCGCAGAAGCCGCCTTCGCCGCGTTTTATGAAGCGCTAAAGCCTGGCGGCGTTTTAGGCGTGGTTGACCATCGCGCTGATGGGACTGAGCTGCCAAATGACGGCAGCAAAGGTTATCTTTATACAGATGATGTGATCGCGATGGCGCAAAGCGCTGGGTTCGATTTTGACACGGCTTCAGAGATCAACGCGAATGCGAATGACACCAAAGACCATCCCTTTGGCGTCTGGACGCTGCCGCCGGTCAGTCGGCAGTCTGATGTCTCGGGTGTTGAGGACCCAGAATTTGACGGCGCGAAATATAAAGCGATTGGCGAAAGCGATCGGTTCACGCTGAAATTTCGCAAGCCCATCGCCGCGGACGGCGCCCTGATTGAGTAGCGGACAATGACGTCTCCGTCGGACGGCAATGAAATCCTCGACATTGCGACGCGCGCATTCATAGCGCCGTTCGATGCTGTGCTGATGCTGGACGTGACTGACGGCGCGCCGATTTGGGTAGATGGACGCAGCGACCCGCCGCTCGCTGCGCTCGAAGCGCCAGCAGACGCCGCCGTGACGTGCGCCTGGCGCGCCAGCGAACGGGCCATGAAACGGATATTGGACGGCGAGCGCGCGATAGAAAGCGCTTATGTTTCGGGTCGCTTGGTCGTCGCCGGGGATATGAGCGTGATGGCGCGTATCAAAGTCGAAAAGACGCGCTAACCCATGACGCCGGACTTCATCCGCATTCCAACCAATCCGATCCCCGAGGGCGGTGAAGTTTTTGACCTCGCAGCCCCCGACGGCGCGCCCTTGCGGGGCGCCTGGTTCCCTAAAGAGCAGGCGCGCGGCGTCGTTGTTCTGTTGACTGGCTGGTCGGAGTTTATCGAAAAATATGTGGAAGCGGCAGCGGATTTGAACGCGCGAGGCTTTAGTGTCGCGATGATGGACTGGCGCGGCCAAGGCCTCTCTGATCGTAAGACGCCGCGCGCCAGCGGATGGCGGAATTACTTTGACGTCTTGAGCGACGATCTCAACGCGTTCAACGAGCAAATCGCGCGGCCGCGCATGCCCGCTGATGGAGACTTCGACAACCCGATCCTGATAACCCACTCCATGGGCGGTTTGCCGGCTTTGATGCTCATGGCGTCGGGCTATGACGGGTTTTCACGCGCCGTCTTAAGCGCGCCCTTAACCCGGCTGTTTCCCGGATTTGCGGATCACGTCGTACACGGCGCTTCATCCATTGCCTGCGCGTTGGGATTTGCAGGCGCCAAACCGTCGGGCAAAGACAAAAATGCATCCGGTTTTGCAGGCAATATCTACACTGCGGACCAAGCGCGCCATGAACGCTTTGGCGCATTGAAGCGAGCCAAGCCAGAGGCGGCGACAGAATCGCCAACGCTGGGTTGGGTGAATGCGGTAACGCGAGCGAGCCGGCGTCTTCATCAGCCAAATTTTTTCGACGGGCTAAAGACCAGAATTCTCATCGTCTCGGCGGGGCTCGAACAACGCGTGGATTTGCGCGATCAGGGCGTCATCGCGGCCGCGAGCCCAATGATTGATCGGGTGGTTATTGAAGGCGCACTGCATGAAATTCTTGTGGAGCGAGACGCCGTGCGCGATCAGTTCTTCAGCGCCTTCGACGATTTTATTGCGCGCAAAGACGCCGCGCAAAACTGACCGTCAGGGTCAAGACTGATTGAGACGCTGGAGCGCCGCTTGGTGCAATTGCGGCGTCGCCGCGGCCAGCGTCTGCCCACTCTCGTCAGAGCCAACCGGCTCGCCGCGCCAATCCGTAATGACCCCCCCGGCGCCCTTCACAACCGGGATCAACGCGGCATAGTCATAATGTTGAAGACCGCTTTCGATGACGAGGTCCAGCTCCCCAATGGACAGCAACGCATATGCGTAAGCGTCAAGCGAAAACCGCGCCAAGCGCGCCTCGCTTGAAACGCGCGCGAACGCTGCGGCTTGAGGCTCGTCGAATATTTCTCCAACGCGTGGATCGGTCGTGGAAAGCCGCGCCTCATGGAGCGCGGTGCAAGCGCTTGTGTTGGCTAAGCGCGCCTCGCCGCCGCGAACAAACTGCGTTTGTCCCTCTACGCCAATCCACTGTTCATCCGTATAGGGTTGATCAATGACGCCCAAAATAGGCGCGGCGCCCGCCTCAAGTGCAATTAAGGTTGTCCATGTAGGAACGCCCGCCACAAAGGCGCGGGTGCCATCCACGGGATCTAAGACCCAGCGCTCGGCGGCGCCATCGTCCTCGGCGCCGAATTCTTCGCCGATTATGCCGTGAGCGGGATAGGCATCCTTGATGAGCGCGCGCATGACCCGTTCGGCTTCGCGATCCGCTTGGGTCACCGGATCATAGCCGTCTGCCGACTTGTTCTCCGCCATGGCGCCGGCGCGAAATCGCGGCAGCGTTTGGGCGCGCGCAGCATCAGCCAAACGCTGCGCAAGGTCAGTGAAGTCGGATGGAGAACTCTGAACAGACATACGGCGACGATCATGACGATCGCCGCCGGTCAGTGCAACTGCAAGTGGTCGATCAGATTAATCGACGCCCGACATCGCTTTCGCGAGCGCCAATAGCCGGCGCCGGGGTTCTTCGTTCAGCTTGTAATAATAGCGAACGAGATCAATCGTTTCTTTTTCGTCGAGAATCTCTTCAGACGGCGCTTCGGCGAAGCCGTAGTCGCGATCGTAATCAAACGACCCGTCGGTCCCGTGAACGTCGTGGCCATTCATGCCTTCGAAGAAAAAGGCCACCGAAACATCCATCGCTTTGGCGAGCGCCCATAGGCGAGACGCGGAAATGCGGTTTGCGCCGCTCTCATATTTTTGAATTTGCTGAAACCGAATATCGACGGCTTGAGCGAGTTTTTCTTGCGTCAGTCCCAACAGGCGACGCCGCGCCCGTAACCGGCGGCCCACATGTACGTCTATCGGATGCGGCATGGTTATACTCCACAATCATGAGCTACGCGCGGCGCCCCACGCGCCGCCCGGTATTTCTGATTGTGTGAAACGCAAGTTGCGTGCCGCTCTGGCGAAACACCTGAACCGGGCTCGCCTAAAAGGAAGAAATCGATCGCCGCCATTTGGATCAGCGACCATCAATGGCGGCGTTTGACTAATTTGAAACGCCCTTGCGATGCGCAAACATGGTTAACGGGTTGCGCCGACGCGCGAACCGAAAGGGTTAGTCAATCATCTTCGCAGAGCGCAGCCAAAACTCTTCGTCAAAGCCTGGCGTTTCGAGATTGGCAATGAACTGCCGCGAGGCCGCCTCCCAAGAAAACCCTTCGGCCCACTCCCGACAGGCCTCAGGATCGCGGTTCTCATGAGCGGCCAAACAGGCGGCGCGTAAATCGTCGTTCAGCGCGCCGCACCCTTTTGGAGCGCCGTCGAGGATCTCCAACGGGCCGCGCACCGGATACGCAGCGACCGGAACGCCGCACGCCAGTGCTTCAACATTGACAAGACCAAAGGTGTCCGTTCTGGAAGGAAATACAAATACGTCAGCAGACTGATAACATAACGTGAGATCGTCGCCAAAAACCGGCCCCACGAAAACCGCATCTGTATATTTAGACTCAAGCTCCTCGCGCTGCGGTCCATCGCCAACAAGGACTTTCGTTCCTGGCAGGTCGAGCTCTAGAAAATCTTCAATGCTCTTCTCAACGGCGAGCCGCCCGACATACAAGAAGATTGGACCTTTGATGTCGCCAAACTTGCCGCCGTCGCCGCGAGAGAACTGATCAAGATCAACGCCCCGCGCCCAGAGTTTCATATTGATAAAGCCGCGATCGCCCAGCTCATCCATCAGGCCTTGGGTGGCGACCATCATCGCCTCGCCATCCTTGTGGAAGTCCTTGAGAACCGCATAGCCCCAGTTCGTGGGCAGCTTCCAACGCTCATTAGCGTATTCTGGAAAGCGCGTATGAAAACTCGTCGTAAACGGATAGCGGCGGCGCTTGCAAAAGCGTCGTGTGGCGCGGCCGATCGGGCCTTCTGTGGCGATGTGAATAGCGTCTGGTTGGAACTCGTTGATCATCTTCGCGACTTTGCGATTGGGCATGAGCGCGAGACGAATTTCCGGATAGGACGGCAACGGCACGGAATGAAAATCGTTCGGCGTGATGTACATGACCTCATTGCCAAACTCAGTGAGGATATCGCCCAGTGTCGATAGCGCGCGCACGACGCCGTTCAGCTGCGGCTTCCATGCGTCAGTGGCGATAACGATTTTCAACCCTTCGCCCATGGTCGGCATGTCGAAGCGTTGTTTGGGTCGGGTTAATCGTCCCACGCCGGAGCCAATTCGACGCAGCGCGCCGCGTTTGCGCGTATCGCCAAGCGTATCGCTCGAAGCTTTAGACATTGAAGATTCCTTGAGAGCCGGTGGCGCTGAATCGCCCGTAATTCCTCAGATCACCTACTGTTGAAAACGGTTAATGACAATTCAGCAAGGGGGTAGGATGCAAAGTTGTTGTGCGCGAAATTCTGCCGCACTGCAAAAAAAATATTGCACTGCAGAAGAATCGAGCGTATATACATAATTGTAGCGTTTCCCAACGCTACTGCCCGTTTTCGGGCGTTTCCTCCCTATGACTTGGCCGCGGGTTTTTCCCGCGGCCCATTTTATTTTCGGGACCCGTTTTTCTTGGGCCCGATTTGCTTAGCGTTACTCAGCAGCCTGAACAGTAATCAAATCACCGCCGCCGAGCATCGTGATGCGCTCAATGAGCGTCGTCATTGCACGACGAATATCGTCAAAACCGTCATTGCGCGCGATGCGTCGTTCATCAAGATAGAGGGCGCGGTTTATTTCAATTTGCAGCACGTGAACATTCTTTTTGGGGCGCCCGTAAGACGCCGCAACGTAGCCGCCCGCATAGGGCGCATTGCGCGTCACTTCATAGCCCATATCCGTCAAGGCGTGTTCGGCCAGCTCCGTCACCATAGGCGCACACGACGAGCCGAACCGATCGCCAAGGACGAAATCGATGCGCGGCTCGCCCCGCCGCAACGGCGCGCCGCCGGCAGAAGGCATGGAATGGCAATCGATGAGCACGGCGCATCCGAACTGACGCAAGGCGTCGTCGATCAGTCTGGACAAGGCGCGATGATAAGGACCATAGCAGGCGTCTAAGCGGCGCCGAGCGTCGAGATAATAGAGCTTCTTCGCATAGATATCTTTGCCGTCCGCAACGATGCGCGGGATAACGCCGAGGCCGGCGATCACTCGGCTCGACCGCCGGTCCGCCGTCTCAGGCAAATCGTCCGCAAACATGCGCGGATCGAGCTCATCTTCGGAGCGGTTCACATCAACAAAGGCACGGGGAAACAGCGCCCGCAGCAAGGGCGCGCCAAATCTGGGGGCGCGCTCAAAGAGCAAGTCCACATAGCTGTCCTCTGACTGGCGCAGGGCATGGCGGTCCAGCCTGGCGTTGCGCAGAAAGTCGGGCGGGTAGTTTCGCCCCGAATGCGGCGATGCGAAAATCACGGGCGTGGTCAAGCGCTCAGGCGCGAGCACCTCGACGGCGGCGCGCTCTTCAAAAAAATCCTGATTTGAGATGGGCTTATCGTTCACGCAGCGACTTCAATCTTTGGCTTGGATCTTATGTTAACGCGAAGTTGGAGGATTCGTTAAGGGCGCTCGGTTATTCATTTGTCTGTTCGGTTCAATTTTTGCTCATACCACATAACAAACCGGTTTCGGGTTCTTGATTCCCGATCTCGAACAGGCCGAAGAATAAGCGAAAGGTTAAAACGCGATCATGGCGGCGATACTCTTAGCTGAAGACGATGACTCGATGCGGCGCTTTCTCAAAAAAGCGCTGGAACGCGCCGGCCATAGCGTCATTGACGCCGCTCAAGGCGATGAGGCGCTCACCGAATTGCAGTTGCGCGAATTTGACCTCCTGCTCACCGATATCGTGATGCCGGTCATGGACGGGATCGAACTCGCCCGCCGCGCCGCCGATATCGACCCGGAAATGAAGATCATGTTCATCACCGGCTTTGCAGCCGTGGCGCTCAATGCGGCCAACCAGGCGCCTGAAGACGCCAAGGTTCTCTCCAAGCCGTTCCATTTGAAAGATCTTGTTCAGGAAGTGGATCGCGTGGTCGCCTAGGGCCCATTCCAACGAGGCCGCCGCCCGCGCCCAGGACTTGCCTCCCCCCGCCTTTACCGCTAGAGACGCGGCCTTCGCTTTCACGACGATTGAGAAGTGAAATCGGGCGCGTAGCTCAGTGGGAGAGCACTACGTTGACATCGTAGGGGTCACAAGTTCAATCCTTGTCGCGCCCACCATTTCGCATACCGGACATAGCGTATTCGTGATTGCGCCGCGCGGTGAAGACGCAGGCGCGCCTGCTGTCCGCACGCGCTGCGTCGTTTAGGGTGGCCGGCGAAAACAACGTGGTTTTCCGATATGTGGGAGCGGGCAATGAAGCCTTTGCGTACGAGACTGAGCGCAGCGAGTCTTGCTGTTGTGATTGCGGCGGCGGCGCCGATTGCGGCGGCGTCAACGAATATTGAGGCGAGCCTGCCGCCAAACCTTGCTCGAGACCTGGACGCAAAGCGCGACTTTATCAATACCGAGGGCGCGGTGATCGGATATGCGACCTTGAAACAAGGCCCCACTGGCGTTTTGATCCGCGTTCATATCAATGGCGTCGCGCCCGGCTGGCACGGTCTTCATCTGCACCAAGTCGGCGATTGCTCTGACTACGAAGACGGTTTCAAAGCGTCAAAAGGGCATATCAATCCTTACGGAAAAGCCCATGGACTGATGCACCCGGAGGGTCCGGACTTGGCGGATATGCCGAACATTTTCGTCGGCGAGAACACGTCGGCGACGGCGGCGTTCTTTAAGACTGGCGTCGCCGTTCATGAAAGTACAGCAGACGACGCAGAACAGGCTGGCGCTTATGGTCTTATGGACTCAGATGGCTTTGCGATCGTCGTGCACGAGAATGCCGACGATCACATAACCCAGCCCATAGGGGGCGCTGGCCCCCGCATCGCCTGCGCGGCGTTCGGCGAGAAATAATCTAAACGATGCGCGCGACTATTGCGCGATATTGTCAATCTTGTTCCGGGGCGCCGATCCGTCCGCAACGAAACTGCGAATATGCGCCGTCATCTCATCGAGGCCCTGTTGATGACGGTCAAATGCGTTTGTGACCGGAATATCGACGCCCGTGAGATCGATCAGGGCCTGACGATTGAGCGCACGCGCCTCTAAATCTTGGGCGAAGCCTTCGAGGCTGACAGTCCGTTGCGCCGTCGAGAGCTCCTGGCCAAGCATGCGCGCTTGCTCTGCGAAGACCACAATGGAGGTTGCGAGATTGCCGCGCGGTATGCCGAAATCGCTAATCTCATAACGGCCGATATAGACAATTCCATCGGGGCTAATGCCGGCGCTGGCAAACGCATAGCGATAGTTGAAGGCGCGCACGGTTTGCTCATTGGCCGCGCCCTGGAAAAAGGCGAACATGGAAAGCCCAACGCAATCGGACACGCTTTGTCGGCAGGCCCCAGGCTGCAAGTAGAAGTTCACTTCACCGGCGAAATTCGCGGTGATATACGGCGCGCCGGGGCGATCATTATGTTGGCGCCACACAATGCCCATTTCATCCAGCACGGGCCCGATCGTTTGCGCGTCGAAATTCGACGCAAGAGCATTAGGATTGGAAATTTGTGCGCTCTGCGCGAATGATGACGCAAAAACTGCAGCGCCCGCCGCTGATGCTGCGGCGATAAACGATACGAAGCTCTTCATGTCCCCTCAACCTTCCCCTCACGACATCGCCCTTTTAGCGATACAACCGCCGCCGATACCCGCGGCGCGGCTCTAGACCGTTAACCTTAGGGGAAAGGCAGCGGCCCGGCAAAGAGTTAAAATACGCGGTATGCGCTCGCGCGCCGCTGGCTTTTTGCCCGCTTTGCCGCTAAGCCCGCGTCCCTTCATGGCCGAAACTCGTTCTTCTTCTCCTGACCGCGCCCCTGCCGGCGCCCCGCCCAGCGCACCAGCCGCCGACGGCCTTGCGGCGCGCAGCGCTGCGCTCGATTTGCTGGAACGCATTCGCGACGGCGCGTCTTTGGACGAAGCGCTGTCGGCTTGCCGCAGTTTCGAGGCCCTCGAGGGCGCCGATCGACGGTTCGCCCGGGCGCTTGCAACCCTCGTTTTGCGGCGCCGCGGCACGTTGGATCATGTGATCGGCGCGTATTTGGACCGGCCGCTCGCCAAGCGCGCCGTGCGGGTGATGGATGTCTTGCGTATCGCCGGCGCGCAGTTGCTCTTTATGGAAACGCCGCCACACGCGGCTGTATCGACCGCCGTATCAGTTGTGGGCGAACGGCGCGAAAACGCCGGCTACGCAAAACTCGTTAACGCCATCACCCGCAAGATCGCAAAATCGGGCGCGAAAACGATCGATGGCCTACCCGATCGCATCGACACGCCAAGCTGGATGTGGCGACGCTGGGAGCGCAGCTTCGGCCCGAAAGCCGCGCGCGCCATCGCCCAGGCCCATCGCGCGCCAGCGCCGCTTGACCTAACGCTAAAGGACGCCGCAACCGCGAGCGATTGGGCTGACCGTCTTGATGCGGAGCAAATTTTTCCCGGAACGGTTCGCTTGCGCGAAAGCGCGCCCGTAAAGTCGCTCCCCGGGTTTGATGAGGGCGCATGGTGGGTTCAAGACGCGGCAGCAAGCTTACCTGCGCGGTTGCTCGGGGATGTCGCGGGCAAACGGGTTTTCGATCTGTGCGCTGCGCCCGGCGGCAAGACGCTTCAACTGGCGGCGACCGGCGCACGAGTCGTTGCGGTCGACAAATCAGAAAGTCGGATTGAGCGCTTGCGCGAAAACCTCAACCGGACGGGTCTGCAAGCGCAGATCATCGAGGCCGACGTGTTGAAGTGGTCGCCCGCGGAAAAAGCCGACGCGATCTTGCTTGATGCGCCGTGCACCGCCACCGGCACCATTCGCCGTCATCCGGATTTGCCCTGGTCGAAAACGGACGAGCAAGTCGCCTCGCTCGCGAAGCTCCAGGCGCAGATGATCGACGTCGCTGTATCGATGCTGGCGCCTGGCGGCGTACTTGTTTACTGCGTGTGCTCGCTCGAGCCGGAAGAGGGCGAACGCCAGATAACCGCGGCGCTTGAGCGTCATGACGGGTTGACGCTAGAGCCTGTCACGGCCGACGATCTGGGCGGGTTCGCCCAAGGGGTCTCCCGCGGCGGGCATTTGCGCACCGCGCCCTTCATGCTGGCAGACAAAGGCGGCATGGATGGCTTCTTCGCGGCGCGGCTGCGCCTTAACCCATAAGCGACGCCCCATTCGCGCCCGATTAACAAACCGTTAATGACATCCGTAAACGGTCGATTTCGGCGAATTTCCGGTCGATTTCCCTTGATCCGAGGACCGCGGCTCCCGATATTACAGGCCGTTCTAACGGGACGCGGCGACTTGCCGCGACTGATCATGGCCAAGCGGCAATTTGGCCAAACCGCATTTTGAAAGGGCGAAGACATGAGTGAACCACGCAGACAGTTTGGCGACACGATCGCGAGAACTGACAGCGTCGAGATCGATCAGGGCCTCCGGCAGTATATGCTTGGGGTCTACAATTATATGGCGTTGGCCGTGGCGGGCACAGGGCTTTTGTCCATGTATATCGCCAGCAACCCGCAATTGGCGATTGGCATCGCAGCATCGCCCCTCAAATGGGTCGCCTTCGCCGGCATTCTCGGCCTTGGTTTCTTTGCACCCCGCGTGATTTTCTCCGGTTCTAAAGCCATGGCCCATGGCATGTTCTGGCTTTATGCGGGCCTTTGGGGCGTGTTGATCGCACCCATGCTGCTGTCATTCCAGATGGCGGGCGCCGCCACGGATATCTACAAGGCGTTTTTCATCACGGCGTCCATGTTCGGCGCGATGAGCCTGTGGGGCTACACGACCAAGCGCGATCTTTCCGGCATGGCGAACTTCTTGATGATGGCGACCGTTGGCCTGCTGATTGCGATCGTCGCAAATGTGATTTTCTTCCAAAGCGGCATGATGAGCCTGATCACATCATCGCTCGTGGTGCTCGTCTTTGCAGGCGTCACGGCTTACGAAACACAGATGATCAAGTCGCTTTACACCGAAGGCGGACAAACCAACGACCGGGCCGCCATCTTCGGGGCTTTCGCGCTTTACGGGTCATTCGTGACGCTGTTCATCCATATCTTGAATATCATGGGGATCATGCGCAGCGAATAACGCTCTCAAACTTAATCGGAACTAAAACCCCGCCGCGTGCCGGCGGGGTTTTTCTTTGACGCAATGGTGAAGGCTCGTCACGAAAACGCAATTTGCGACTGCGCTCGGCGCGCCATATGGTGCGCCCCATGGCGGTTAAAGACAGATTTGATTTGCCCCTCACGGGCGTAAGCGCGGCGGCGGCTGAGGGCTATAACCGCTATGTCGAAGAGTTTTTGAGCTACGGCCCAAATCTGCGCGATCTGTTTGCCGTTGCGGATGCGAACCACGGCGCACCGCTTCTCAACGCCCATGCGGCGGCCCTTCACATGGCCTTTGAAGGCCGCGAGGGATGGGACGCCGCCCGCCCCTATCTTCTGCGCGCCAAGGCGGCGCGCGATGGCGGCACGGAACGCGAGCAACTTTTTTGCGGCGCGGTTGAGGCCTGGGCGGCCCTGGATTTTGAGCGCGCATTGACGCTTTTAGACGACCTCACCGAGCGCTGGGTCGGCGATTTATGCGCCATTAAATGGGGTCAGTATCACGCTTTTAATCTCGGCCGGTTTGATGCGCTGTTGCGCTTTGGCGAGCGCGCCGTGATCCACGATCGCGCGCCTTACGCCCATGGCATGGTCGCGTTCGCGTTGGAGCAAAACCATCGCCTGAGCGAGGCCGAAGACCAGGGCCGCAAAGCGGTGGAAATCGCCATTGACGACGCTTGGGCCCATCATGCGGTCGCCCATGTGTTGGAAACGCAAGGCCGCGCCGCAGATGGGCAGCGCTGGCTCGACCATTGCGCACACACCTGGGAACGCAAAGGCGTTTTTATTCGCGAGCATAATTGGTGGCACGCAGCGCTCTTCCGTCTTGCGCTCGGTGACGACGCCGGCGCGCTTCAGATATATGACGATCATTTATGGGGCGAATGGCCGGAATTCCCCCAAGAGCAGATTGGCGCGGTGTCGATGCTGTGGCGGTTGGAATTGCGCGGCGCTGATATCGGCGAGCGCTGGGCGCCGGTTGTTGAACAAGCGCGGGCGCGGGCCGGCGATCATCTCTTTCCTTTTCACGACCTTCACTATGTCTTTGCCATCGCCCGCGCGGGCGAGCCCGGAGAGGCTGACCGGTTCGTGGCGTCGATGCGCGACCGCGCGCTGCAATCGCAGGGCCTGCAGGCGCAAGTTTGGGGCGAGGTTGCGGCCCCGCTGGGCGAAGCGCTTTGCGCCTTTGCAGCGGGCGATCGCACACGCGCCGGCGAGCGCATTGCGCAGGTAATGCCGAAACTTCACCAAATTGGCGGAAGTCATGCGCAACGCCATGTTTTCGTTGAGACTTTGAACACTTGCGCCGGGTTCGACCTCAACGCCGCGCACGCGGGTTAGCAACCGCAATTGCCGATCGTCTTAAGGCGACGCGTTAAGTCGCGAGCTTCAATTTCGCCTTGTCGAAGACGCGCAAAACTTGCCCTAAATCATGGCCGCGCTTCAAGATTTGGCCGGTCATCGAGACCACCAGATAGGCGCCCTGCTTGCGCGCCAGCTTTGGCCGTTTCTCGATCCGATAAAGCGGCATTTCCGAGGTTTTGCGAAAGACGCTGAACACAGCCGCGTCCGGCAAGCAATCGATAGCGTAATCTCGCCAGTCGCCAGCGGCCACATGGGTTCCGTAAACGCTCAAAATCCGCATGAGCTCCGCCCTTGTAAAAGCAACGGGCTCAGCGCGACGGCGGGGCGAATGTGCGCCTGGTTGGGTCTGCATAAGACCCGAGTGTCACCCAAGAAATTGCGATCGGCAAGTCTGGAAATCTTGGGCCCCAGCCCGCTGATGTCTCGCAGCCGTGAACCCTGTCCATAAAATCGCCTCAATTGATCCCTGTGGCCGCCGCATTCGGCGACCATTGTCGGCAATGTCGGACGGCGGGCGGAATCGAAATTCCGGTTTTTTAACCATCGCCCCCAGCCCCCGGGAGATCGCCTTGCGTTCGCTGTCCGACAGATTCTAACCCGCATCTTCGTCTTTTGTGCATGCGGCGGCGTTATGTTTCCGTCGAATACCCCCTTGACGATCATGCCCAATCCCGTCTGAGACACGTCTTGGTTTCAAGCTCGGGGCTCCATGCACACAGTCTTCACCGTTGCCTTGCCCGTCTTCGGCGTGGTCGCCGCCGGCATTTTGGCCGGCAGGCTCAATATTCTGACGGCCGACGATTCGACTGTGCTCAACAAGTTCATCTATCGCGCCGCGATGCCCGCCGCACTGTTCGGCTTGACCGCGGGCGCAGCGCCGCCAGAGGGCGCCGATCTGTCCATCGCCGCCACATATATGATCGCCGCCATCATCGTGTTGTTCAGCGCGTATTTCTTTGCGCAAATGTTCCATGGCCTGGCGCGTCAGCCAGCCGGGGCCCACGCATTCGGGTCCGTATTCGGCAATGCGGTGTTTTTGGGCCTGCCGATCGCGCTGTCGATAGACGGATGGATCCGGCCCTATGCGATTTTGATTTTGGCCGAAGGGGTCGTTGTCGTCGCGCTCGGCCTTATTCTCTACGCGCCTAGCGATGGCGCGACATCGCTCGGCGGCCGTATCGTACGCGGTCTTTCCGGCGCCGTCAGAAATCCGCTTCTGATCGCCGCCGCCGCCGGTTTCGGACTGTCTGCACTACGGGTCGATCTGGCGGCGCCGATTGAGAATTTCTTCGGCATTTTAGGGCGCGCGGCGGGGCCGACGGCGCTGTTTTCGCTGGGCTTGTTTTTGGGAACGCAAGCGCTCTCAAACATCAGCCAGTTTGCTGGTCGGGCAACCACAATCGCGATGGCGAAGCTCGGCTTGATGCCGCTCATCGCGCTTTCCATTGCGCCCGTTTTGGGTGTGCCCGATGGCGACTATTTCGGCGCGCTAGCGCTGTTTGTCTTTGTACCGACTGCGGTGGGCGCATTCGTTATCGCTGAGCAAAATGGCGTTTACAGAACAGAGACCGCAGCGGCGATCTCGCTCACCTCGTTGTTGTCCTTGGGCACCATCAGCACCGTGCTGTTTTTATTCGCCTGATTGATGACGGGCGAGCGTGGTCTTCACCGCGTCCACAAGCGCGTCGCGTTTAACAGCAAACTGTGCGGGTTGGGCCTCGCGCCATTCTTTGTTGTCTTCTATTTCTTGGGACAGCGCCGCGCCGCGCACCAAATCTTTGATCGTGATCTCGCCTTTGACGCGTTCGTCCTCGCCCTCAATAACCGCTACCGGCGCCGCGCGTTTATCAGCGTATTTCATTTGCGCGCGCATGCTCGAGCCGCCCAGATACACCTCGGCGCGCATGCCGGCGGCCCGCAACTCAGCAGCCATTTTCTGATACTCGCCCATGCGTCCCGGCTCGAGCGCTAAGACGACGACAGGGCCCATAGCGTCCACCGCATCGCCCGTCTTTTTGAGGCTTTGCGCGGCGATCAACCGAGAGACGCCAATTGAGACGCCCACGGCCGGGATCGCCGTTCCCTTAAAACGCGCAACCAGGCCGTCATACCGTCCGCCGCCGCCGACCGACCCGATTTGCACCGGTCGGCCTTTCTCGTCGATGGTTTCCAATAACAGATCCGCTTCGAAGACAGAGCCAGTGTAATATTCCAGCCCGCGCACCACCGCCCCATCCAGGCAAATGCGGTCGTCGGCAAAGCCCATGGCGCGTAAGGTTGCGAACAGAGTTTCGAGGCTTGCAAGGCCTTGCTCGCCGACCTCGGATCCTTTGATCGCCTTGCGCCAAGCGTCCAGCCAATCGGCTTCGCTCGGGCGGCTATCGCCGTCAGCGCCCGGCAATTGGAAGATGCTTAGAACGGACGCGATCTGATCCTCGTTGAGTTTCGCGCCTTCGGTATAATCGCCCGATTCATCCTTGCGGCCCTCGCCAAGCAAGGCGCGAACGCCATCCGCGCCCAACCGGTCCAGCTTGTCGAGCGAACGCAACACGGCGAGTTTTTGGTCGGCGGCTGAAACGCCGTTCACCTCAAGAACGCCATCCAACACGCGCCGATCGCTGACGCGGACGAGATAGTCGCCGCGATCGATGCCGGCCGCTTCGATGACATCGGCAAACAGCGCGCAAATCTCGGCGTCCGCCTCAGCCCCCGGCGCACCGACGGTATCAGCATCGCATTGGGTGAACTGCCGGAACCGGCCCGGCCCGGGTTTTTCATTCCGCCAAACAGGGCCCGCCTGATAGCGACGGAACGGTTTGGGCAGACCATCATAGTTTTCCGCAACGAACCGGGCTAACGGCGCGGTCAAATCATAGCGCAGGCTCATCCACTGGTCGTCATCGTCCTGAACAGAAAAAACGCCCGCATTGGGCCGGTCGACATCGGGCAGAAATTTCCCCAAGGCGTCAGTATATTCGAACGCTGGCGTCTCCAGCGGGTCAAACCCCCAGCGCTCGTAAACGGCCGAAATCCGCGACAGCATCTCGCGCTCGGCGACAAGTTCAGCGCCCAAGCGGTCTTTAAAGCCGCGCGGCAGGCGGGCTTTGGGTCGAAAAGTCTTTTGTTTTTTTCCCATAGTCGAGGCGAAATAGCCGATGCCGTGCAGCGCCGCAATCCAATGTGCTCATGCGCGGGCCAATGTGCTGATGCGCGGGCAATCGGCCGAGGGCGCATTAACAAAAGTTCAGGACGTAACTTGCTCGCGCAGATGTTACTGCGACCCGAGCAGGGTAAAGGTAAACATGTACACGTGGTTGTGCGGGCGCCGCGATAGTGGGGCGTGCGTGAAATTTGGATTTTGAGAGACGGACAGTTTGAAAGGATGGAAACGATGAAAAAAGCGAGCCTCGCTGCGGTTGCGGCGGTTTTGATGAGCACGACAGCAGCGCATGCGCAGAATATGACGCCATTTGCGGAAATGCCGGCCGGCGATTATGCGCTGGATCTTTCCCATGCAAGCCTCATCTGGAAAGTCAGCCATATGGGCCTGTCCAACTATGCGGGACGCTTCACGAACTTCGAAGGGACGCTCACCCTTGACCCGGCAGACCCCGCATCAAGCGCGATCTCTGTGACGATCGATCCGTCGTCGGTTGAGACTGATTATCCCGGCACGAGCAAAGATTGGAATGCGGAGCTTGCGGATAAAGAAAACTGGTTCAACTCCGACGCGTTTCCTGAAATCTCATTCGTCTCAACCGGTATCGAGCTGACGGGCGATAACACGGGCGTTCTCACGGGCGACCTGACCTTCCTGGGCATTACGAAACCAGCGACGCTTGACGTCACCTTTAACGGCGCATTTGCAGAACGGCCGTTTAGCGGCCTGCCAACGATTGGGTTTTCTGCGACCGGTTCTTTGATGCGCTCTGATTGGGGGTTGGATTATTTAACGCCGGGCATTGGCGATGGCGTCCAGCTCCTTATCGAAGCTGAATTTGAGCAGGACGACGAATAGTCTGAACGCAAAGATCAAACAAACGGCCGCTCAGTATCGAGCGGCCGTTTTTGTTTCGGTGATTGAGTAACTTGAATCCCTATAAGGATTAAACAAGGCTGTCCCATACGCGAGACAAGCGCGCCGCGGCGTTGATAACGCCAACCATGCAATAGGTCTGTGGCAGGTTGCCCCAAAGCTCGCCCGTCTGCGGGTCGATATCTTCCGAAAAAAGACCGAGTTTCGTTCGGTGCGAGAGGAGTTCTTCGAACATTGCACGCGCATCTTCGCGACGGCCGATTCGGGCTAGCGCGTCAATGTGCCAGAAGCTGCAGGCGGTGAACGCGGTTTTCGGCGCGCCGAAATCATCAGGACGTCGATAACGATAGACATGGCAACCATCGCGCAGTTCGTCGTCGATACGCTCCACAGTCGCCACAAAACGCGGGTCATCCGGCTCAAGAAAGCCGATTTCAACCATCAGCAATACGGATGCATCAAGCGCGTCGCCGCCAAAAGAGTCTGCAAAGGCCTGGCGCTCTTCGTTCCAAGCTTCCTTAAGAATGACCGCTTTGATTTCATCAGCGCGTTCCCGCCATAGCGCTTCGCGTTCGGACCGATTGACTTGCACCGCCATTTTGGCGAGCCGATCACACGCCGCCCAGCACATCATCGCTGATGAGGTGTGGACAGAGGCGCGCCCGCGATACTCCCAGATGCCTGCGTCCGGCGTGTTGTACAGCGCGTAAGCGCGCTCTCCCACGACTTCGAAATGCTGAAATTCTAATGGGCCCGCCATCGCAAAGAGACGATGGTCGAAAAAGGCTTGCGACGCCCCAAGAATAACATGGCCATACACGTCATGCTGGACATGTTCAGCGGCCTGATTGCCGAACCGGACAGGGCCCATGCCGCGATAGCCTTTCAAGTCCGTCGCAATTTCCTCAGTTAAATCGGGCTCCAGCGCGATGCCGTAGACGGGTTGAATGTGCCCGCCTTTTGTGTGCGCCACCGCATTGCGCAAATAAGCGAGATATCCCTCAAGGGTGTCGACCGCCGACAAGCGGTTGAGCGCCGATACAGTGAAAAACGCGTCGCGCAACCAACAAAAGCGATAATCCCAATTGCGCTCCGAGTCCGCGTGCTCTGGTATCGATGTCGTGAGCGCTGCGACGATACCGCCTGTCTCTTCGTACACGCACATTTTTAACGTAATGGCGGCGCGGATCACTGCTTCTTGCCACTCCGCAGGCGTTCCTAATCGCCGCGACCA
>JBCDBM010000044.1:0-17227 GCA_039183665.1 Pseudomonadota bacterium | reverse complement strand
TTGAGTAGCATTTTGACGGACATAGCATTTGCAGATAGCAATTTTCGGAAATCCGAATTAGGATCAATGCGTTTGTGTGGCAAAATTACGTGAACACACCGTCCTAAATGGTCGATTTCGGGTATCGGCAGCGCGTGGGGAAACATGAAGGACAAATCAAGCAAGTCCCGTTTCAAGCCGTCAAAGGCATTCTTGAAGTACCTGACGCTTGTGCAGTCTGTGCAGGCGGCATCGAGCGCTTCGGAACGTGCGACATGCAACGCTGAACGGGAAAAAGTCACGCTGCAAATCGCGCGTCGACGGTCGAAGTCGATAGGCGACATTTTTGAGAAAATGTATGTGTGGCGGATGGAAATCTATGATCCGGAGGGTGAAGGAGAAATGTGTTACGATGACATGTTTCCGCTCTCGGTTTACTTTGACCTGAAAGCCTTAGCCAATTTCGACGGTGCGTCTCCAAGTGCCGACAAAAGACAAGAGAAGCGCCTGAGATCTTCTGAGAAAGACGCACCCTCAGACGAAAATGGCGATTTGCAAGAAGTCCTGTTGCAATTTCCTCACTCGGTCAAAATTCATTAGTCTCGGAAACGCCGAGATAACCTGACGAGTCCCAAAGGCTAAATTCACGCTGTCCGCTAACGTTTTCAATGAAACACTGTTTCTCATAAAGGCGTATTTAATTACAGGATTGCGATTTCGGCGTTTTGCCGTTCCTGTCCCTGCGCGGTCGGAGTAGCGCTGTATCGCCCGCGCACCGAGAGTCAATGCACCGACTTCGGGCGCATCATCGCTAGTCAAATTTAACGCCATAGGCTCTCGGATAGAGGTTCGTCGCGACATCAACGTCAACGCTGCGGGCATTGGCGGCGAACGCGCCGGCCCAGGACATAACGTCATCCCCAATGCCGGCGGCCGTCCTGTGGCGTTGATAAGTTTAGACAAGGAAGATGCTAATGCAGAAGCTTGGCGCGATATCTCAAGCCCGTTCAACGCCTTTCAAAAAGGGCGCCCACGTATCAGCAAATGGAGTCTACGAGCGGATCAAGATCCGGCTCGTAAATCATGAATTTTTAGAGGGGAAGCGGATCGTTATCGATCAGCTTGCAGATCAGTACTTTGTAAGTGCAACGCCTGTTCGCGAAGCCCTTCTGCGGCTGGCCGCCGAAGGGTTTGTTCTAGACATCCCAAATTCCGGTTTCTTCGCCAAACCGAGTTCGTTGCAAGAGTTGATGGATCTTTATGATGTCCTAGAGCTGACCTTGAAATGGTCACTGTCGGAGGCAGCGCGAAGTCGACACGCTCTCGGCCCGCTTAAACCTCCGGCTTTGAGTGATGGTTTTGCGTTTGAACCAGACCTAAAAGCAAGCGATGCGACGCGCCTCTCAGAGACACTGATACTTCACATCTCAAGACAATCTGGCAATGACGAAATTATTCGGACTGTCGCCAACGTAAATGATCGCTCGTACTATTCGCGGCTGAAAGATCACGAAGCCTTTCGCGATTCAGAAGGGGTCATTCCCGCGTTGTTCGACGCCTATTCAGCGCTCGATTTTCCACAAACAGCGAGCGCGCTGTCATCGTACTTTACAGGTCTTCGCGCCCGTCTTCCCAATTTGTTTCGGTACTTTGCACAGAGCGCGGAACGAACGGCACAATAAACCCGCCGTTTCCACCGATTAAGTGAAATCGTGAGCACGGCGACGCCGACATCGGCGTCGCCTCGTGTTTTTGTCCCATTCTATATTCTCTTTATATTGCGCCCGCTCAATCGGGCGCGCGGGTAGAGTTTTTAGCGATAGCGCACAGAGACGCTGCGCACACTCGAGAACAGCCGCCATGCCAAATCCCACTCCCTTGAGTCTAAAGCCCCATGCTTTCGCCTGCATGGTCGACGACGAAATGATCTTTCTCGACGTCAAGAATGACCAGTACTTCCAACTTGATCCGAAACAGGCGCCGATCGCAGCGGCGATGTTGGGGATGTCCCTCAGCAATAGCAACAAGGAACACCACTCTGATGCTCAGCTTTCTATCAGCGACGCTGAGCGCGAGGCGATCATAAATAAACTCGTCGACATTGGCGTAGCAATGCGCAGCGACGGGCGTGAAACGACCCGAAACACTTTTAACGACACAAGGTCACTTCGCGAAGCGCCAAGCCTAATTCCAGTTAGCGAGCCACGCATAAACGTAACTGATATTCTAAAGCTCGCTCGCGCTTATATTGCAACAACTATTCGCTTACGCTTTTTCGGACTGGAAAGCTCAATCGCGCACCTTAGAAAAAGCAAACGAGGAATTCCGGATACTCTTAATGCTGACGACAAGATGAACACACTATTTGCGTTGGTCGAACGCTACAAAACACTGAAGCCAGTATTCGTAAAAACGCAAGACAACTGTTTGTTCAACGCGCTTTTCCTAATCGAGTTTCTCGCGATGCACGGCGAACCTGCAGAACTATGGATCGGCGTCCGCGTTCATGATTTTGGCGCGCACGCCTGGGTCCGCCAAGGCGATATTCTGATTGACGATTTTCTGCACACCGTCGCTCAATACAAACCAATACTCGTGGTTTAAAGGAACGCCGAACATGTACCGATTTTTTGCCATAACGTGGGCGTCTGAAAACAAAGCTGACGCCCTTTTCGTCGAGAGCATCGAGCGCCGACTCAAAAATGCTTCACCCCATGGATGGCGATGCGTCTGGCGCCGAGACGGCGTGATTGTCTTTGACGCGGGTTCAGGACCAGGCGCGCTCAAGGCGCGCCAACTATCGGACAATCAAGGTGTCGTTCTTGGTCGTATATTTCGTAAAGGGCGTCATCGCGCTGTTGAGGCGTTCAGCGATCAGGAGTCGCACGCCGTCACAACCTCGCACGGTGAACATTTAGCCCGAGAATATTGGGGAACCTATGTGGCAATGTTCAGCGGACCAGATAGCTCCGTGCTGCGCGTTTTTCGCGATCCCAGCGGCGCCCTCCCCTGCTTCGTAATACAACACAAAACCGTCCGGCTGTTGTTTTCAGATATGGAGGACGCAGCCGCCATTGATTCGTTCAACTTTACTGTGAACTGGCAGTACCTCGCAGCAGACTTCATGATTCCCCAAGCGCAAAAAACAGCCACAGGGCTCAACGAGGTCGATACAATTCTGCCCGCAGAATGCCGAACCTATTCGGGCAGTGCTTCGTCGAGCGAGTTTTGCTGGGACCCTTTTGAATTTTCAAGACTAGATCCGCCAACCTGTGTTGATAGGGCGGCGGATCTGATGAGAACAACAATCGCGGACACTCTCGCAGCGCTGTCGACCGCTTATGAGCGCGTCGCGGTCAGTCTTGGCGGATTGGATTCGTCAATCGCTCTTAATTGCCTGGCGCGCGCACCTGAGGCGCCGGATTGTATCGCTTTGAATTACTTCACATCGTCACCCGGCGGAGACGAACGATCTTACGCACGGTGCGCCGCTTCCTATTATGACACCCCGTTGTTCGAAATTGAACTCAATCCGGAAGCGGATATTAGCGCGCTCAAGCAGTCAAACCGACTGGCTAGCCCGCCAGGCATGTTTGACTTCATCGGCTTGACCGCCAAGCCTCCATTTCGATTGGCGGCCGAAAAAGGCGCGGAAGCTATTTTCACGGGGATTGGCGGAGACAACGTTTTTTGCCAACCGGCTTTCGACTTTTCAGCCCTGGATTATGTAAGAAACCGGTCCTTTGATAGCGGGTCACTACCCGTAATCTTACACAGCGCACGTTATGGCCGTTCGACGTTCTGGCGAACATTAGGGGCGGCTATGAAGGAGGCGGTCGCCCCGTCGCCGTGCGGACCATATGTAAGAGATCGGCTTTATGGGCGAGCAGCGCCGCCTTTCGTCAAGGAGGGTTTTTGCGATGCAGATGCGGCTGCGACCATGTTGCATCCATTATTGCAGGCGCAAGACGTCGATCTGAAATCCAAGTTTCTACAAATTCTCACCTGCACGTTTTTTTCCGTTGATTATTACGATCATTGGGACACGCAATATTCGGTGGAACGCGTGAATGCCTTTATGCAGCAACCGATTATCGAGGCCGCCCTGCGCATTCCGACCTGGCTAATGACAAAGGGCGGTGTAGACCGCGCGTTGGCAAGAATAGCGTTCAAAGACGATTTGCCTGAGGAAATTGTTAGGCGCGTCACCAAATCAACGCCGTCCGACTATTACGAACAATTGTATCGTCGCAACGCGAAGACAATCCGTGAGTTATTGCTGGACGGCGCCTTAGCGCAAAACGATGTGCTCGATCGGGCGATGCTAGAAGAGACGCTCCTCGAAGCCAGAAAATCGAATAGTAAAATTGCCTATCCCATCTTACGGCTCGCGGGAGTAGAACTTTGGGCCCAGCGTTGGGCCAGCAAGCCTGCGATCCCAGCCGATAGAGCCGCTTGAAATTAAATCATCACTGATTAGCAAACGGGCCAGCGCTCAACTTATCTAGAGCGCCCTAGACTGTTTCGCTAAACACAGGCTCCCGTTTGCAAGGGCCATAATTTCTCTCGTTTGAAGGCGCGAGAAATATAAAGATTTTATATGCGTCCGCCCGAATTGAAGAGGCCGCTATTGTGTCTGTCGAAGGGAGTGACCCTTCTACGTTATTAGCTAAGAGGAGCTATTTTATGAAACAACTCGGTAAGGCATCCAAACTGACTATGGGAGCAGGTAGTCCATTCTTTATGGATTGGCTTGGTTTATTCCGATAGATCAATCGTCGCCGGCGTGCGCGCCGGCGCATTCGGATGTTCAAGTTGTCACCAGGCTTTTTCAACGCTTAGATACAGAAAACGCCCCAACGGGTTCGCATTTTTGCCGTCGTAATTAACGTCGGGGCCGACACTTAGCGCAACGAAAGGCGGGGCTTCATCGAACAGATTACGCGCACCGAATTGGATGAGAATATCGCCTACGAGTGATTTAGTGTTCCTCTTCGATGACTGATAACTGAACGCAGCATCCACGGTGGTCCATGCGCCGACGAGAACTGCGGTGCCGGTCTCTGTGCTCTGGTAATTACTCGTGTAGTTTAGCCATACGTCAGCACTAAATTTTGCGTTCGACCAACCGGCGTTCGCCCGAAAACGAAGATCAACAGGATAAAACGTGCTATTCAGCAGCGATACGGTTTCAACGCCTGGGCCGTTTTGACTTTCATAGTTGAACACTAATCCGGCATTTAAGCCCAGCGTCATGTCTCCGCCCAGCACGCCCCTCGAGCCATCAAGATTGAGATCAAGGCCGCGGACTTCGGTAGATGCGACGTTTCTGAGGCGATTATCGATAATCGCGCCGATATCTTCAGCGACAATATTGAAAGTGTTTAGAAAATTCGGATCTGTGTAAAAGGCTTCAAGAGTTGAAAGTTCTGGATCGATGATTATCGCATCGCCGAATGTTTCGGGCCGGGCAATTGCTAGTTGTAACGCAACGCCCGGCGTTGATACACGATCCTCCATGCGAACCGAATAATAGGTGAGCGACGCGGCGACCCCGAGCGGGTTTTGCGGCGCTATGTCGACCCCTGCAGTCCAAGTCCGCGCGGTCTCTGACGTCAAATCCGTATTGCCGCCCGTTATGACTAGAACATTCGGCGCAGGTCCGTTCTCTGATGGCGCAAACACTGCGCCTGGGAGCGGCTGA
The DNA here is from genome assembly GCA_039183665.1 of Pseudomonadota bacterium. GTDB lineage: Bacteria > Pseudomonadota > Alphaproteobacteria > Caulobacterales > Parvularculaceae > Hyphococcus. Next base: position 11,544 of record JBCDBM010000044.1, on the reverse strand, counting down.
ATAATCTGACCACGGCCTAAATCAAAATAACCAGGCGCCTTATACGAAGAACTGTAGGAAGCGCGAATATCGAAAAAGTCTGTCGGTGCATATCGCAACCCAAATTTCGGATTGAATGAGTCGCCGAAGTCGCTAAAGCTTTCGAAGCGGCCCGCGGCATTGATATCCAAAGCCCGCAGGCCCGGGCGACTATTGCTCAAGCCGACTAGTGGGACAAAGAGCTCGCCGAACACCGCGACAGATTTGCGATCGCGGTCAACTATTTCGGTTTGGAAGGCAGTCGTTGAGCGATAAAACTCTTCGGACGACAAGCGACCTCCCAGCGCCAACCGAATACTTCCACCTGGGATCTCTGCGACGGGACCTTCGACTTTCGCGTCGAGAGTCGTCAACTCCGATTCAAAATCGATCCTGAAATCGGGAGAATCGGACGCTATTCTATCTAGCTCACCTTTGTCGCGACTGTAGCCGACCGCGATTTCTGCCAACCAATCGTCAGAAAGCTCGTACCTACCCTCTAGGAAACTGAAAAGGAAGTTCGATTCAGTAAATTCAGCCCCAACGCCGGAAACATCTGAGGACAGATTTCTATCTGTCGATCGATCAGCAAAGGAGCCATATGCGGAAAGAGATAAACGACTAGTTACGTCTTTGCGTACGCTTGCCGCAATACTGTGCTGACGCTTCCGGGGGAATAGATCTGTCGGGTCCGCTACGTCCACAGCGAATTCCCGGTCATTCGCATCAAGGGCGTTTGTTTTCAAAAATTCGTATACGGCAAAAAATTCACTACTCTCGTTCTGACTACCAATCATTTGGCTCGCTTGGAGCTCCTGATATCCGCCCTCGGTAACGCCACCGAAACGCAGCCATGAAACAGGTCCATTTGTAGAGTTTCGCAATGAGAAATTTACGGCGCCTGCTATCGCGTCGGAGCCGTAGACTGCCGACCCGCCGTCGGGCATTACGTCTATTCGGTCGACGGCGATTAGAGGCAACATGGAGATATCGACAAAGCCGAAGCCAGCGGTCAAACGACGTCCATTCACGAGCGTCAGCGTTGCGCTTGGTCCGAGCCCGCGTAAATCGACAGCAGCGCTCGCGCCGCCTAGGCCTGCGGATTCCCCGGCGAGTCCTCCAGCGGTTGATACGCTATAATCCAGATTGATCGGCAACGTTCTTATAAAATCTTGTGGCGTCGCCGCCCCAGTGGCCAAAATCGTTTCGTCATCAAAAACCTGTAAAGGGAAAGACGCGTTTTTGACGCTTCGAATATTCGTGCCCGTGACGATCATTTCGTCACCACGCTGATTATCAACACTGCTTTGGTCAGCTTGTTCCGTTATTTCCAGGCGGATTGCGGTATCTTGGAGACTCGCGCGCTTGACGACAAAAACGCCGTCATCGGTTTCGCTGACGGCGAGACCCGTCTCGCCGATCAACATGCGCAGCGCAACGGGCGCAGAATAGTCGCCTTGAACGCCTTTCGCGACAGCGCCATCGACATCGGAACTGGCATAGATAATCTCCAGATCTGTCTGCTTGACGAAGGCGTCAAGAGCACTCGCCAAATCCGACGGAGGGATATTGAAATATCGAATACTTGGTGCAGCGGGTTCGGCGCGCACCACACTGAAGAGACTCAAGGAAGCCACAACCCCGGGCAAAAGCCAAACTGCGAGCACTGTGCGCAGCTTCCCTGCAGCGAAGAATCTCACTGTTTTTGCCCCACCGAGTCAAAACGCATGGACCTGCGTCGCTTTATCTGCGGCAGGTTCTTGATCTGATAATAGCGAATCTAACCGGAGGCGTCATTACTGTGCAAGAGCGCTACACTTGCGTGGCGCTACAGCAGTCGACGCCTCTACTTTGGGGTCAAGATGATTAACCGACCACGGCGCTGGCTTTTCAAGTCAAATAGGGCTTCGACGGCGCTGACAAAGCGCTCGACCCCATCGGTCTCGAAAGCGCCGCTCATTCGCATGTCTTGGAGCGCGGGGCTTTCCAAGCGTATTTCTAAAGGGGTGTACCGGTTCATTTCTTCGATAGCGTCGATCAAGAGCGTATCGCGGAAGGTGATTTTTCCGTCGCGCCATTCCCGCGCGCGCTCTAAATCCGTATCAACGACTGGCGTGATCGCGCCAGATGCACGCATTACGGATACTTCATCACCAGCGTCCAGTATCACGGCGTCAATATCGGACTGGGCGCTGTCCCGATCCGTCAGTCTTGAAATCTCCGATCTTTCGGATATGCCGCTCGCAACTTTTACCGCCCCTTCGAGCAAGACCACTTTTACAAGCGCGTCCGACTTTAAGACATCGAACTCCGTGCCCGTTGCAAGAATCGACGTTTCGTCCGCGGTGACAATGAAAGGCCGGTCAGGATCAGGCGAGACGACAAAACTCGCTTGCCCTTCAACAAGGCGAACAAGGCGCAGTTTTTTGTGGAAAGACACTTCGGCGAGCGAACCCGTGTTCAGGTTAAGCCTTGTGCCGTCAGATAGCGAAAACACCTCGCGTTCACCGATCTCCGTGCGAAAAGATTCGACGACCGCTCGATCCCGCGTTTGAACAAACAAGACCGTTATCAAGCTGACCACGATAACGCTCGCAATGGCTGCGGTGTTCACCGATCTCGCTACTGTTCTCGCCGCGATCATCCCGTGTTGGTGAATGATTGAAAAAACGCCATCGCGTGCCCCGGCGGCGTCAAATGCTGTACCAGCGACGTCGGTCATTTCGTCCCAAATCGCCGATAATTCCTCATAGGCCTCCGCGTTCTCACGCGACGCGTCACGCCAAGCCTCAAAGTCCTTTTGGAGAGATTGCGACGCGTTGGGATCCATGAGCCGCACCCGCCATCCGAGCGCGGCGCGCGCTGCTTCTGTAACAGGTAGCTCATGGTCGAAGTGCATCGCGATGAGATCCTATTTATCTCAGTGTTAGACCGTGGAGATACGCGTATATCAAGTGCGCAATCGCCCGACTATTGGAAAATCCATCGATTTCTTTTTCATCGTCGCCGGGTGAGACTTATATACTCTATTTTCGCAATTATTTGTTTCTTACTGCAATGTATTGATAATTTTTGTCAAAATACTGTTTTTGGCCGAGCGACGATAGCGCTTCTCATTATTTTTAACAACTAGACTGCTGAAGGTGAAATGCTGATCCGTTTGGGCCAATGCTGCTCCATCTCTGCAGCATCCAGCAGATGATTGATAGCTCAACATTCACGAGCAATCTTCGCACGGAGCGGTGCGAGAAAGACGTAGAGAACCTTGAAAGGCTGGACGGCCCGCCCAAGCAATATTGAATTGGCGCGTGTAATGTTTACGGACTTGCGCGTCCGAGATCGTTAGGATCGAAAGCAAGCCCTGGACCTGTTTAGAGCGCCACACAAAACAGGGCGATCAGGCGGCGCTTGCCGCTGATTTGTTGTTCTTAACCAACCGCTCGGGCGGCAAAACGAGCAACACGCGCGTTCCCTCACCCAACTCTGAGTTCAAGCGAAATGCTCCTTGATGAGCTTGCACAATTGCTTGAACGAGGGGCAGACCGAGCCCCAGCCCGCCTTTTGAGCGTTTTACAGACATATCCGCTTGGACGAACGGTTTGGCCGCTTCTTTGACGCGCTCTGGCTCCATGCCAGGACCTGAGTCTTTGACAAGGATCGCAAGCCCGCCCGCCTTGGTAGCGGCCGTCCCGATTATGACATTCGCCGGCGCATCAGAAAACTTTGTGGCGTTGTCAATCAGTTTGGCGATCGCCCGCGCCAGCAACTCCGCGTCGCACCGAAGCTCGACAGTCGGATCTTCGATCTTTCTGATGATCTCAGGGGGCGTCGCTACCTTCGGGGTGAACCGCCACGCAGCGTCGATGACTTCGCCGATAGTCGCATCGGACTCATTGATTGTGATCGGTCCCGAACGCACGTCAGACGCTAACAACATATCAGAGATCGAATTGAGCAGTCTCGCGCCGCCGTCGACGATGTAGTCCGCATATTCAGCATAGACGAGATCATTGTGCTCGTTGCACCGATCCACGAGAAGTTTGCCAAAGCCGATGATAGCGTTGAGCGGCGTACGCAATTCGTGGCTCATCACAGACAAAAGGCCGTCTTTAAAGCGGATCCCCGCTTCAGCCTTGTCACGCGCCTCGCGCAGTGCTTGTTGGTCTTCACTCGCGCGCAATACAAACCGAACCGCATGGCCAAAGAGCGTCCAGTTCATCGGTTTTGCTAGGAATGATGTTGCGCCCGCGGCGAAGGCCTGGTCTACAGCATCTTGATGGTCACTCCCGGTAATGACGATAACGGGCGTATCGGACAGGCGGGCGTCAGCACGGATATTCTGCGTAAGCGCGAACCCGTCCATCACCGGCATGCTCAGATCAGAGATGACTAAGCTGACGGGCTTATCGCGCAGGGTCTTAAGCGCCTCTTGGCCATTGGCGGCTAGGGCCACGTCATAACCGGCCGCGCGCAAATGCGCCTCCGCCAGCTCAACCATGACAGGATCGTCATCAACAACAAGGACCGTGTGTCGATCCGAAGACCGCATTCTGCTCGCCTCTTAAAAACATGCGCACTTATTTGCGGCTAACTAGGGTACTCATGGTCAGCCGGTTGGCGCGGTTTATAACTCGATCATCTTAAAGAGTGCTTTCGTAATCGTTTCCTCAAGAAGTTGGAAAGCAATTGAGGCCATCCTGAAGATCGCTTCTGGATGCAGATTGGTTAGGGTGCCTGCGTGTCAAAACGGGCCAGTTCATTATGGGGCCGACTGGCCTGGTTCGTGGTCGTCGCCATTTTTGGCGCGGTAACCATCTCTGCATCGGCGTTATTTTTGCGCGCGTCAGTTTTCTTCGTTAACGAACAATCAACCAAGTTGGAAACCGCGGCTGAGATTGTCTCCGGCGCCATCGAAAATCAGCTCCAACGCAACGATGCGGCCGCTGCAAACGAGACGCTCGCAACGATTGGCAAAGCGAGCGGGATTGATCGCATTGCGGTGGAAACGCCAGACGGCGCGGTCTTTGCCGCATACGGCGCGCCGCTTACCTCTCAGCCGATTAAAATTCATCCCGATGTCGACGATGCGTTGGCGAAAACGGAAATTGCGCCGCTTTTCGAAGGCGCAATCATAGGAACAGCGACCATCCTTGCGGACGACGAGGTCGCATGGCGGGTGATTGCGAGCGCAGATACAAAGCCTCACTTTGCGCGATTGCAAGTTGCGCTTTATGACGCGCTCGTTGCGTCGATTTTCGCTGCATGTATTGGCTTACTTCTCGCGTTGCGCATCGAAAGGTCCATCGCCAATCCGATATTTGAGCTTAGCAAAGTCGTTGGGGCTGTGCGCGAGACAGGCAACTTCGCTCTCCGAGCGGAGTCTCGGAACAATAAAGATACTCGAAAACTGATCGACGCTTTCAACGAATTACTCGATCAATTGCAGGAGCGCGACGCGCGCGTTCGCGCTAATCAGCGCGATTTAGAAAACATTGTCGCACGCAGAACGCGCGAGCTACAGAACGCTAAGGAAGCGGCGGAGGCGGCCAATGTCGCCAAGTCTGAATTCCTTGCGACGATGAGCCATGAAATCCGTACACCGATGAATGGTATGATGGCCATGGCTGATCTCTTGAGGCGCGCGGATCTTCCAGCCCGTCAAAAACGCTATGCGAATGTGATTGCCAAATCGGGTCGCAGCTTATTGGCGATTATCAACGACATTTTAGATTTCTCGAAAATCGAAGCCGACAGATTGGAACTTGAATCAATCGGCGTAAATCCCATCGATCTCATCGATGACGCAGTGGGCCTGTATTGGGAGCGAGCGGCGGCGAAGGGGGTGGATCTCGCCGCTTACGTCGCGCCGCGCGTTCCTGATCAGATTATTGGCGACCCGGTTCGTATCGGACAAGTTATCGGCAATCTGGTGAGCAACGCGATTAAATTCACTGATAGCGGCCATGTGGCGCTTTCGGTGCGCAGCATCGGCTCTGGCGTCGGCGAGTGTCTTATCGAGTTTTCGGTAACTGATACTGGCGTTGGCATTTCGCAACAAAAGCAAGCGGCGATCTTTGACGCGTTTTCGCAAGCCGATCAATCAACGACGCGTAAATTCGGCGGCACCGGGCTGGGCCTTGCGATTTGCAAACGCCTAGTCGACGCGATGGACGGCGAGATCGGCGTAAAAAGCGAAGACGGCAAAGGCTCGCGGTTCCATTTTAGTTTTCCCGCGGAGATCGCAGCGCCGCCGAAAACCGTTCGCGGGTGTCAAACCAAGATGCGCGCGGTCGTGGCATTGGAAGGGCCTGCGACGCAAAAGGTACTCCAGCAGTATCTACAAGAAGCAGGCTTCGATGTCACCGCCGTCAGCGCAAACGATGCGCTTAGCGTCAGCGCGCTGGAAGCCGATGTGCTATTCGCGACACCGTCCGTATTCGAAGCTTGCGTTTCGGCCAACCCACAGCCGAAGCGCATGCCTGCGGTACGAATTTGCGTCGGTGAGCTTGGCGAAGCGGCGCCGGACGAATTGGTAGAAAGCGGCGCCGCCAATGACCTTCTCATCATGCCGTTTTCTCGGCGTGATGTCTTTGATCAGATCGAGCGTATTCTAACGAGAGAGTTTCGCGGCAAAAAGGAACTCGACGAAGACCGCAATGACGGCGCCGACGAGATCCGATTTGACGGCCAAAAGGTGCTCGCGGCGGATGACAGCGCGGTCAATCGGGAAGTCGTTCGAGAGGCGTTGACGCGCCTCAATCTTAGACCGACGCTCGTCGCTGACGGGCGCAAGGCGGTAAAAGCCGCTGCGAAGATGCGCTTCGATCTCATTTTGATGGACTATTCAATGCCTGAAATGGACGGCTTCGAAGCGACACGCGCTATCCGTCAAATTGAAAAAGCCAATGATCTTACCGAGACGCCAATCATCGCCTTGACCGCAAATATTGCGCGGTCTGATCAAGCCTGGCGCAAAGCGGGCATGTCGGACTATCTAACCAAGCCATTCACGATGGAATCCTTGTCGCAAATGCTCGCAAAGCACTTAGGCGGCCCGTCAACAGCAGTTGAGCCCGAAACGCAAAGCGATCAACGAGAGCAAGCGCTTGGCAAGGCCTCAGGCCCCATCGACGAGACGGTTTTAGAGGGGCTAAAATCGCTACAAGCAGGTGATTCCGATCTTATCGTCCGAACCCTGATTTTATTCCAGAAGCACGCGCGCCCTGCAATGATCAAACTGGCTGACGTGGCGCCGACCGGCGACTACGACGAGATTGCCCGGGCAGCGCACGCATTAAAATCGATGAGCGTCAACATTGGCGCCCGAAAATTGGCAGAGACGTGCGGCCTCGCCGAGGATCGCGCCCGAACAAAAATGTCGTTATCGCGCGTGAATGAAGCCATCGCCGAAGCAACGCGCGCCTATAGAGATGTTCAGCGTGTTCTGCCGAATTTAATCGAGCGCTACCGCGCCTCGGCGGCGTAAGAGGCTAGTGGAACTGAATAGACAGGTGCACGGCGCCCAAGAACCGGACATGAGGGCCCATCAAAATGGGCGGATGAGAGGACGGATCAGACGTTGCCGCCTCTAATCTCGCTGGGTCAGAACGGTATTTGCGCCATACTGGCGCGCCGTCGACGACCGCCATGCATAAGACGCCGTCCGAAGGCTCGCGCACGCCATAGTCCACAATCGCCATCGACCCCCGCGGCAAAATGAGATCGATGCCCCGGTCCTCAACGAGAACTGCAAATAGATCAGGATCACTCGCCGTTACGGCCATATAATCCTCAGCAAGATGGTGGGGATCGATCTCCCCCTCTTCGCCGAGGATCGTGAACAGCCGGGGGTTGATGACAGGAACATGTCGCACCGGCCGCCGCAAATACGCCGCCGCAGGATGCGGGTCGCGTTCTTCCCCGGAGCGTTCGCCTTCGGCCAGCCACTCAACTGGAGCGTCAAGGACGTGCGCAAGCTTGGCCATCATGATGCGCCTCGGATCGTGTGCGCCGCTTTCCCAATTCGCAATGGCGGGCTGGCTCACCCCAACGCGACCCGCCAGTTCCGCCTGGCTAAGCCCGAGTGATTTGCGACTGAACCGAATGCGGTCGCCAATCGTTTGATCATTATGGGCGTCGAGACGATTTTCCATGTCGGCCTCCAAATTTATAAGTGAATCTTATTATAAGTTATCGCTCTTGTCGATAGGTTGCGCAGTTTTTCAATAGAACGTCCCAAATAAAGCCATCTCAAGTAAACTGAGCAGTAAAATTCTTTCGTTTGCCCCCTTGGCAAAAATCAGAAAGTCTTATAATGTTGAAAAAAACGAGGAACGCTTAAGAACGAGGAAGAACATGTCTGATCTTTGCACACGTGACGGCGCAAACCATCTGGCGTCTCGCATTCAGGACTTCTGGCGAAAACGCGGTTTCGACGTGATTGTCGAAATGAGAGAATGCGGCTTTGTGCCGACCATGCGCTCTGGCCGCACTGATGTTCGCAGCGACATGATCAACGGCATGCCGGTGCGCTCAATCGTGGCCGAAGCCCACTAGGCCTGCGGGTCCTTACAAAGTAGAAGCGATGGCCGCTTCTAACGCTCTGAAATGGCTGATCCGAGCCGCAGCGTTTTCCGCAAGCTCGGTCGGCCCATACCCAAAATCAACGAGAATGCAGGGCAGACCAGAAGCTTGCGCGGCTCTGATGTCTGTATCGCTGTCCCCTACGAAGACGCCCCGCCCCGCGCCCAGTCGTTCCAAACAGAAGCGCACAGGGGCTGGATCGGGCTTAGGCGCCGCGGCGGTATCTGCGCCCACAATCACGTCAAAGCGATCTTCAAGACCTAAGGTTTCGATGAGACGGCGCGCCAACGCCTCGCGCTTGTTGGTGCAGATCGCAATTTTAGCGCCTTGCGCGCGCAGTCTATCGATACTGGCAATCGCGCCTGGAAAGGGCGCAGAGTCGACCGCGATATTTTTCTCATAAAAATCGAGGAAGTAGCCGACGCCGGCGTCCAAGACGTCGCGGTCGGCCTCCCCTCCCGCAACGATCTCGTAGCCGCGGGCCAACATGGCCCGGCCGCCATTCCCGATCAAATTTCGCACGGCGCTTCGCGGTACGGGTCCATAGCCGAGCTTGGCCAGCGCCGCATTCGTCGCCGCGCCCAGATCAGCGGCCGTGTCGATCAGCGTGCCGTCCAGATCGAATAAAATCGCACTGTCATCAAATTTTCCGGACATCGCCCCGCTCTTGGCCAATCAAAAAGCCCGAATCGCCGCACGGCTCCCATAGACCGTTTCCACGACGCTATGATAGAGCGCGCCCAGCGAAGGGTTATGACAATGACGAAGGATTGGCCGATCGCCGCTATCATTCTTGCTGCGGGCAAGGGCACGCGGATGAAGTCGGATACGCCCAAAGTGCTCCATGCGGTGGGCGGGCGAGCGCTGCTGGGGCACGTGGTCGACGCTGCCGCGCGGTTATCTCCTGAACGTATCGCTGTGGTCGTTGGAGAGCAAAGCGAGCGCGTCAGCGCTTATGCGACGTCGCTGAATTCCGAGATCACGATCGCCGTTCAGTCCCCGCCCCAAGGCACCGGCCATGCGGTCGCTCAGGCGATGCCTACGCTCGAAGGCTTTTCCGGGGCGGTCGTGATCCTCTACGCGGATACGCCGCTCATAAGCGCCGAAACGGTGAAAACGTTGACCGAAGCGCTCGCCCAAGGCGCGCACGTGGCAGTGCTAGGCTTTCGCCCCGACGACCCCGGCGCCTATGGCCGGCTCAAGGTAGATGGCAAAGGCGCGCTGAGCGCCATTGTAGAAGCCAAAGACGCAAGCCCTGAGGAACTAGCGATAAGACTGTGCAATTCCGGCGTCATGGCGTTCGACGCGGATTTTCTTCGCCGACGCATCACCGATATCAACGCGAATAACGCGAAAGGCGAATATTACCTGACAGACCTTGTGGCGCTGGCGCGCGAAGACGGCCTAACGTGCGCCGTGATCGAAGCGGAGGCCGAAGAGGTTGGCGGCGTCAATGCACGGTCGGACTTAGCGGCCGTCGAGCAAGTTTTCCAGGCGCGCAAACGCACCGAGGCAATGGAAAACGGCGCGACGCTTATCGATCCGAATACGGTGTATTTTTCATATGACACGGCGATTGGCCGAGATGTGGTGATCGAGCCCAATGTTTTTTTTGGGCCAGGCGCCTCGATCGCTGATGGTGTTACAGTCAAGGCGTACTCGCACATTGAAGGCGCAAAAATCGAAACGGGCGCCACCGTCGGCCCCTTTGCGCGGCTGAGACCGGGCGCGCAACTTTCGACAAAATCGAAAGTTGGCAATTTCGTTGAAGTCAAAAATGCGACCGTCGGCGCGGAGGCGAAAGTCAGCCATCTGACATATATCGGAGACGCCGATATCGGCGCCGGCGCCAATATCGGCGCGGGAACAATCACATGCAACTATGACGGCTTCAACAAGTATCGCACAGTTATCGGCGAGAACGCGTTTATTGGCTCTAACACAGCGCTTGTTGCACCCGTTAATGTTGGACCCGGCGCCTATGTGGGGTCAGGGTCAGTCATCACCATTGATGTGGCGCCGGACGCGTTGGCGCTTGCGCGGGGCCAACAAAAATCGATCAAGGGATGGGCGGCTCGACTACGCCAAGCGCGCCAAAAGCCCGACTAGGAACAACGGCAGATGGATAAAGACTTAGGCAAAAAAAATGCGGCCGAAGAAGCCGCCCGCTACGTTGAAGACGGCATGACCGTCGGGATCGGCACGGGCTCGACAGCGGCTTTTTTTATCGATTGCCTCAAAGACCGCATCGCTCAAGGTTGGCGCTTGCGCGGGGTGCCGACCTCCGAGGACTCGCGGATTAAAGCGGAGCACGCCGGGGTCGAGATTATTGTTCCGGATGAAACGACGCGCATTGACATCGCCATAGACGGCACAGACGAAGCCGACCCAGCGCTTAACCTAATCAAAGGCGGCGGCGGCGCACTCTTACGGGAGAAAATCGTTGCCGCTGCAGCGGAGCGCTTCATCGTCATCGCAGACAAATCAAAGCGCGTCGCAACGCTGGGCGCCTTCGCTTTGCCGATAGAAATTGAACCCTTTGGCTGGTCTTTAACAGTGCGCGCCATTCGCGACCGCCTATCGGACCTAAAATTCCCATCCGCGGAACTGGTTCTGCGCGCCCAAAACAGCGCGCCGATATTGAGTGATGGCGGTCATTTTATTGTGGATTGCGCGCTTGGTCGGATTGACGGCCCTAGCGCGCTCGATGCGGCGATGAGAGACATTCCCGGCGTTATTGAGACCGGGCTTTTCTGCGGCCTTGCAGATATCGCAATTTTTGGCGACGAGGACGGCGTTTCGATTGCAGAGCCATCAAAATTTTGACGTTTTTTGCGTTGTCCGCCCGCCCGCGCTAGCTTACTGTCCGCCACAAAAGTAGCGAACCTTTCATGTCTCAATCCCGCTTCGAATCGCTGCAAGGCGCCATCAAAGCATATGGCG
>JBCDBM010000043.1:0-17473 GCA_039183665.1 Pseudomonadota bacterium | reverse complement strand
ATCGCCATTGATCGTCATGTGCGCGCCTTCGCCAAGACGAGTTAAGAACATTTTCATTTGCGCCGTGGTCGCGTTTTGGCCCTCGTCCAGAATTACCGCACAATGATCAAATGTGCGCCCGCGCATAAACGCGATCGGCGCGATTTCGAAATCGCGCGCCGCGATGCGCCGGGCGACAAAGTCCGCATGCAGCATATCGTGGAGCGCGTCGTAAAGCGGCTGTAGATAAGGGTCGACCTTATCTTTCATGTCGCCAGGTAAAAAACCGATGCGCTCGCCTGCCTCGATGGCCGGGCGGGTGAGGACGATCCGCTTAACCGCGCCATGTAAAAACAGGCTAACCGCGTGCGCCACCGCCAGGTAGGTCTTCCCCGTGCCGGCGGGACCCACGCCAAAGACAAGATTGTGGCTGGCAAGGGCTTCCAAATAGTCGCCCTGACGCGGCGTCCGCGGTGAAATTGTACGACGCGGCGTTTTGATCACTTTTGGGTTTCTTGATTGCGCCGGCAACTGCGTAGACGGCCTGGCAGGCTCGGACGCGATATCGGCGCCGCGCATGAGGGCGCGCACCTCTTCCGGGCCCACCGGCTCGCCGCTCTTCAACCGCGCATAAAGCGCTTGCAATGCAGCAATCGCCATGTCGCGATCGCCCGCCGCGCCGCGCACCGCAAAGCGATTGCCCCGCGGGTCAATCTGAACGCGAAACCCCTCTTCCAGAATCGCTAGATGGGCGTCGTGCCCGCCCGAGAGCTCTGCGACCAGACGGTTATCGTCAAAGTCGATATGATCGACGTCGCTAACGGCTTTTTGTTCGCTCAAGCGGCGGCCTCGCCATCTTCCACCAAAGAACCGGCGAGCGCATTGGGCGTGACGCCCGAAATCCGCGCCGGCTGTATGGACCCTAACATGGATTTTGGCGCCGTGAGGTGAACGCTTTGCAAATAGGGGGAACGGCCGATCAATTGATCAGCGTGTCGGCCCGGCTTCTCCAGCAGTACCGGGAGGACCCGGCCCATCTGATTTTCATTAAATTCCCGCCTTTGGCGATCCAACAGCGCCTGTAAGCGCGCCAACCGTTCATCTTTCTCAGGTTCAGCGACTTGCTTTGGCATCATGGCGCCCGGCGTTCCCGGACGGCGCGAATATTTGAACGAGAATGCGGACGCGTAGCCTACGGCCTCCACGAGCGCCAATGTCGCTTCAAAGTCCTCACTCGTTTCGCCTGGGAAACCAACGATGAAATCGCCAGAAAGGGCAATGTCGGGACGCGCCGCACGGACGCGGTCGATCAAGCCAACATAGTCTTCTGCTGTGTGCCCGCGGTTCATGGCTTTGAGGATGCGATCTGAGCCCGCCTGTACGGGCAAATGCAGATAAGGCATAAGCTTGGGTTCTTCGCCCAGGGCGGCGATCAGCGCATCGTCCATGTCGCGCGGATGCGATGTCGTAAATCGGATGCGCTCTAAGCCCTCAATACCCGCCAAGCGCCGGCACAGCGCTCCCAGTCCGATTTCCCCGCCCGAGGGGACCGCGCCGCGCCATGCATTTACATTTTGGCCCAATAGCGTGATTTCTTTAACGCCAGCCTCGGCAAGGTCGCTCGCCTCACGTTCGATCGCCTCGAGGGATCGGGAGACTTCCGCGCCGCGAGTATAGGGCACCACGCAAAACGTGCAGAACTTATCGCAGCCCTCCTGAATGGTCAGAAACGCCGTCGGCCCCGACATATTGCGCGCGGGCAGCGCGTCAAACTTTTCTTCTACCGCGAAATCAGTTTCCAGGATTTTCCCGTCGCGCCGCGCGGCTTTGGCCAGCAATTCAGGCAAGCGGTGATAGGCCTGCGGCCCAATCACCATGTCGACATCGGGCGCCCGCGTTGTAATCTCTTCGCCCTCGGCCTGGGCGACGCAGCCCGCAACTGCAATGGTCATGGTCTCGCCGTCTTCGGCTTTTTTTGCTTTATGCCGCTTTAACCGTCCGATCTCGGAATAGACCTTCTCCGCCGCTTTCTCCCGAATGTGGCACGTGTTCAGAATCACCAAGTCCGCCTGGTCAGGCTCAGACGCCTTGGCGTAACCCAGCGGTTTCAACAAATCCGCCATGCGTTCAGAATCATAAACGTTCATCTGGCACCCATAGGTGCGGATGAAAACCGACTTTGATCCCAATTTTGGCTCTGTGCTCATATAACTGCCATTGGCGCAAAAACGGGGTTATACGCGGGCTAGGGGCTGAATGAAAACCCTTGAATCTTCGGCCAGGCGGCGCCGCGTGATCGCGCAGATTTGAGCAAACATGTTTTGGTTGCGCGCGCATCCAGGACCATACTGTCTGTCGGGAAACCGGCCCCGTGATGTGTATAGGGTGTCATATGGCGCGAGTATTTTTAACCATAGCGACGATCGGATTGTTGAGTTTCGGCCTGCCGCAGCGCGCAATGGCGTACGAGCCCGTTGCCGTGGAGCTGTTTACCTCGCAAGGGTGCAGCAGCTGTTTCAAAGCCACAAAAATGGTCGGTGATCTGGCGCGCCGCCAAGATGTGGTGTTGCTGAGCTGGCACGTGGACTACTGGAACCGGCTGGAAACACGAAACGGGCCTTGGATCGACCCCTACTCTGATGCGTCCCACACGGAGCGTCAGCGGACCTACAACAAAGCCATTCGCCATAAAGCGACGGTTTACACACCGCAAATGGTGATCGGCGGCGCGCACTCGGCGGTCGGCTCCAACCGCGAGGCGGTGGAAACGCTGATCGCAACGGCGCGCGAGGCGGCGCAACCGGCGCCCATTGAGTTCACGCACAAGGACGACGGGTATGAAATTCGACTCGGCGCGCTCGACGGCGCGGCTGAAGCGTTCATCATCGATTTTCTGCCCGGCATGCCGACCACGATCAGAGGCGGGGAAAATGCCGGCCGCACATTTTCAAATCATCACGTGGTAACAGGCGTGCGCGCCTTAGGCGCCGTGGAGCCCTACGGGTCCTTAAAGACAACCGCGCCCGCAAACGGTCACGGTTGCGCATTATTGATCCAACGGCCAGCCCAAGGCGAAATTATCGCCGCGCAATATTGCCCGCGGTAATTCATCAGTACTTTTCGAAACACTCGACTCTCTGGCATCGCCGCTGCCCGACCGGTCACATCGTCCTTCACTGCTCAAACAAATCGGCGCATAGTTGCAGCCGTGGATCTTGGAGAAGAGGCGCCACGTCTAAACAAGCGAATTGTGAATAAACTATCCAGGATATCTTTGGAATGACCAAATCTGATGAGATCCATTTATCGACGGAAAAATCCGACGCGCTAGACAAAGGGTTCGAGGCGCTTCACGCCTTGTATGATAACAAACAACAGTGGGTTCGACACTATGAAACGCTGCTAGCGCAGGTGACGCCAATTAGCACGACAGCGTCGTTAGCGCTCGCCGCATTCGTTGCGGAAAACAACGTTTCATCAAATTCTGCATACGTAATTTTGTCTGTGCCGTTTGTTCTTATCTGCTTCACGATTTGGTTTAACAAGTGGTGCGATGAGGAGATAAGACGCCAGTTTCAACAGATCGTCGCTGCAGAAAAAGGGATGGGCTTTTACGAGTTTGTGATCGACGGGCAAGAGTTGCTGCCTCAGCGATACTTGAACTCTCCCGTTCGAACGCGCCCCATTATTTATGCAGGATATGCATTGCAGGCTGTCGCGCTCGGCGTCCTAGGGTTTGTGGTTTTTGAACAGGTATTAGGCAGTTGAGCATACCAGATCTCATAGGACTTACCGGTATAGGGTTTGTACTGACATGCTACTTCCTCGTTCAGGCTCAGCGCATGAGCGCTGTAAGTGCGCGCTATCAGATTCTGAATATGCTAGGCTGCGTGCTAATTCTCATATCTCTGTATTTTAACTTCAACCTTCCATCCGCCGTTATTCAGATCGTGTGGTTTCTGATCAGCGCTTACGGGTTGATTAAAGGAATGCTCTCGAAAGGCCAGTAAAACCGCCTATGCGGGAAGCCTCGACGATCATTCGTTAGCGGCGAGCGGCAGCACCTATTGTTGCGCCTTACTCAGCCGGCGCTGTGGCGCCGAGCGCAGCGACGCTTTCAACATATTCCTGGCGTTTGCGTTTGTTGAGATCGTCAAACTCGCCTGCTCGCGCATCGTCACTATCGGCCAAATCTGCGTAATTCGTTTTCGCATAGGCCATCACGCCCAGATCCTCGAACGTCTTCTGGATTTTGTCTGACCACAGACCAATATCGCGCACGATCGGCACAATGCGTTGGAACAGCGCGGAGCGAAATTGCACCATAAAGCCGCATTCATTTTGCGCTTCAATGATTTCGTCAGCGGGCAACCCTAACAGCTCATAGAGTTCGCGCGCCTCAAAGCGTTCTCGCATGTGATGGCATGCGTCGATTAAAAACTCTTCTCGTTCGCCTCGCTCGGCATCAGTCAATTCAGGGTAATAATCGCGCAGGGCGAGGCGGCCGAACGCAACATGGCGCGCTTCGTCTTGCATGACATAGGCGTTCACTTGCTGCGCGAGCGGGTTCTTGGACATCTCGCGTATATTCGAGAAGGCGGCAAGCGCGAGTCCTTCGATCACCACTTGCATGGCAAGATACGTCATGTCCCATCGCGAGTCGCGCAATGCCTGGTCCACCAGGATCTGGAGCGGTTGCGTCATCGGATAGGCGACGCCAAAATATTTTACGAAACGCTGATAGGTTTCTAGATGGCGCGCTTCGTCCATGGTCTGGGTCGAGGCGTAGAATTTTGAGTCCATATCGGGGACTTGTTGAACAATTTTCGCCGCGCAAATCAGCGCCGCTTGCTCGCCCTGCAGAAATTGCGAAATCGTCCAGGCCTGGAAATGGCGGCGAATCTTTGCTTTCAGCCGCGGGCCCATCTTGGCCCAATAGGGCGTGTGAAAAATGCCTTGGGTCTCATCGGGGATTTGCATCGGGTTCTCGGGATCGAGCTCCAAATCCCAATCGATGCGCGCGATCGCATCCCACTGCATGTCTTTGCCTTTTTGATAAAGGCCCATCATTTCTTTGCGGCCGTCGTCAAACTCCCAATTGAAAACCGAATCAAACCCCTGTGGCACGGTCCAACATTTATCGATGTCGGGCATCGGGTAGAGGTCGCGCAAAGACGCCATGATACTGCTCCTCAATGGGCCGCGATTGCGCGACCCATCAGGTAAACTAATAGGTTTACTTTATCGCCGTCAACCGCTCGTCGGGCGTTCAGCCTGAGGGTTTTAGGACTCGTCACCCTTATCAATCGGGACGCCATAAAGCTCTAGCCGATGATCGACGAGCTTATAGCCGTATTCCTTCGCAATGCGTTCTTGCAGACGTTCGATTTCTTCATTGACAAATTCAATGATTTTGCCCGTGCGCACGTCAATCAGATGGTCGTGGTGATCGTCTGTCGCTTCTTCATATCGGGCCCGGCCGTCTTGAAAATCATGGCGCTCGACAACACCGGCCTCTTCAAACAGGCGCATGGTCCGATAGACGGTCGCGATAGAGATGTTTTTATCGAGTTCAACGGCGCGCCGATGAATCTCTTCGACATCTGGGTGATCCTCGGCCAACGAGAGCACCCGCGCAATGACCCGGCGCTGTTCCGTCATGCGCATGCCTTTTGCGGTACACAGTTTTTCGAGCCGATCCATAAGTAGGTGCGCCTTTCTAAGATGCGAATAAAGGGCGGCGATCAAAGCGCTAATGACATAAGCAACGCGTCGGCGCCATCGCGATAGTAGGCTTTCCGCACGCCATCGCGCTGAAAGCCAACCGACACATACAGCGCGGTCGCGGCGCTATTCAAGGGGTCGACCTCAAGAAACAACCGACCGGCGCCAGCCCGCCGCGCTGTTTCCACAATGTTGTCCACAAGAGCGCGGCCAACGCGCAGACGACGCGCCTTCGGCGCAACGCCGATTGTTAAAATCTCGGCTTCTCCAGACAAATCGCGCCAAATCGCAAATCCTACGGGCGCAGATCGCAATTGACCCGCAAGTACAATGCGCGCCTCAGGCGCCGCAAAACTCCCGCGGATGCCCTCTTCTCCCCAGCTTCTCTCTCCGAAAGCCTCTTCTTCAAGCTTTATAAGTGTGTCTTCGTCTTCTGACCGCGCGCGCCAAATCGAGATCTCTGTCATGAGCTTGAAGACTGAATGAGATTTGGGCCTGTGGGCGGTTTGGCGTCGGGCGCGCGCAAATAGATCGGCGCAACAGGCTCGGTCGGGACGGGCGCCATGGCCGCAAGTTGCGCAACGCACCGCGCATCGATTTGGTCGCCAGCGGTCGACCGCACCCAGCGGGGCCTTAATGACGTGATGAACTCCGCACCCGAACCAATGACAGAAATCGCTTTGCTGTCGCCGGCGGCCGCCTCAAGGCGCGCGATCGCCGCGGCGGGGTTGTCCACAAATGGCGGAACCAACACGCGGCGCCCATGGACCAAACTAGCATACACTTGGTTCCGGCGCGCATCGATGACAGCGGCGATTAACGCGTCCTGATCAGCTTGCAAGGCGTTTTGCGCAACCGCGGTTAGACTCGTTACGCCCACCACATCAATGCTGTGACCAATCGCGAGTCCGCGGGCAAACGACACCGCCAAGCGAACGCCTGTGAAGCCGCCGGGGCCAGCGACGACGCCAATTCGGGCGAGATCCCCGACGCGCAGGCCCGCCTCGTCAAGCGCTGCAGCGGTCATGGGCGCCAGATGCTCCGCATGGCCGCGCTCCATGTCCAGCGCGCGCCAAGCAAGCACGTTGTCACCATCCGCTATCGCAACGGAGCAACGCTGAAGCGCGGTATCAAGAGCCAGCACGCGCATGACGCACGGCGATTACAAGACCTGGCAGGCTTCGTCGAATTCAAGCCTTGGACTGCGCGGAAAGAGATTTTCATCCGTACCGTAACCAATATTGCATAAGAAATTCGACTTGTAGGTCGTACCAGCAAAAAACTCAGCATCAACGGCGTCTTTGTTGAAGCCGGACATGGGGCCGCAATCGAGACCCAAAGCGCGCGCTGCGATCATGAAATAGGCGCCCTGAAGCGACCCGTTGCGCATCGCAGTCTCTTGGATCAGCGCATCATTGCCAACGAACCAAGACTTTGCGTCTGCGGGTGGAAAGAGCTGCGGTAACTTTTCATAAAATTCCATGTCGTGGGCGACAATGACACAACAGGGCGCGCTCATCGTCTTTTCCAGATTGCCTGGCGCGAGGCATGGTTTTAACCGCTCTTTAGCATCGTCGGACGCCAGGAACACGAAGCGCGCCGGCGAACAATTTGCAGACGTCGGACCCCACTTTGTTAAATCATACACCGCTTGCATGAGCGGCCGCGCGACCTCGCGCGTCTCCCAGGCATTGCGCGTTCTCGCTTCGCGAAAAACGATGTCGAGGGCTTCGTCATTGATCATTTTATCGGACATGTGCGTGGTGTCTTTCCAGTTGAAGGCGCGCCAGCGCGTCGGCTGTCGCTGACGGCTGATCCTACATTTCTGGAATGATCTAATACGCGGCGCCTAGCGTCTTGTCGATGTGGCGATCAAGCTGCCGGATGCAGCATTTAAAGCGAAAGCGGCGCCTGCCTGCCTCCTTAATGAAACGTCAAATCGCCGCTTCAACCTTCGCCACTTCCGGGACGAAATGTTTAAGCAAATTCTCGACACCCGATTTCAGTGTCATCGTTGACGAGGGGCAGCCCGCACAAGCGCCTTGCATCTTCAAGAAGACGACGCCAGTGCGCGGCTCCCAGTGCTGGAAGGTAATATCGCCGCCGTCGGCCGCTACGGCCGGGCGCACGCGTGTTTCCAACAAATCAATAATCTGTTCAACGACCTCGCGATCATCGCCCTCGTAATCCCCCAAAGGGGTCGCCGGGTCGGCGCCTGCGGGCTCATCGTCCAGCACCGCCGGCGCGCCTGTGGTCAGAAAATCCGCGATCGCCCCCAAGATAGCCGGCTTCACATGGGCCCAATCGACATCGTCGCGCTTTGTAGCCGTGACGAAATCCGCGCCGAGATAGACCCCTGCGACGCCATCAATGGCAAAGAGTGCTTGCGCGAGCGGTGCAGCGCCCGCGGACGCGGCGTTCGGGAAATCGAGCCCCATTTTTCCCTCGCCCAGCACGGCGCGCCCTGGCGAGAACTTCATAGATAACGGGTTCGGGGTGTCTTCGGTCTGGATAAACATGCGCGCGCCTTCGAAAACCTGTCCATTTGATGCTTATTTGCGAGGGATACGTATGGATTGCTGACCCGAACCGCAAGTCTCGAGAGATTTACAGCCAGGGCGGCAGCTGCGGCGCCGGCCGGGGCGGCGCGGCGCCGTGGCGCAAAAAGCCCGGAACTTTGCCTAGAGAACCGCCCCCACCGCTCAGGAGAAAATAACTCGAGGATAGGAATTAAATTCTCGCTCGGGCGACTGCCGCTCAGTTGCAACTGTTCAGTGGTTAGGCCAAAACGCCTTGACGTCTGCAAACAAAAAAATCGCGGGAAAATCCATGGAAGACGACTCAACAAAATTCACAGACGTCGAGGCGCTCGAATTTCACAGTGAGGGCAAACCGGGCAAGCTTGAGATCACCCCCACGAAACCCATGGCGACCCAGCGTGATTTGTCGCTAGCATACAGCCCGGGCGTCGCCGTTCCTGTGCAAGCGATCGCGGATGATCCCAACACGGCCTATGACTATACGTCGAAGGGCAACATGGTCGCTGTAATCTCAAACGGCACCGCCATCTTGGGCATGGGCGATCTCGGCGCGCTCGCGTCCAAACCGGTGATGGAAGGCAAGTCCGTTCTATTTAAACGCTTCGCGGATATCGATTCCGTCGATATCGAAGTCGACACTAAAGATCCTGAGGCGTTCATTAATTGCGTCAAATATCTGGGGCCGGCCTTTGGCGGGATTAATCTGGAAGACATTAAGGCGCCGGAGAGCTTCATTATTGAGCAGCGCCTCAAAGAAGAAATGGATATCCCCGTCTTTCACGACGATCAGCACGGCACCGCGATTATTGCAGCGGCGGGGCTGCTGAACGCACTCGATGTGACGGGAAAGTCCATCAAAGATATCAAAGTCGCCGTCTCAGGCGCGGGCTCATCAGCGTTGTCCGTGATCGGCCTTATCAAAGCGATGGGCTTGCCGTCGGTGAACGCGCTCGTCTGCGATTCGAAGGGCGTCTTATACGAGGGACGCACGGAGCGGATGGACCAATGGCGGTCCGCCCATGCGACGCCAACCGACAAGAGAACGCTCGCAGAAGCGGTCGACGGGGCAGACGTTTTGCTCGGCCTGTCGGTCGCCGGCGCTGTCACCAAAGAGATGATCGCGTCGATGGCGAAAAATCCGATCATCTTTGTGATGGCTAATCCGACGCCAGAGATTTTGCCAGAGGAAATTCGCGAAGTGCGGGACGACGCGATTATTGCGACGGGCCGCTCGGATTACCCAAACCAAGTCAATAACGTTCTGGGATTTCCGTATATTTTCCGCGGCGCCTTGGACGCGCGGGCGCGTACGATCAACGAAGAAATGAAAATCGCATGCGCACAAGCGCTGGCAAAACTCGCGCGCGAAGATGTGCCTGACGAGGTCGCGGCCGCTTACGGGCAACGCCTTCAATATGGTCGCGGGTATATTATCCCAACTCCCTTTGATCCAAGATTGATTTCCGCCATCCCGCCGGCCGTCGCCAAAGCCGCTGTAGATACCGGCGTCGCGCGCAAGCCGATCGAAGATTTTGCCGGTTATCGCCAGCGCTTGGCCGCCCGGCTGGACCCTTCGGCGTCCTTCCTGCAAAAAGTCTATTCCACGCTGCGGGGCCATGAGAAACCAAAGCGGATCGTTTTTGCGGAGGGCGAGAATGAGTCGGTTATTCGCGCCGCCCACGCCTTCCGGCTAGAGGGGCTTGGCGAGCCGATTTTGATTGGCCGTGACGAAGAGATCCAAGCCAAACTGTCCGATCTCGGCCTATCCTCCGAAGACGATTTTGAGATTCATAATGCGCGCCTTTCGACGGAAAACCCTGTTTATACGGAATATTTGTATGAGCGCCTTCAGCGCAAGGGCATTCTCTATCGGGACGCTCAGCGCCTAGTGAATACCGACCGAAATGTTTTTGGCGCCTGTATGCTCGCTCATGGGCACGCGGATGGCATGGTGACGGGCGTGACCCGCAACTATGACGTGGCGCTCGACAATGTGCGCCACGCTTTGGATCCACGGCCGGGCGAACGGCTCGTCGGCGTTTCGATAATCCTTGCAAAGTCACGGACCATATTTGTCGCCGACACGAACATTACCGAGTTGCCGAGCCCTGACGACCTTGCGGAGATCGCGGTTCAAGTCGCACACGCAGCGCGGCGCATTGGCGTCGAGCCAAAGGTCGCCTTCGTTTCCTATTCGAATTTCGGCAACCCCGATACCGAACATTCTCGCCGGGTCGCCGGGGCTGTAGGCGCTTTGGACAAGCGCAGCGATGTGGACTTTATTTACGAGGGTGAGATGACCCCGCGCATGGCGCTGAACGAAAAATACCGGGAGGTGTATCCGTTCTCGCGCCTCACGGGCGAAGCCAATGTGCTCATAACGCCGGGCACACACTCCGCTGCGATTTCATCAAAGCTGCTCGGTGAAATTGGCGGCGCCACGGTGATCGGGCCCATTCTAATCGGTTTGGAGCACCCCGTTCAAATCACCCAGGTTGGCGCCCGCGTCGCCGATATCGTCTCACTGGCGGCGATGGCCGCCTATGACGTCGATTTAGAGCATCGCTCTTGGGCCCAAAAAGCGCTCTGATTAAACCGGCGTTTTCTTTGCATAGGCAAACCCAGTTAACGGCCAATTGGGGCCGTTTAAGCTGGGAACGCGCCTGGTGATCGATGCTCTCGAGTTCTTCTTTATCCTCTTAACTTTCGCGGTCATTTTGGGATGGTATCTGCAAAATGTCCGTAAAGGAGGCGGGTCGCGCGGCTTGTTGGCGATGAAAGACGAGCCGCCCCTTCGCGAGCGACGGGGCGCCGCGCGGGCCTATCGGCACAAACCAAAATACGCGCGCACGGCGCGAGATGGCCGCACGATTGACGCGGTGAAAGCGAATACGATGGCCGAACCAGCCTATCGGTCGGTTGATAAATCCGAGAGCGCAAATCGACGCTATCGTCCCCGACATGAAGCGCGGTACAAAAACAAGTCGATCAGGACATCTTGAACCACGCCTGAGAACACTCAGTCAGATGCCTTCACGTCCGTCTGGACAAGGACGATTGCCGGCTTTTCCTGCGTAAAACGGTCCTGAACGGCTTTGCCTAAGGGCGGCAGCCCAAGCGCCATGGCGACGCTGATCACCAGCCCGATAAGCGCTTTAACCGCATCGGAGCCCACGATGCGGGCCGTCGCAGCGGGCGAGCGAATGCTGTCGATTGTCGCGATGGCGAATTCTCTACCGCCAATCAAGCCCAAGAAGACCCATGTCGTCGACATGGGCACATTGTTGAGTTCCTTGAAATAGAACAACAAACTCGCAAAGACAAAATCGATAATCGTTGCTGAGCGAATGTCGGTGACGCTCGTCTTAGATTGAAGAATGCGTTGAACTGGACCGCCGCGATTCCAAAACGTGTAACCGAGCAATAGGAGAATTGCGCCGACAGCAATCGCCGCCTCGCCGGGATTAAGTCCTGAGCCCGGCGTTACACCATCGCTACGCGGCAAGAAAATGAAAATATTTGCAAAATCCTGCATCAGCCACACGGCCCACAAATACGCCGTGGTGAGCCACTGCAAGAGCACCCAGACAGGCGCATGTTGGTTGTCTTGCGTTTTCAAGAACCATCGCTCTAGGGTCGGCGCAAGGACAGCGTAGATCACGCCGCCCGTGATGAACGCCACCGCGTAGCCCACCAGAGACTTGGTGAGCATGCCTTGCAGCCCGCTCATGGTCGCAAAAATCGTCAGCACCATGAAGGTGGTGGAAACGGGGATGCCCATCCGCGTGAGAACAAGCAGTACGAGCGGCGGAATGGCGTGATACCACTGCGCCTGAAAGATTGGATAGGAATCAGTATTGTTAAGCCGGCCAAAAGACGTGTCGCAACCAATTTCGAAATTACAGAGGGCTTTTGGCGTGCCGTCGGCATTTCGAAGTTCGCCGCCGTCAGTTATATACCCAAAGGCAAAGACAACGACCAAGATCGTCGCCGCGAACAAGAATAGCGCCCACCATGGGAGACGCCGGTTTGAGTTGATAAACGTGCCTAGCGTCTGCAGCGCATCGTTCCCGACAACGGCGTAAGCCGCCAGCAAGAAGCCAATGATGGCCCAAATTCCAAAATCGATTTCCATGATTTGCCTTTAACGAGCGGCCACAAGAAAAAGGCCGGACCGAGGTTGCGCTGGTGAGCGCACCCTCTTCGTTTATTGTTTCATATTTGTGACAGGACTGGTCATACGGAGAGTTTTTGATCGACGAATCCGCGCATTCTTGATCGCCTTCGGTCGTCAGCCCGTAAGACCCTTCGACACGGGCTAGGATAAAAACCGCGCAGCTTGTCGGGCGCATTGAGAATAAAGACGCTTATGGATGACACTTTTGGCAATGAGACGGAGGCCAATCACGCTCCGGCGGAACACCCGACGATCCGCAGGGGCCGCATCGGCGTGCTGCTTGTCAATCTGGGGACGCCCGACGCGCCCACCGCCAAGGCGGTGCGCCGCTATTTGGCTGAGTTCTTGAGCGACAAACGCGTGGTCGACCTACCGCGCGCTTTATGGCTGCCCATCCTGCACGGCGTCATCTTGAATGTGAGACCGGCGTTGACGGCGAAGAACTACGCAAAGATCTGGGATTCCGAAACGAACGAGTCGCCGCTTCGAAAGTTCACGCGCAATCAGGCGACGGGACTTGGTGAGCGCATTGACGCTCGAAACGTCGTCATCGACTGGGCGATGCGTTATGGCGTCCCAAGCATCGCGGATCGGCTGAGCGCGCTCAAAGACTCGGGCTGCGATCGCATACTCGTCATCCCACTCTATCCGCAATACTCCGCGACGACGACCGCATCTGTTGTGGACGGCGTGAGCCATGCTCTCCTCAAGATGCGTTGGCAGCCAGCAATTCGTATCGCGCCCGCTTTCCATGACGAGCCGGCCTATATCGACGCGCTCGCCGGCGTTTATGAACGATGGTTGGAGACGATCGATTGGGCGCCCGAACGCGTCATTCTCTCCTTCCACGGATTGCCGCAGCGCTATTTCAAAGCGGGCGACCCGTATCACTGCCATTGCGCAAAAACAGCGCGTTTGTTGCGGGAGAAATTGGGCTGGAGCGAAGAGTTTGCGCCTTTGGCCTTTCAATCAAAGTTCGGCCGCGAGCCCTGGTTAGAGCCGGCCACCGACGCAATGATTGAAGAGTTGGGCGCAGCGGGCGTGAAAAACCTGGCTGTGATGATGCCGGGCTTTGTCGCTGATTGTATTGAGACGCTTGAGGAGATCGATATTGCCGCCCGCGAAACCTTCTTGGCCGCGGGCGGTCAGTTTTTTGGCGCCATTCCGTGTCTCAACGACGCGCCTGAAATGATCGCGCTCTTGGAGCGCTTGGCGCGTCGCGAAACAGCGGGCTGGCTTTAGGCGCCGCCGCCGGCAAGCGCGGCGAGCAGGAGCAACGCCACGATATTGGTGATCTTAATCATCGGGTTCACCGCCGGGCCGGCTGTGTCCTTGTACGGATCGCCAACGGTGTCGCCGGTAACCGCGGCTTTGTGCGCTTCCGAGCCCTTGCCGCCATGATTGCCGTCTTCGATGAATTTCTTGGCGTTATCCCAGGCGCCGCCCCCAGCCGTCATCGACAAAGCGACGAATAGCCCGGTGACAATAACGCCCATAAGCATTGCGCCCACGGCCGACAAAGCCTGCGACGGACCTGCAACAAAGACAATCACGAAGTACAAAACCAGCGGCGACAGAATCGGCAGCAATGACGGCGCCACCATTTCTTTAATCGCCGCGCCGGTCAGCAGATTGACCGCTCGCGCGTAGTCCGGCTTGTCCGTACCCTGCATAATGCCGGGCTTTTCGCGGAACTGGCTGCGCACTTCTTCAACGATCGCGCTTGCCGCCCGGCCCACAGACATCATCGCCATAGCGCCGAACAGATAAGGCAACAGGCCGCCAACGAAGAGGCCCACAACCACATATGGGTTCGACAAAGAGAAATCGACGACAATGTCTTTGAAGAACGGATAGTCATCCGCATGGAGCGTGAAGTGCTTAATATCCTCGGTAAACGCCGCAAAGAGCACGAGCGCCCCGAGCCCGGCTGAGCCAATCGCGTAGCCCTTAGTCACCGCTTTTGTGGTATTCCCGACCGCGTCCAGCGCGTCGGTGGTGTCGCGCACTGAGCCCTCAAGACCAGACATTTCAGCGATGCCGCCGGCATTATCAGTGACAGGACCAAATGCATCAAGGGCGACAATCATGCCCGCGAGCGCCAACATCGTCGTCACCGCGATCGCAATGCCGTAAAGGCCAGCGAGGTTAAACGACACAATAATGCCGATAACGATCACAAGCGCCGGCAAAGCGGTCGCTTCCATAGAAACAGCGAGCCCTTGAATGACGTTCGTGCCGTGGCCCGTTTCTGATGCGCGCGCCACGGAGCGAACGGGCCGGAACGCCGTACCCGTGTAATATTCCGTGATCCACACAATCAAGCCTGTCACAACAAGACCGAGCACGCCGCAGATATAAAGGCTCATCCCGGAAAACGGTTTGCCATCCGCGGTCTCGCCAATGGTTTCGGAAAACCCGAAGACATAGAATGTCGCGCCAGCAATCGCGATCAGCGACAAAACGCCGGTGACGATCAGGCCCTTATAGAGCGCGCCCATGATGTTCTTAGAACCAGGGCTCAGACGCACTGCGAAGGCCCCGATGATCGAGGTGATAATGCACACGCCGCCAATAGCGAGCGGGAAGAACATGAAGCGCGCAGCGTCAGCGGCGAATAAGATGGATCCTAAAACCATCGTCGCAGCGACGGTCACGACATAGGTTTCGAACAGGTCCGCGGCCATGCCGGCGCAATCGCCAACATTGTCGCCCACATTGTCCGCAATCGTTGCTGGGTTGCGAGGATCATCTTCCGGGATGCCGGCTTCGATTTTGCCAACCATGTCGCCGCCGACATCGGCGCCCTTGGTGAAGATTCCGCCGCCGAGACGCGCAAAAACCGAAATCAGCGACCCGCCGAGCGACAGCGCGATCAAGCCGTTGACGACGACCCGGCTTTCGGGCGCGTTGCCCAAGAGCGCGGTGAGCACCGCGTAATAACCGGCGATGCCGATCAACGCCAAACCGGCCACCAATAGCCCCGTCACGGCGCCGGAGCGGAACGCGACGGACAAACCCTTGTCCAACCCTTCGCTCGCCGCCTGGGTTGTGCGCACATTCGCACGAACGGACACCAGCATGCCCACAAAACCCGCGGCGCCGGATAAGAACGCCCCGATGGCGAAGCCAATGGCGGCTTCTAGCCCCAGGGCAAACAAAAGAATGAGGAATACGACTGCGCCCGCCGCGGCGATCGTTGTGTATTGTCGATTGAGGAAGGCTTGTGCGCCTTCTTGGATCGCCGAGGCGATCTCTCTCATCCGATCGTTGCCAGTGGGCAGCGACATCACTGCATTCGCCGTGACGGCGCCATAAATAATTGCCAGAAGGCCGGCCCCGATGACCAGCCAAAGCGCGATGCTCATTCTTGTTTCCGCCTTTCTTGGGAGTGTCTTTGACGGGGAAAGTCGCAATGTCCTTAGCGACGGGTGTCTAGTCGCAACGCCCGAGCTGCGACCAGCGATCCCCATTGAGGTTCGGCGCGGAACCTCGCAAAGCCCGGGTTCAAAATCAACAGAAAGTTATTCGCAACCGCAAATACGCTAGGTGTCCAAGCGCCGCCGTCGGCCGCCGCGTTCCGCTAGGCGGCGCGGGAGCGCATAGCCTTGCGGTCGCTAGGCTCCGCCTCCGTAGCCTCGCGCACCCAAGGATATTTCTGGGCCATTTCGTCGGTATAACCGAGATTGCGCGCTGTCGCGCTTCGCGGAACATCGGCCTTTTCCTCATAAAAAGTTCCCAGCACTTTGTCCCAGAAAAACTCGGCGATCCCGTAATTTCCATTTTCATTGTGGAAATGATGAGCGAGGTGGCGCTCCTTGATGGTTTTCCAAAATTTTGACTTGGGTTCAAAAGCCAGATGCTGCCCCGCGTGCAGGAATTCTGTGTAGCAGGTCATTATTACTGTGCCGGCGATTGCGCCCGCCGCCCCGGCAGGGCCATGGATCAGCCAACCTGCTGGCGCGGCCGCAATAATGATCGTGGGCAACGTGGTGTGCAGGCCGCCAAATAAAACGGAGAGATCGTTGGGAAACCGGTGATGGTCGTAATGCACGCGCTTCCAAAGCGTCGCGAGATAGGGCGTCTTGTACATCCAGGACCCGTGAAGGATAAAGCGATGCGCGATGTACCAACCAATGGGAAAGAGCACTGCGCCGACGCCGATCGCCAACAAGAGCCGCCAAGCGCTCGAAGCCGCGACGCCCGCAAACACGAGCGCGATGACGATTAAAACAGCGTAAACCTGGATCGCTGGATAGGTGATATACGCCCTGACTAAATCGTCGAAGGTCATTTTGTTGAGGAGATATTCTTCCTCTTTCCAAGCCTTATAACCGATAAACAAACGCATGAGCGCATTTCCCGTCAAAGCACGCGTCCCCAACTAGGACGGCTGCACGTGAAAATTTATTCTGCAATTTCAGAGGGTTGACCGCATTTTGCCCCCGAAACACCTTCGCCTTTGATGTCGCCAGAAATTAGGGTGCAAAGGCCCAAGCCGCAAGGGCGCCAACTGCGCTGCGGCGCAAAATTTGATGATGTGTAACATCCGGGCGTAATTCTTGATGCCTGGGGAAAGCGCCCCAGGGTTGCCCCCAGTTGGTAGTCCCTGTAACGCCTGATAGTCTACGAGAGCCGCCCACTGCTATTGGGTCGGTGCGTCGTGCAAATGCGAGACGACTAAGCCATGGGGAACGCCAAGGCTTTCATACGTTGCTCGTTAAAGTGCGGGGCGCCGATGACATGGTCGGGCACAGAAATTAACGCCGGCGGGCCGGCAAAGTGCGGGGGCGTTAATGTTGGAAAACCCCACTCCATCGATTAGCGAAAATTTGCCCACAGTTTCGGCGAACTTTAGGTCTGTGCCGGAGGCGTTGGATTACGCGGCCAAGGGCGATACCGGCTACAATTTTTTCAATCTGCGCGGTGAGCTATCCCGCGCCCTGCCCTATTCAGAGCTTCGCGACCTTTCCAAGGCGCTTGCCCGCAAATTGATGAGCCGGTTCTCGCGCGGCGATCGGATTGCCGTCATCGCAGAGACGAGCCCGGAATT
>JBCDBM010000042.1:0-17809 GCA_039183665.1 Pseudomonadota bacterium | reverse complement strand
GGCGGCGCCAGACTGGGCCGCGCTATCGCTTTGGCCTTAGGCGCCAGCGGCTATGACGTAGCGATACATTATCGATCATCCGCAGACGGCGCGAAAGCGACCGCCGATGAAATCGAGGCGCTGGGTCGCAAAGTACATTTGATACAGGGCGATTTGGCTAAAGAAAGCGATGTCGCTTCTATGGTTGACGGCGCCCAGAAAGTCCTGGGCCCGCTGACACTGTTAGTGAACTCTGCATCTGTTTTCGAGCCCGACGATATTGAAACGATGACCCGCGAAAGCTGGGACATGCACATGGAGACGAATTTACGGGCGCCCTTAAAGCTGTCGCAGGACTTTGCTGCGCAAGCGCCGTTCGGAGCGAATAATCTGATCATCAACCTGGTTGATCAACGGGTCCTGAAACTCACGCCACAGTTTTTATCCTACACCATGGCAAAGGCTGCTCTCTTTACACTGACAAAAACGCTCGCCCAGGCGTTGGGCCCTCAAGGCGTTCGCGTGAACGCCGTTGGTCCTGGGCCAACACTGCGGAATTCGAGACAATCTGAAGAGGATTGGGTCAAGCAAAACGAGGCCACAGTGCTCGGTCGCGGCGCAACCCCCGATGACATCGCAGCCGCTGTTCTATATCTGGTGAGCGCAAGCGCTGTCACCGGCCAAATGATTGCCGTTGACGGCGGCCAGCATCTAACATGGCAAACGCCAGACGCACTCGTGAAGGAATAGTCATGGCCAAGAACACGTCAGACGACGCCCGCAAATCGGCGGTCGCGGCCCTCCCCCGCTCGGCTTCTGCGCCGCAACGAAAAGTGTTTGTCACTGGGTTAGCGCTTGATGCGTTTATTGGCGTCTATCCGGAGGAACAAGGGACGGCGCAACCGGTTAAAATTGATATCGAACTAGATGTCGTTGAACCCTCAGAGCCCGACGGCGACCGATTGGAAGACGTTGTTTGTTACAATCGACTGACGAATGGCGTGAAGGCGATCATAGCCGAAGGGCATATAAAGCTCGTCGAAACATTGGCCGAGCGAATTGCGAGCCTTGCGATGGCGAACGCCATGGTGCTGTCAGTAAGGGTGCGGGTTGAAAAGCCCAACGCCCTGCAAGAGGCAGTCGCGGCGGGTGTCGAGATTTTCAGGACGAAAATCTGAGTGCTTATCCGTTTTGAGCGGCCGGGTCCGGCTGAAACGCGAAGTCACGCGCGGCTTGCTGCGAGACCGCCCAGACAACGCCGCCGACGCCGAAGAACACAAATGCCCCTGCGATGATCGAACAGATGACAAAGGCGATGCTAGCCCCGCCTGGCGCAAGCACTGAAAAGCTGTGATCGTGCGGATTGACGTAAACAGGCACGATCTGGCCCGCTTCATAGTCGCCCGAAGACTGATTAGAAAACCCCGCCAAAAACACGCGCTCTCGGGAGGACTCGTAGCTGCGCCCATCCATAGAATAGGCGTACCGCGCCGCGTCATTCTCGGCCAATTGCGTGAGGATGACACCGTCCACCACCGGCCATGACTGGCTTGCACGCGCGCGCGCATAATCATTCACGAAATACCCGCCCGCCGCGATGCCAACCAGCGCGAGCGTCGAAAACAGCACCATCACGATTGTGATGTCCGAGCGATTTTTAAGTACGTCGACCATTTGACCTTGGCCCCAAGCGTGATTAGCTCATCTCAGAATCTATCGCGCAGAACATGAATGCTCCGTTAACCACAAAGTGGACGAAAAAACAAAGACTTCTGATAGAGCCGCCGATAATTCGGCAGGCGAGTTGCGCGGCGCCGCGCTGATCGCGAACCATGTGTCGCGGCTGCCGGCCAAACCGGGCGTATACCGGATGATTGGCGACCGGGCGGCCGTTTTATATGTGGGCAAAGCCAAAAACCTAAAATCACGGGTCTCAAGCTACGCCAGCCGCTCCGGTCACTCCAACCGCATTATGCGGATGATCGCGCTAACACGCGATATGGAGTTCATCGTCACGGAAACCGAAACCGAGGCGTTGCTGCTCGAGGCGACGCTGATCAAAAAACTCAACCCGCGATATAACATTCTCTCGCGTGATGATAAATCGTTTCCCTATATTCTTGTTACGGATGACCATGAAGCGCCGCAGGTCCTAAAATTTCGCGGCGCGCGAAAGCGGAAAGGCGACTATTATGGTCCTTTCGCGTCAGCCGGCGCCGTAAACAAGACGCTTGAGACATTGCAAAAAGCGTTTCTACTTCGTTCGTGCTCTGATAGCTTCTATGAAACCCGCTCGCGGCCTTGCTTGTTGCATCAAATCAAACGATGCGCCGCGCCTTGCGTCGGACTAATTGACTTAGACGACTATAGCGCGCTGGTTGAAGAGGCGCGCGCCTTCCTCTCCGGCGACAATACCGGTATTCAGCGTACGTTGTCCGCCCAAATGGAACAAGCTTCCGAAGCGCTTGACTTTGAGAAGGCTGCCGTGCTGCGCGATCGCATCCGTGCGCTAAGCTATGTGCAACGCTCCCACGGCCCAAGAACTGACACGATCGCAGACGCCGATGTTTTTGCGGCCCATAGCGAAGGCGGTCAAACCTGCGTCCAAGTCTTTTTTTATCGCGCTGGGCAAAACTGGGGCAACCACGCTTATTTCCCACGACATGATAAAGACGATGAGCCCGCGGTCGTTTTGGAAGCGTTTATCTCACAGTTTTATGATCGCCGGGAACCGCCGCCGCTGATCCTGGTTTCTCATGACCTACCGCAGCTTGACCTTCTGACAGAAGCGCTCTCGCTCCATCTAAAACGCGCGATAAAGATCATTGCCCCAAAACGGGGCGATAAACGAAGTCTCATTAATGCGGCCCTGATGAATGCACGCGAAGCGTTTACGCGGCGCATGGCGGAGTCCGCGAGCCAACGCGAACAATTGGAGCAGTTGGCGGCGCGTTTAGACCTCAACGAACCGCCTGAGCGGATCGAGGTCTATGACAACTCCCATATTCAAGGCGCACATCCCGTGGGCGCGATGATCGTCGCCGGGCCCGACGGGTTCTTGAAAAATCAGTACCGAAAATTCGACATCAAATCTGCCGATATGGCGGCAGGTGATGATTACGCGATGATGCGCGAAGTGTTGCAGCGCCGGTTTGAGCGCATGATCAAAGATGAAAATGCGCCGCGTCCGGATCTTATTGTCATTGACGGTGGCAAGGGACAGCTTTCTGCTTCGCTAGAGGCCATGGCGGAGGTCGGCGTCGACCCGGAAGCAGAAGGCATTGCTGTGATCAGTGTCTCTAAGGCGCGCCGCGAGGATGCGCACGGCAAAGCGCGCGTCGACCGCACAATGGGGACGGCGGGCGATCTCATTGTAATGCCGGGCCGCTCGCCTTTCGCCTTACGACCGCGCGATCCCGCGCTGTTTTATCTGCAGCGCCTGCGCGACGAAGCGCACCGCTTCGCGATTGGCGCGCATCGAGCGAAACGAAAGAAGGCGGCGACGGCCAACCCGCTGGACCAAATCCCGGGCGTCGGCGCGAAACGCAAGCGCGCCCTCCTCCACCATTTTGGGTCCGCCAGAGAGGTGGCCCAGGCAAAAGCCCAAGACCTGGCGGCGGTTGACGGCGTCTCAGCCGAGCTCGCGCAACGTATTTTTGACCATTTTCACGGCAGTTGATGGCGACGCACAATTGACTTCCCCCAGCGCTGGGGGTTCTCATGGCGCGATGAATACGCCCTTGGGGATGAAGATGGCGAACAATATCAAAGATTTACGGCTCGCTTTTTTGCTAACGCCATCGCAATTCGCATCGCGGCTCGGGGTGAGCTTAGAACAATACCGTCGCCTTGAGGGCCAAAGCGAACCCCTGGCGGAGATCTGGATCGACGCCGTCGCGAAAGCTCTGGGGGTTCCGACCCGCGCAATTACGGACCCCGCCGCAGACATCACCACGCTCGCCGCGGCAAAAACGGGTCAGCTGCCGCAACGCGAGCGCATATGTCCGATCGGGGCGCGTTTCGCCATTCAAGCGCTCGTCGCGAAACTCGGCGGCTTAGATTTGGCTGTGTCGTTGTTGGAGGAAGACCTTTCGGCGGCTGTCGCCAACCTTATTGCGTATACGGAGGATGTTGGGGAAGACGGAGATGATGAAGAGAGACTTAATCGTCTGTCGCAAGCTCTTCAAATAACCGCCTTAACAATCCTTCAATCCCACGGGGTTGATCCCGGTCCAGATCTTCCGCGGACGATGCGGATCGCCCATGTGGGAGCGCTTTCGCTGTTGCGCTCGTTTTCGGAAGTTGATCTTCAGCTTCACGACCGGGGAACGGGATAACGTTCGTCTTCCGCCCTCGCTGTAAGCGCGCCGGAAAAATCGCCAATAGTCGCTTGTGAAAAGCTTCCGCGTTTTCTCGATCCTTATCGGTCATCGAGGGCTTTCTGTCTCAAACTGGGACTGCTGAAAGTTCTAATTAGATTTAACAGAGTTTCATTTCAATTTTAAGTGTGAATTTAAACGCACCTTTACGCGGGTTCGAGACCCTGCGGGCCGTCGCGGCTTTTCGCGAATGGTTACGGCAGGGAAACGATCCATGGATAAAGACCTCAAGAAGGAACAAGTCGATCTCCTGAAGTTTGAAAAACAACTCCTGGGACTTGGCGCTGGGCTGAGCGCACTTACTGCAGGCGCCGCAGCGAGCGCCTCTGACAAGGTGGGCGACGTCGCTGTTACCCACACGCAGAACGTTCAACAGGCTTATCTCAATCTTGTGGAAACGGTTCAAGCGGCGCATGATGCGATTGAAACAAGCGCTGCTGAAGCTGGGTTCCGGCTGCTTCAAGCGCGCGGCACGCCGAAAGAGGTTCCGCCGGTCGCAGAGGTTGCGAAATCGATCTTGGGAATTGGATAATTCTAATTGGCTTTGCCACGGCCGTCATCGCGACGGTCGCGGCAGGCCATTGGTCCGGTTCTTCTTACATTGCCAATGCATCACTGGTCGCCGGACTGATCTGGTTCGGCTCCATCTTGCTGTGGTTTGAACCTACTTACGCAATTTGGCCTTACGCCGTTCTCGACTCTTTCGCGCTTCTTTATTTTTACGTGCGTTGGTCATCGCCCGAAGCGCAACATCGGCAATTTCACCTTATTCTCATGTGGAGCTATTTGGTCTCCACCTCGTTTTATGTTTTTCAGCTTTGGGTCGTGTCTATCTCGACCAGCCCATTCGGCATGTCGCCATGGGCCTTCCAACTCATCAGCAACATCCTTTTCGGCTGCGAATTGTTGCTCATCTTCAGCTATTCGATCCTGCGTCGATACGCTAAAGCCAATCGCATGAAATATCGGTCGGACGTCGAAGACTGGTTCGAGAAAGCGGGCGAAATGAAGCGAGCGGTACGCAAGTCCGTTAAAGGGCCAGGCGCAGGTTCCGGCCCCCGCGGACATTGACGGGCGTTTTCGCGCCATGGCATCGCCGTGAAACCTTCTCGCCGGCGCCGTCTTTCCGCCCCACTCCCACTTGATAAAAACCATCCAACCACTCATGAATCTGGGCGCAGACGACGTTTCCAGGGAAGATGCGGTCTGAATGGCCAACGTCAAGTTCTTTGATCCGCGGATCTATCAGATCCTGACACTGTCGACGCTGCTGGCGTTTGGCTGGCAAGCGCGGGCGTTTGAAATCGATCCCCTCCATTTCGGCGCCATCGTCGCCGCTTGCTGCGCCACCCAATGGCTGGGCGCAAAGTTAATGGCGAGCCCCGCGGACTTTCGCAGCCCGCTCATCACGGCCCTTTCGCTAACGCTTTTGTTGCGCGCCGATGTCGCGTGGCCGCTCATTCTTGCAGCGACCATCGCTGTAGGATCGAAGTTCATGCTGCGCCTGAACGGCAAGCATCTTTTTAACCCAGCCAATATTGGCATTGTCGCGGTCGTGCTGCTCACAGATGCGGCATGGACAACGCCCGGCCAATGGGGAACCGCCGTTTGGTTCGCCGCGTTGCTGGCCGGCGTCGGTCTGTTCGTCACTTATCGCGCGGCGCGGTTTGACGTCCCGCTTATATTTCTTAGCGCCTATGCGACGCTTTTATTCGCGCGCGCCCTATGGCTCGGCGATCCGCTGACAATCCCAATGCTGCGACTAGAAAACGGCTCGCTTGTTTTGTTCGCCTTCTTCATGATCTCCGACCCCAAGACGACGCCGGACGGCGCCATCGCGCGGATGGCTTTTGCCGGACTCGCAGCAGCCCTCGCCTATGTGCTGACATTCCACTTCTTCATCGCGGACGGCTTATTCTTCGCCCTTGCCGCCGCATGTCTCACTCGTCCGCTGTTGGAGGTTTTCGATCCTGCGCCCCGCTATCGCTGGGGCGATCCGGTGGGTGCGCAGCGGTGGATGCGGCGCCTGTCAAACAACTTCGGCGCGCGACCGCCCGCCGCCCCCGCTGAATAAAACTGCTAAAAAGGGAGACCGCCTTATGAACCGTCGTTTTAGGAAATCGCTGCTTGCTGCCGCCGCCATGGTCGGCGCGTCGGCTGCTTTTGGCGGCGCTGTCGCCTTTTGCGGCTTTTATGTCGCCAAGGCCGACACCAAGCTTTTCAACAAAGCATCTAAAGTCGCCATCATGCGCGACAAGGATCGCACCGTCATCACGATGGCCAACGACTATCAAGGCGAACTCACGGAATTCGCGATGGTGATCCCTGTTCCTGTCGTGCTCGAAGAAGGACAGATCCACGTCACGGAAAACGCGATCATCGATCACCTGGACGCCTATACCGCGCCGCGTTTGGTTGAGTATTTCGACGAAGACCCCTGCAACGTGAGGCTGATGGAGCGGATGGTCGCCATGTCGCCCGCGCCGGAAGCCACGGAGGATGGCGCGGCTCAAAAGGCAGACAGCCTCGGCGTCACGATTGAAGCGGAATACACCGTCGGCGAGTATGACATTCAAATTTTGTCAGCCGAACAATCTGACGGGCTCGCCACGTGGCTCACGCAAAACGGCTATACGTTGCCAGAAGGGGCTGAAGACACGCTTGGGAGCTATATCAAGCAAGATACGAAGTTTTTCGTTGCGAAGGTAAATCTGGAAGAACAAGCCGCCACAGGCCTTAAATATCTCCGTCCGCTCCAAATCGCCTTTGAGTCGCCGAAGTTCATGCTGCCCATTCGCCTTGGGACCGTGAACGCCGACGGCAAACAAGAGCTTTTCGTCTTTACGCTGACAAGGACCGGCCGGGTTGAAACGACGAATTATCGCACGGTGAAACTCCCCACCGACATGAATGTCCCCTTGTTCGTAAAAGATCAGTTTGGGGACTTTTATAAGGATATGTTCGCGACCCAAGTGGACAAAGAAAATGAGCGCGCGGTCTTTTTGGAATATGCTTGGGATATGGCCTGGTGCGATCCATGCGCAGCGGACCCGTTATCGCCGGCGCAATTGCGCGAGCTTGGCGTCTACTGGCTCGAGGATGGACCGAGCATGTCGACGCGACCGGGGCGACCCATGCCCCAAGCACAAGATGTTTTTGTGACGCGGCTCCATGTTTCTTACGATGCGGAACATTTTCCGGAAGATTTGATGTTCAAAGAAACGGGCGACCGCACCAATTTCCAAGGCCGCTATGTGATGAACCACCCGTATACGGGCGACGCCCAATGCGATGCGGCGGATGACTATCGTGCGTCATTGCCAGACCGTTTTGAAAAGGAAGCGCAAACGCTTGCCAATTTAACCGGTTGGGATATTGCCGACATTCGCGACGAGATGGATGGCGCAGGGCAATCCTTCGAGCCGCCGAAGAAAGTGCCGTGGTGGAAACGGCTGTGGGGGAATAGCGACGACTAAGGGCGAGCGTTCCTAATCCTCCGGGTTGGCGCCGATATGTTCGCGAACAAATTGGTCCAAGGCGACCAAGGTTGCTAACCGGGTGTCGCTGGACGAGAGGTAGTGATCTTCACCCTTAAGCTCAACCAACTCGACAGGCTTACCCGCTTTTTCGAGCGCTCTCTTCATGCGCCGACTTTGGACGATCGGGACGACAAGATCATCTTTGCCGTGAATAAGGAGCACAGGCGCGGTAAACGCTGATGCGGCGTTGACGGGCGAGATCGACCGCAGGTGCGCTTTCTCAGAGCGAGGATCGCCGATCAATTCGGTCCAATAGTCATAGACCCAGTGACGAGATCCGTGATCTCGCCGCTCCTGCGACAACATCAGCGGGAGATCCGCAACCGGCGCTATGGCGCCAACGCACTTATATAAATCGGGGGTGAATGCCCCGCCCGCCAGCGCTGCGTAGCCGCCATAACTCGCGCCAATAATGCAGATACGATCGGCATCAGCGCGCCCAGAACGGATCAATGCGCGAACGCCGTCAGTAATATCGTCCTGCATTTTACCGCCCCATTCGCCGCGACCCGCATCACGGAACGCCGCGCCGAAGCCGTCGGAGCCTCTAAAATTCGGCTGAAACACCAAATAACCGCGATTGGCGAAATACTGGGCGCGCCAATTAAATCCCACTGCATCGTAAGACTCAGGCCCCCCATGGGGCATAACAATGAGCGGTAAATTCTGGTCGCCGCCATCCGGCGGCAGCGTTAGAAGCGCGGGAATGGTTAGACCGTCTCGAGCTTTGTATTCAATGACTTGAATTGGTCCGATGTCATCCGAGCCGATATCGGTTCGCGCCGAGCCGAGTTTTTGCAGGGCGGAGCGCGATCGGTTGAAAAAGTAATACTCTCCCGCGGATGTGCTCCCTTCAACGTAAAATAGAAGGCTTTCGAAATCATCGGACCAAGACACGAGCGATACAGCGTCGGTTTCAAAAAAGTTCTGAACAGCGATAACGACGGCTCTCAAATTTGAATCGAGAAACTCGTATTGAGGAAAAAAGCCTGATGTGCGAACGCCAAAAAACTCCCGCTGGATATTCAATATCACGCTGTCCACTTCTCGATTATCGTGTTGGAACAAAGGCCGCGAGAACGTGCCGTCAAAACTCAACTCTCGAATTCTGGAATAGTTAGACAAACCAGACCGCGAGGATACGATTAGCGATGCGTTGTCAGGGCTAACGCCAACCAGGTTAAAGGGTATACGGGACGTAACCTCTTCATACACCGTCTCCCACTTGCCGTTTCGACGCGTTCGAATATGGTATTTGTTAGTTTGATTGTTGTAGTCCTCCCGCGCGAGCACCTCGCCATCACGCCCCACAAACCAATCTACCGTGTGGTGCGTACCGCGCCGAATGCTCCTTCCTCCGCGACCCTCTATCTTAGCGCGAAACAAATCATAGGATGGATACTGTTCCAAACCCTCGAATGCGGGCATGTATAGATGTTTCTTATCGCTGCTGACGCCGACGACGCGGCCCAGCCCTGATTGCGCTGGGTACAAATCATCTGCACGGTACAAGAGTTGTTGTATCTCTTTCGTTTGAATATTGTATGAGAAGGTCGCTGAGTATTCGAACCGACCTTGAAACCCAGCAACGCCAGTGGCTTTCGATACAGTCAGTAAGACATGATCAGGCGTCGCGAATTGAATACGACGCGCATTGATTTTATCCGTCTGGACGCCAGCGACAGGGCTGCCATCGACGTTCAGCACCATCAATATCTCGGACTCATCCGTCCTCGCGATAAACGCGATATGTTCGCCGTCAGGAGAGAGAGCGGCCAAGCGTATGTCCGGCAGAGCGCCATAAGCCTCAATAGGCGGGCGGGCTTTCGCGTCGCTGACACCGATACAGACCAACGCAATAATCGCGGCGGCGAAACTCAAAAAATACGCAAACCGCATTATCTCTAATCCCTACTCTTCTTGAGTAATCATAGGGTAGATTGAGCCAATTCTATGTTGCATTTGTCAAGGATAGTTTTCGGCGCGAGATCAGAGAAATCAGGTTGAAATAGAATCGACCAGTACCGATTGCGCTAGAGCGGCGGCGCCGAGTAGAATTTCGCTCCTATGGCGAATATTCTAACTCTGTCGCGCATCGCGCTGATCATTCCCCTCATTATGGCGTTCTTGGCGGAGGCGCCCTGGGGGCGCGCCGTCGCCTTTTGGATATTCGCGATTGCGGCGCTAACGGACTTTGCCGACGGGTGGGTCGCGCGCGCGCGCAACGAAACATCGTCGCTCGGCGCCGCGCTCGATCCCATCGCCGACAAATTACTGGTCGCTATCGTCCTCATCTTAGCGGTGCGCAACGGCTTAGTTTATGGCGCGGGCGTCATCGCGGTGCTGATTGTGGTGGCGCGCGAGATTTTGGTGAGCGGACTGCGGGAGGCGACGGCGGCAAAGAAAATCGCATTGCCCGTATCGCGATTGGCGAAATGGAAAACCTTTGCGCAACTCCTCGCCGCCGGTCTCCTCCTCGCTGCGGCGCCGGGGAGCGTTCTTGGCATGAACGCGCAACCCACCGCCATGGCGCTCCTATGGATCGCAGCCCTGCTTACATTGTGGACCGGCGCACAGTATTGTGTTCGCGCCGCAAAAGCGCTGTCAGTAAAAACCCAGGACTAGTTCCGAACAGCATGAGCGAAAGTGTCAATATCCACGAAGACGCGCCCCATCTGCTCGTTATTGACGACGATGACCGGATACGCGCGCTGTTAAAGCGCTATCTGAGCGAAAACGGCTATCGCACATCGACCGCGAAGGACGCAGCGGACGCGCGCAGGCTCATGAGCGCATTCGATTTCGATTTATTGATAATGGATGTAATGATGCCCGGCGAGTCTGGGTTTGAGTTAACCCAATCCGTACGCGAAGCATCCAACGTCCCGATATTGCTGCTCACCGCGCGCGGTCTTCCCCAAGATCGCATTGAAGGGTTAGAGCGGGGCGCTGATGATTATCTGTCAAAGCCGTTTGAGCCCCGCGAGCTTTTGCTTCGCGCCAATGCGCTGTTGCGCCGTGCAGGACCGGCCGCGTCAGCCAAACGAGAGGTCACGTTTGGGCCTTGCGTGTTCTCGCTGGCGCGCGGGGAATTGCGCCGCGAAGGGGTGCCAATCAAATTGACCGCCGGCGAAACTGCGCTGCTAAAAATCCTGGCGCAAAAGCCAGGCGAGCCAATTTCCCGCCAGGCCTTGGCGGAGCGCACGTCAGCCGGCCTGGAACGCTCCGTCGACGTGCAGGTCACGCGCCTTCGGCGCAAAATCGAAGAGGACGTTCGCGCGCCGATTTTTCTTCAGACGGTCCGCGGCGTCGGTTATGTTCTTATGGCGGATTAGCAAACCATGTGGCGTCGCTACCTCCCCAAAAGCCTTTATGCGCGCGTCTTGTTGATCGTCATCTTGCCGATCTTTTTTATGCAAGCCGTCATCACTTACGTATTCTTCGAGCGCCACTGGAATTTGGTGACCGCGAATTTGTCGGCGAACGTCGCAGGTCAGATTGCCCTTGTCACGCGCCTTTACAATGATGCAGAGAACGCAGAAGAGCGCGCCGCAGCGCTTGATTGGGCGCTGAACGATCTTGATTTAAGCGTGCGCTTTGATCCAACGGGCGGCATTCCAGAGGCGGACGAGTTATCCATATTCAATGTTTACAACTCCACCTTTGATCGGCATCTCGATAATGCGCTCGACCAAAACTACTGGTTCAATACGAGAAGCTGGCCAGCCTTTGTCGAAATCCGTGTGCAGACTTCAGGCGGCCACCTCGTCTTCTTCGCTTATCGCGACCGCGTTTTCGCCACCACGGGCCGCATCTTCTTGTTTTGGCTGATCGGAACATCAATTCTTCTTGGCGCTATCGCGACCGTTTTTCTGCGCAATCAAGTGCGCTCTATTTTACGGCTCGCGAGCGCGGCGGAGGCCTTTGGGCGCGGCGGCGACGCACCCGATTATCGCCCCCGCGGAGCAACGGAGGTGCGACGGGCGGGATACGCCTTTATCGCCATGCGCGAGCGCATAAAACGATATGTCGCACAGCGCACGTCCATGCTGGCGGGCGTCAGCCATGATCTGCGTACGCCCTTAACGCGCATCAAACTGGCGCTTGCTATGCAACCAGAAACCAAAGATGTCGCAGCGCTCCGCGAGGACGTATTGGAAATGGAGCGCATGGTCGAAGCGTATTTAGACTTCGCGCGCAATGAAGCGGCGGATGAAGACCCCGAAGGCTTCAATTTGAGCGAGCTAATCAGTGACGTCGCAAAAAACGCTGAGCGCACCGGCCGCAAAGTGGAAACCGATACCCCGCCGCGCATTGAGATCTCTGCGCGACGCAGCGCCCTGGCGCGGGCTGTTGGCAATCTGGTGAACAATGGTCTTCGCTATGCGAGTAATGTTTGGGTGACGGCACGGGGATTTGATCGCGAGATTGCCATTCACGTGGACGATGACGGCCCGGGCATCGATGCAGAGCGCCACGAGGAAGTCTTTAAACCGTTCGCGCGCCTTGACGAAGCGCGCAATCTCAACACGAGCGGTGTCGGTATGGGCTTAACAGTGGTGCGTGATGTTGCGCGCGCCCATGGCGGCGATGTGACGTTGGGCAAATCCCCGCGTGGGGGACTGCGAGCAACAATCCGACTGCCGGCTTGAGGCGCGATGCTAATCCGTTAGCGCTGCCGCGCGCGCGGCGGCGGCCGCAACCGCTTCTTCCATCAAACGGCGCAACGCTTGTTTGTCGCCATCCAGAATTTTAAGCGCGGCCTCCGTTGTGCCGCCAGGCGAGGTCACCGCGGCGCGCATTTCGTCTGCGCTGCGCCCGTCTGCGGCGACCATAGCGCCGACGCCTGAAAAGGTTGCCCGCGCCAACCGGGTGGCTGCATCCTCGGGCAAGCCGAGTGCGACGCCCGCATCGGTGAGCGCTTCGATCAGCAAAAAGCAATAGGCTGGGCCGGACCCTGACAGTGCAGTGACGAAATCGATCGCCTCTTCGCTGTCTACCCAAACAGTGTCGCCTGCGGCCGAAGCGAGATTCTGAATGATCGCGCGCTCGGCGCCCTTCATCGCTGGGCTCGCATAAAGCCCCGAAACGCCCCGGCCGATAGCGGCGGGCAAATTTGGCATCATGCGCGCAACACGCGGCGCGCCATTGAGCAGCGCGGAAATCGTCGCGCAGCTTTTCCCCGCCATGACCGAAAGCACAACAGCGTTTTGGGCGAGCGAGGCGAATTGCGGCAGCACAGCCGCCGCCGCCTGCGGCTTTACCGCGATGATCGCGACGCCAACATCTTCAATATTCTCAGGGTTCAGCGCCATCCCGTAATCGCGCATGAGGGTTTTGACCTCAGGGCTCGGCGCAGGGTCGAATACGACAGATGTTGTCGGGTCTATAGCGCCAAGACGCACCCAGCCGCGCAGCAAAGCGCCGCCCATGGCGCCGGCGCCAATCAAGGCTATGGAAGGCTTGCGGTTCATGGCCGCCAACATAGCCCCGATTGGGCCATTCCGAAAATGTCAAACTTAGGCGCTGCCGGCGGTCTCAAAAAGAGAGGCTTCCAGGGCGTCGCTTGGCGACTTGCCGCCCCAGACCAGAAAATTAAAGGCGGGGTAGAACCGATCCACCGCCTCGCTCGCTGCGCGGATGAGCGCTTCGGCCTGGCTCGCCATCAGCGCGCCGCCGTCGGGCAGTATTGTGGCGTTCCGGTAAACGATCGCGTTATCGTCCGTCCAAAGATCGAAATGACCAATCCAAAGACGCTCATTGACCATGGTGACTAGGCGGCTCGCTTCTTCCAATCGGGTTGCCGGCGCTTTTAAATCAATCGGCGCGCCCATCTGCAGTGTGGCCAGCTCCGGGCGCCAGGTAAACCAAACGCCAAGGTCGCGCCAAACGCCGGGCAGCATCACATGCAACTCACACTCACCCACCCGCTCCATTTCAAATTCGAGCGTCTCGGCGGCGGCCTCGAGCATCGTCAACGGATCTTCGGAAGTCTCATGTTTGTGGATCAGCTCGATCGACATCGGCGTTCCTTCTTTCACGGTTTCGCAGCCTCGCGCGGCTGAGCGAGCCTATGACGCGACGATTCGGAACGCCGTTAAATGATTCGATCGATTTGTTTTCCTCACGGGCCTTCATTCCGCCCCGAGGACTGTGTCAGGTGTCAGAGCCTTGCAACGCGTCGAGCCGCGCCTTGAGCGCCTCATTTTCTTCGCGCGCTAGCTGGGCCATTTCCTTAACGGCTTCGAACTCTTCGCGGGTGACAAAATCCATATCCGCTACAAGGCGTTGCAGCTGGCTCCTAAACACTGTCTCCGCTTCGCGGCGGGCGCCGTCCGCAACGCCAGCCGCTTCAGTCATCGCCTTAGCCACAGCATCAAAAAACGCGCTTTGGGTTTGCATGGATGTGCCCCTTTCTCATGCGTAAGTGTAGCGCGGACCACGCCGGGGCGACAGACCTCAAAAACCGCGTTAGAAGGACGCGGAACAGTCTTGAAAAACGGCGACAAGCAGCCCCCATGATCCCCTATCCCAATATCGACAGCGTCGCTCTACAACTGGGCCCCTTGCCCATCCGCTGGTATTCACTCGCCTATATAGCCGGTCTTGCAGGCGGCTGGTGGTATTTGACCCGGCTCATCGCTAACGCGCGCCTTTGGGCCTCTGCGGGCGCCCCGATCGATAGAACGCAGCTCGATGACGTCCTCTTCTGGGTGGCGCTCGGCGTCATCGGCGGCGGTCGACTCGGTTATGTTTTGTTTTACGAGCCAGCGCTGCTTGTCGCGCCTTGGATAACACTCGCAGGCTTCGTCCCCTTTCCGCCCGCGCTCGCTCTTTGGCATGGGGGCATGTCATTCCACGGCGGCCTCCTTGGGGTCACGCTCGCCGGTTATTTTTTTTCGCGTAAACACAAAGTCGATGCTCTGTCGCTCGGCGACCTATTCGCCTGCGCCGCCCCCATCGGTCTCTTTTTTGGACGCATCGCCAACTTTATCAATGCAGAGCTTTATGGCCGGCCATGGGACGGGGCGTGGTCCATGGTGTTTCCGACCGATCCGCTGCAGGTCGCGCGGCACCCCAGTCAGCTCTATGAAGCGG
This sequence comes from Pseudomonadota bacterium, assembly GCA_039183665.1. GTDB lineage: Bacteria > Pseudomonadota > Alphaproteobacteria > Caulobacterales > Parvularculaceae > Hyphococcus. The sequence goes on along the minus strand of JBCDBM010000042.1, from coordinate 2,814 downwards.
CGTTAGAAGGCTTGGTGCTGTTCGTGGTGATGCTCGTCGCGGTCTACAAATTTGATCTCTTGAAACGCAAAGGCGCCGCCATCGGTCTTTTTCTGGCCGGTTACGGATTAGCGCGCACCTTTGTTGAAAACTTCCGCGAACCGGACTCACATCTTCCCGATTTCCCGCTTGGTCTTACGATGGGCATGATGCTCTCGCTGCCCATGGTGGCGCTAGGCGCCTGGTTAATTTGGCGAGTCTGGCGCAATCCTAAAAGCGCCAACGCTTCATGAACAACCAAGCTCAAAGCGCAGAGCGCACGCCTCTCGAAGACCGGCTCATCGACCTGATCAAGACCCAAGGCCCAATTACCGTTGCGGACTATATGGCCGATGCGCTGGGTCATCCTCATGAGGGGTACTACATGACCCGCGCCGCCATCGGCGCAGAAGGCGATTTCATCACCGCGCCAGAGATCAGCCAGATCTTTGGCGAGCTCATTGGCCTCTGGCTTGTGGAAGCATGGCGCGGCATGGGCTCGCCGACGCGGTTCAATTTGGTTGAGTTGGGCCCAGGCCGCGGCGTGCTCATGGCCGATTTGCTGCGCGCCGCTCGTCTGCGTCCGGACTTTACCCGCGGAGCCCAAGTGTGGCTTTTAGAGACGTCAGGCCGCCTTCGCTTGGAACAACAAAAGCGACTCAAAACGAGCGAGATCAAACCCATTTGGGCGGATAGCTTAAGCGATATCGCACCGGCGCCATCTTTGATTATTGCGAATGAATTTTTTGACTGCCTGCCAATTCATCAGTTTCAGTTTCACGATGGGACCTGGCGCGAACGCATGGTGGGCTTGCGGGAGGACGAGCGCGGATTGGCGTTTGAGCTTTCTAAAGAGAGCGTCGAGATAGATGCCGGCGCAGCGTCGGCCGCCCCGAGCGAGGGCGATATCGTCGAGGTTTCATACGCTGCCCAGGACTTTATGGCGGACCTTTCTACCGCTTTGTTGGACCACGGCGGACACGCACTGATCTTTGATTATGGTCACCGCGCGTCCGGTCTCGGCGAGACCTTCCAGGCTGTGCGGTCCCATCAGTTTTGGCCGCCCCTGGCGGCGCCGGGTTATGCGGACCTCACCGCACACGTCGATTTCGAGAGCCTTGCGCACGCAGCAATCGGTCACGGCGCGGCGGTCCAAGGGCCGATCGCTCAGGGGCGTTTTTTGGAGCGTTTAGGGCTCGCCCTACGGGTGGAAATGCTTTGCAAAGGAAAACCTGAAGAGCAGGCGGAAACCATTCGCAGCGGCGCGCACCGGATTGCAGCGCCTGAAGAGATGGGCGAGATCTTTAAAACGCTATGCGTCTCTGCGCCAGGCTTGCCGACGCCGCCTGGGTTCGAATGGCTGTGAGCCGGATTTCGCGCCCTCCCCCCTTTGAGACTGCCTCAAATTTGCCAGCGGCCGGCTTCAACCATGGCTTCTTCAGCCGAGCGGGCGGCGTATCGAAAGGCATTTACGCGTCGCTCAATGTGGGAACGAGTTCGGACGACGCGCCTGACGCGGTGGCGGAAAACCAACAGCGGTGCCTGGACGCATTGGGACAACGCGGCGGCACTCTCATCACGTGTTATCAAGTCCACTCGCCGGACGTTATTGTTATCGATGCGCCGCCGACTTCGCGACCGCGCGGCGACGCGTTGGTGACGCGTGAACCGGGGCTGACGCTGGGCGTGTTGGCGGCCGACTGCATGCCCGTGCTCTTGGCCGAACCGGACGCCCATATCATCGGCGCCGCTCACGCAGGCTGGCGCGGCGCCCTGGCGGGCGTCATTGAGAACACTGTTGACGCCATGGTCCGTCTTGGCGCTGATCCCGCTAAGATAAAAGCTGCTCTTGGTCCATGTCTGCGGCAAGAAAATTTCGAAGTCGGGCTGGATTTGGTAGATGCGTTTTTGAGAGTCGATCCTAAGAACGACGCGTTTTTTGCACCGGGACACGCCCCAGAAAAACGCCTTTGCGATTTGGCGGGTTTTGGCGAAGCAAAACTGCGCGAAAAAGGCGTTAAAGATATTGCGCGCGTGGGCGGGTGCACGCTTGGCGCGCCGGATCGCTATTTCAGCTATCGTGCATCACGGCGCGCGAATGATCCTGATTATGGGCGCAATCTTTCCGCAATTGTGATCAGTTGAATTCCCAACAAACGTCTTGCGCGAGTGTCAATAAACCGTCATGAAGCGCCTGCGCGGACCCGGTTGTCGCCAAGGGGATGGTAGGCATGAAACTCATCACTGGGAACTCAAATCGCCGCCTCAGCGATTTGATCTCTAAGAAGCTCGCGACGTCGCTGGCCCAGGCGGACATTCGCACGTTCAAAGACGGCGAAGTCTTCGTCGAAATTCAAGAAAACGTGCGCGGCGAAGACGTATTTGTCATTCAGTCGACGTCGAACCCCGCAAACAACCATTTAATGGAATTGCTGATCATTATCGACGCACTGACCCGCGCTTCAGCAAGCCGCATTACAGCAGTCATTCCCTATTTCGGCTATGCGCGACAAGATCGCAAAGCCGGCCCTAGGACGCCCATTTCCGCTAAGCTCGTCGCCAACCTCATCACCACAGCCGGCGCTGATCGCGTGCTCACCGTGGATCTCCACGCGGGCCAAATTCAAGGCTTCTTCGACATTCCGACCGACAATCTTTACGCCGTTAAGGAAATCGAAAATCGCGTGCGAGAGATCCACAATAACGACCTTTCGGACATCACGGTCGTTTCGCCAGACGTCGGCGGTGTGGTGCGCGCCCGCGCCCTTTCAAAACGCCTCGCGGATCGGCCGCTGG
>JBCDBM010000041.1:0-18008 GCA_039183665.1 Pseudomonadota bacterium | reverse complement strand
CTTGAGCTGGGTGTAAACATCGCTCCATATTTCACCGCCGCGATCAAATTCTATCAATCGCTGTTCGGACCAAAGGCGGCGAAACTCTGGGAGTTTATCCAAGATTTGGCTCAAATAAGACGCTTCGATTGTGAGCACCCATCCATCACAGTCAGTGTCATACTGGAACCCGTGAACCGTGTGTTTGGGCAAAACGATAACGCATGGGCTCGAAAACGAGCGTTGCTGGTCTTCGACCTGCAAAGTCCCTCGTCCGCTTCGCAAAAACATAAGTTGTCCGAAGCCAGGATGGGCGTGCGGTTCGATGCGCCATCCGCGGTCGCTGCATCTATCCGCCAGGTGCTCGATATTCACGAACCAGCCGCGCCACTCGTCGAGGCCCTCGCCATATAATATGAAGCGAGGGACGTCTGTTACCGGAGAGTGTTCGGTTGCGTCTTTCATTAGCCCGATGGGACTTTATCCTATTGCACAACAAAAGGTCCAGTTTTGCCGTTCGGCGTTTTGTTGGCGTCAATTTTGTTAATGTTTGAAATACAGCACCAAGATTGCCGCAACGACGAGCGGCGCAGAAAACAACAAAAATAGGCCGAAGAGGCTCCATTCCGCGCCCACAAGATACCCAGCCACAATCGGTGAAACGATGGCGCCGGTGCGTCCTAACCCCGCCGCCCAGCCTATCCCGGTCGCTCGAATTTCAACCGGGTAAACGCGCGCCGCCAAGGCGTACATCGCCGTGAACGCGCCTTGAAGAAGCAAGCCGATGGCGAAAATCGACACATTCAACATGAACAGATCTTCCACCCTGAATTGATAGAGCACGATCATCAATACGGCGCTGCCGGCGAAGAATATGCCGATTGGTTTGGCTAATTTCGTGTGGGTGGTGATCAACCCAATAGCCACGATGCCCACAACGGCGCCCATATTGTTCAGTGTGAGGGCGTAAATTCCCTGCGACATGGAAAAACCAGCGTTCACAAAAAGGGATGGGATCCATGACAAAAGGAAGTAGAGCGTGAGAAATCCGAGGAAGTAAATCGACCAGAGAACGAGTGTTGGCGTTCGATACTCACCACTCAGCAAACTCGAAACATTGGCTGGCGGCGCATCCTGTGCTTTTGGCAAAGCAAGGCTCTCCAAAGGCGGCCTTTTTAATTTCGCCAGCGTTTCGTTAATCTCAGCGAGATTTTTTTCAGGGTTTTTCCCTCGAGAGGCGAGGAACATCACGGATTCAGGCAAGACAAAGTAAATGCCCACGCCGAGGACGAGAGTTGCAATACCGCCAAAAACGAAAAGCATTTCCCATCCGAAAATCGGAATGACGTAGTCCGCGATTGGCCCGACGATCATCGCGCCAAATGGATAGCCCATGACAACCAATGTCACCGCGAGATTGCGATATTTGTCGGGGCTGAACTCGCTCGCAATCGCGGCGCCATTGGCGAATATGATGCCGATGCCGAGACCAGCGACAACGCGCACCGCCATCATCGCAAGGACAGATTGCGGAATAAACCCGGTGACGATCATCGAAACGCCGATCAGCGCCGTCGCTGCAACCACGAGCAAGCGCCGCCCAAATACGTCGGCCAGCGGGGCGAGGAACGCGGCGCCAATCGACATACCCACAAGCGCGGCGCTTAAGATCCACCCTTTCTCAGCGGCCGTTATCCCCCAATCCTCAGAAATAGAAGGCGCGGCGACCGACATCGCAACAACGTCAAAACCGTCGACAAGGTTTAAGAGAAACCCAATACCGATGATGACAACCATCATAGGAACAACCGGGCCGTCATCGATACGCGCCCGAATTTCGTCCTTACTCGTTTGAGTCATCCGTTTTCTCCCAACAATCGCGCCGTGATTTTTAGTAAGTCGTCATTTTGTCGGCCTTCGCTGGCTAACGCTAAAAGCGATCAAGCGCAATCATTCGCTGACTTGCACTTTTCGAAAATGACCTTTCGAAAAGTGCAAGTCTCACGTTGAAGATCGAAATCGTTTTGAAGAGAGACGACCTGCGCCGAACATGCGATCGACCACAGGTGCGCGCCGCCGGTTCAATTAATCAGTACACATTTCCCTGGGGGAAGCAGCCCGATTAATCAGAGAGATATGTTGCTGAAGCGATCGGCGCAAGAAATAGAGATCATTCAATCAAAGAAGGACTGATTTCAAATCCGCCTCAGAGGGCAGCTTTTGCCGATCAATCTTCATATTGTTCGTAAGCGCCCTTTTTGATACCGCAAAGGCCGCCGGATCATTGATGGCGTCAACTGCCAACAAGTCGTCGCCCTTGAAATACCAGACGGACATTTTGCGCATCTCTGGTTTGCCGCGCACAATGAGTTCGTCAAACCCCTCCATCAGGCCAACAGTTTGCAGCTTGACGTCATATTGGTCGGACCAAAACCACGGCAACGCATCGTAGACCACATCGTCGCCAGCCATATTGAGCGCAGCGGCTTTCCCTTGTTCGATGGCGTTGGGCACTGATTCTAAACGCATGCGTCGGCCATAGCGAGGGGACGGAAAATTCGTACAATCGCCCGCTGCCCAAATAGTCTCATCACTCGTCCGCGCATGATCATCAACAACGATACCGTTGTCGATCGTGAGGCCAGCCTGCTCTGCAATGCCAATCTCCGGAACGGCGCCAATACCAATTAGAACAGCGCTGCAGGGCACCTCCGTTCCGTCCGACAGGACAACGCCGCTAACGGCGCCCTTCCCGGCAATTTCTGACAGCGCCGCACCGAGCCGAAGATCAACACCGGCATCGGCATGGATCATTTGAAAAAACGCCGACACAGGCTCACTGGCAACGCGCGCCAAAACGCGGTCCGCCATTTCCAAAACAACAACCTCTTTGCCGGCCGCACGCATCACAGCAGCGACTTCCAACCCGATATAGCCAGCACCCACAATCGCGATGGGACCCGGCGTTTCTAGGATAGGCCGCAGCGAGTCTGAGTCTCGCAGCGACCGAAGGTAAAACACGCCCTCCAAATCGGCGCCCGGCGCGGATAGGCGCCGCGGCGGCGCGCCCGTTGCGATCAGCAACTTGTCGTAAGCCTTTTTCTCGCCGCTCTCGAAAGTGAGCTCACGCGAAGACGCATCGACTTCCGACACGCGCGTTGACAGCGCGACAGAAATATTTTGCGAGTCAAAAAAATCGTCTGGCCGAAAGTACAATCGGTCTTCCGCCATTTCGCCTTTCAAATACGCTTTAGACAGAGGCGGGCGCTGATACGGCAAACAATCCTCTGCGCAATACAAGTCGATTGCCGCATCCGCGTTTTTCTGCCGCAATGTCACGGCGGCCTGAAGTCCCGCTTGGCCGCCCCCGATGATGGCGTAGTTCTCGCTCATTCTTGGTGTCCCATATGTGTGTTATTCCAATGTCGAAAAATCAGCGCGACCGATTGTTTCGCCGTCTTCAAAGATATGCGTGACGGTTTCAGCAGCGATCCGCATGTTAACGTAGCTTGTTTGGTCGTCGAAAACGTCGTGAAAAAACCCGCACTGTACGGACAAAACCGACGGCGGTGCAGTAAGCGGCGCTTCTTGGTAGACCAGGATGTAGTCCCCATCCATTTCGACACCAACCATATCGAGCGCGAGCGCATCACCGGCGGCATTTTCTAGCAAGAAGGTTTCTTCGACATAGAGCGCAAAACGCGCCTGCGCGCGAATAGACTGCATAGACGGAGTTTCGATAAGACCCAGCGTGATTAATCCGTCGATGACATCATGGGCATGGAACCGATGGATTACTTCAATCACGCGAGCGCGTTCATTCCAGTCGATAGAAGTCAGCGTTGCATGCTGGCGATGCGCGTGCGCCGGTGCAACCCAAACAGCGATTGCCGCCATGATCGCCAGCGCGGCGCCCGCTATCCTTTGCAGACTAGTTGTCATTCCGCTTCCAGGGGCCGCAACGGCGTCGGGCGGAATTCTGGGTCGATATAAACGCGCTCTTTTTCGTCCTCTTTTAGCTCTTCCATCATCTCTTTCATGAGATTTCGCGGCCGGCGATAATCGCTCTTGTAAGCTTGCAGGCGCGAGGCGTAGATCCGCCTCGGAAAATAATTGTCAGATCGATCTGCGTCAGCAATTTGATGATGCTCATCAATACCAATCTCCACGATACGCTTGTCGCGGATGAAGAGTTGCGTCACTGACTCCGCATCGATGCGCCAAACCTCCGCTGGGATCATCAGTTCCTCAACGGCCCCATCTTCGAACCGAATTGTCAACGGGATCGGCATCACCAGGCCGCCGTGATTGCCAAATTCGACGAAGTATACGTAGTAGTCTTCTTCGAGCGCCTTTCGAAGGGCGTCTTTTTCCCACTGCTCAAGGCCGTCTTCGTCTTCCATCAGCTCCCGATACTCATTGCGATCGGCGTTCGTTACCGTGAACTGATCATTCTCGTTGTAAAAATCCGCGAGTTCGGGATGACGCTCAACATATGTTTCCATTCCCGCTTCACGATTCCGGATCTGATTGAGGGGCTCGGGATAATCGCGTTCAAAAAGTTCGCGCTCCAACGGCAAATCGATTTCTGGATCATTGGTCGCCAGTTTGTATTCGCGTATGTCAGCAACGGACAAATCTACATGGTCTGTTGAATAGAACCATCCGCGCCAAAACCAATCAAGATCAACACCGGAGGCGTCTTCCATCGTACGGAAAAAGTCTGAGGGTGTCGGTCGCTTGAACATCCAACGTTGCGCATATTCGCGAAACGCAAAATCAAATAGCTCGCGCCCCATAACCGTTTCCCGCAATACCGTTAGCGCGGCGGCTGGTTTTCTGTAAGCGTTAGGCCCGAATTGAAGAATTGAGTCCGATTGCGTCATGATCGGCACTTGGCGAGCGCTGGTCATATATTCAGTGATATGATCAAGGATATTGACCTTATCGCCCCCATAAGCAGGGTAATTTTCTTCCCACTCGATCGACGCCACATACTCTAAGAAGGTATTCAGCCCTTCATCCATCCACGTCCATTGGCGCTCATCGGAATTGACGATCATCGGGAAGTAGATGTGACCAATCTCGTGAATGATGACGCCGATCAGCCTATATTTAATCGCGCGAGCATAGGTTCGTTCATCGGCTTTTTCTTCGTCCGTAGGCCGGTATCCATTGAACGTAATCATCGGATATTCCATACCGCCGCGGTTCCACGTATTGACGGATTGCGCCGTGGGATAGGGGTACGCGAATGAGAAGCGCGAGTAGACCTCCATCGTGTGGGCGACGGCGTGGCTTGAATATTTAGACCAAATAGGCTCGGCTTCGTTAGGATAAAAAGACATCACCAAGACATTGGGGTTCTCTTCATCATCTTGTTCGAAGTTCATCGCATCCCAAATGAACTTGCGCGAGCTCGCCCAAGCGAAATCGCGCACATTCTCCGCCGTAAAGCGCCATGTCTTAGTGTCACTCGTCCCCTCTTTTTCATTTTCCAACGCCTCTTCGGGCGTGACGATAAAGACGGGGCTATCAGTCGTCTGTTCCGCCTCCCGCAGGCGCTCACGTTGTGTCGGCGTTAAAACTGCTTCCGGGTTTTGCAAAACACCCGTTGAAGAGACGATGTGATCCGCAGGCGTGGTGATGGAAACATCGTAGTCGCCGAATTCAAGTGTAAATTCACCGCGACCCAAAAAAGCTTTGTTCGCCCATCCGGAATAATCCGTATACGACGCCATACGCGGAAACCATTGCGCAAGGAAGTAGAGATACGTGTCATCCTCAAAGCGCTCAAACCCAGCGCGGGCTCTCATCGCCGGCTCGTCAACAATGTTGAACGCGAAGTCGATAGAGAACGAAATTGACTGGCCGCTCGCTAACGCCGTCGGCAGATCAATGCGCATCATTGTGTCAACGATGGTGAAGGGCAGCGCCTCGCCATTTTCGTCTTCCACGGCGACGATATCGAACCCGTGATCGCGGGCCGTATAAGCTTGGTAGCGGCGGAGCGTATAGTAGCTCACCTCATCGCCGCCTTGTCCGAGCGACTGAGCCGCCCTGCCCGATCCGATCACCTCGGTTCGACGGGCAATCGAATCGTTGTCGAAGCGGTTCTGATCGAGCGCTACCCATAAATAGCGCAGCGCATCGGGCGAGTTGTTGGTGTAGGTAACGCGCTGATCGGCCACAATTCGGCGCTCAACCTCGTCCAAGGTCACGTTGATGACGTAGTCCGCCCGCTGCTGCCAATATTGAGGCCCAGGGGCGCCGGACGCATTGCGATAGACGTTGGGCGTCGGCAGTTCTTTATCGAGCTGCTCAAACGCCCGCGCGCCTGACCCCGGCCCGCTATCCCTTGCCAAAGCCGGCACATTAGCGGCCGTTGCCACAGTAACAATCACTATCAGAAATACGCGCAGCAGCGGCATCACTTAATTTCCTACTCGGTGGAAGCAAAATTCGCCCATATCCAGGCCCCATATTGCCCGGGGCCGGCGCCATTGCGCAAGGGCGCGGGTGCGTCCTCTGCGCACGTATGGGCACAAAAAAAGACGGCGCAAAGCGCGCCGCCTTCAGGTGCTTTTTGATCCGCTGTTTCAGCGGTTCCAGGGGGGGGAATTGTGGACTATTCGCCCTCGAGCCGAGCTTCGATAGCCGCGCCCTTGTCGTTCAACTCTTCTGCGATCGCATCGGCGTCCGCATTGTCAAACCGAGCGGCGACATCGATCGCTTTTTGGTCCAGAGACTCTTGAATTTCGTCAACGGTGGTGTCCAACAGATCGGACGCCTTGTTTTGCGCGCGCGCGAGCTTATCAGGATCGACCTCATCGCCAGCGTTATCGATGCGCTCTTGAAGCGCCTCGCCCGCCGCGATTTTCTTCTCCGCGATCGCTTCCGCATCTGCATTCTCAATACGCGTCAAAATCGCCTCTTCTTTAGCGTCCAAGCGTGCTTGTACGTCTTCCGCCGTAACCGATTGTAAGGCTTCAGCCCGATTGAGCAGACGCTCTTCGACGACTGCGGGATCGACAGAGCGAATGCGTTCCGCAACAGCTTCCATTCTTTCCGCTGCCGCATCGCGTCTGTCGGCGATCGCACTATGGCGTTCTGCGGCGCGTTCTGCGCGATCACCCGGCGCCGCGAGGGCTGGCGTCATGCAGACGAGCGACAATGCGCTGGCTCCTAAGACAATTTTTTTCAGCATAAGATATCTCTCCGTTACTGGGTCCAAATCGCAACCGCGCGACCGACTTCATGGTGAGAACGCGCCGAGCGGTGATTTTGGTCGCGCGCTTACCAAACATTTATCGTTCTCAATCGAAGCGCACCGTCAGAAACATCCCAACGCCGATATCCGGACTGGATTCGGTAAAGCCGGTATAGACATACGGCAGCACGTATACCGACGGCGCCAGGCGGGACGAGAAGAAAACGGAAGCTTCAACGCTATCTTCAGCGCCGTTAGACGAGGCTTGCCGATAATCGAGCCCGGCGATCGCGTCGAAATTATCTAGGAGCGGAAACTGCACGCCGCCGCCGATTGCTACCGTATTTTTGAGCGCAACTGTATCGCTGCTGCCCGCGATGCGATAGCCAAGTGAGCCGAATACAGCGGCGTCACCGATCGGCTGGGTCGCTTCTGCGCGCAGACGAAAATCGGTCGAGCCGGTGCCTAAGCCCGATGTGGTGTCAGCAGTCGGCACTTTAACGCCAGCGGAAAAACTCAAGCTCATGGCGTCAGGGTTTTCAGGGCGATATCGATAGCCAGCAGACAGACTCAAATCGCTCATGCCTGAAATGGTGTCTGTGTCACCCGCACCGCCCTCGACAACGTCCGGCCCGTCTTCCAAAGACACAATTGAGCCGGGTCCGGATAAAGACACATAGGCCGATGTGGCTCTGATTGAGAAATCGCCAATAGAAAGACGCCCGCTTATCGGAACAAAAACCAGCTCGGTATCTGCGTCTAAACCATAGTCTCCGGTGCTGTAGTCAAAACCTGTGGACAAACTTACACGCGGCGTCTCCGCCGCCGCGCTCGCATGCAGCAAAACGCTTATTCCCATTGCACGTAGCGCAATTTTTCTGGCGCTGCAGCGCCCCCGTTCTCGCCCAATCAAACTCACAAAACACTCCCGCACTGGCGCCGCCACATCCGGCGCGCTTGGATAACGGCGTGAAGCGCCAATCCAATCGGTGTTTGAGAAAATATTAGCGGCGCACGTCCATGATGCCGTTTGAAACGCATTGAAAGGCGCGTTAGGACTTTGTTTACCAAGGCGTCACAAGCAATAAAGAGCGCCGAAGGGAGCTAACTCATGCGCGCTCTGGCGACCGCTTTGTTGCTTTTGTTTGTCGCCCCGGCGCCAGCGGCAGCTCAACACGTTTACGTTTCGTCCGGCGTCGAATATCTCGTTGGGGATTATGGCGCGCCAGAAAAATCAAAAACGCTCTACGCGCCTTTTTCGGTTGATTTCCTCGCCGAGGGTTGGGTACTTAGCGCGACCATTCCAGTTGTGCGCGTTTCCGGTGAGACGTTTTTCATTGGGGAGAACATCCCGGCGCCGATCATTGATCGACTTTTGGATCGCCCCGAAGTCCGTGACTTGATGGAGCCGCGCAGCGGCTTTGGCGACATTTCAGCCACGATTCGCAAAGAGTTCGCGCTCTCGGAGGATTGGTATGTAAGCGCGATCTGCACAGTTTCCGCGCCCACCGGCGATGATACGAGAGGCCTCGGCGCCGGTGCTTGGAGCGGCGCATACGAAACCGAACTCTTACGAGAGTTTGACGAAGCCTACATTTATGGAGTCTTCGGACGCCGTTTCTCACAAGACGTGCAGTCGCTGCCCCTTTCTGACACATGGCGGGCCTCTATTGGCGGCGCACAACATTTGGGTCGCGATTTTTGGTTGAGCGCGAATTATGATTGGCGCGAGCCCTTATTAGAGCAGTCAACTTCGCTCAGCGAAGCAATGATTGCGCTATCCGCGCCGCTGAACCAAAGCTTACAAGTGCAAGTCTACGTCGTTGCAGGGTTTACAGAAAGCAGCCCTGATTATGGATTAGGCGTTCAGTTTTCGTTGGCCGCGTTTTAGTCAGCTGGAATCAGCGCCAATTGCGCGCGATGACCGCCGCTTCCTCTTTCAGCGACAAAGCTGCGCCTTCTTTTATCTCGCCCGAGATCGCGCTAATCGCGTCGTCGGACGACCCAGCGGCCGGCGTGTAGGCGCCGCTCGGCGCGCGCGGCGCCGTGCGTGGCGCTAACGCAACAAGGCGCCACTCTTGTGCGTGAAGGCACGCAAGCCCCGCAGACAAGTCGTCGTTTGCGCTTAGCTCAAACTCACGGCATAGCTGCTCGTCTTTCGAAACGAAGGTCTCAACAAACCGAACCTCGCCTGCCCGACTGGAAATTGCCGCGCCGCTCGTTGTCGATTGGAAAGCACCCGTATGGGCGCTCGCGATTACTGCCTGTCCATTGCGAAATTCCGTAAACGCACCATTATTCGCACTCAGCAACGCACCGACCACAAGGCCGATCGCGAGCGAGGCGGCGATCGCCATTGGCTGTGCAAAGCGCAAAAATGTACGCGGTCTGAACGCAACAACTTTCTCAGATACCGCCTCTTTTTCGGTTTCCATGACCGTATCGATAAGGTGTTGCGGAACGGGCTGGTCCAAAACATCATCATAGGCGGCGGCGATCGCGTTTTTTAGATCGCGCTGACGCTCTAGAGCCTCGCGCAATTGAGGCTCGGCGTTGAGACGCGATTTGATTTCCGCGGCTTCAAGCTCGCTAAGCTCGCCGTCAAGAAAGGCGCTTAGGCGCTCCGGGGAGACGACAGGATCAGATGTTTGCGACATCTTGGGTCTCCTCGTCTCCCGGTTCTTCTAAGACACGCCGTAAGGCCCGCCGCGCGCGCGCAATCCGGCTCATGACGGTGCCTTCAGAGACATCGAGAATCTCTGCGGTTTCACGATAACTGCGACCCTCTACCAATGCCAGCATCACGACGGATCGCTGCGTTGCCGGAAGTCTATCGATCGCTTCCCGGACGGCGCTAAAGTCATCGCGGAACTGAGCGACGCGGCGACCGTCGTCGCCTGCCAAGTCAATGACCTCGTCGATATCGACGGAGACCCCGCGAACCTTTTTCTGTCTATGCTGATCAATCCACGCATTGTGCATGATCCGAAAAATCCAACTATCTAGGCGCGTGCCGCGCTGCCAACTGTCGAGCCGGCGGATTGCTTTTTCCACCGCGCTTTGGACCAGGTCGTCGGCGTCGTCCTGATTGCCTGTTAAAGACACCCCAAAGCGCCGTAATCGCGGCAACAACGCGACGATCTCTTTACGGATCTCAATATCGTCGTTCACCCGCGGGCTCCCTTTCATAACGCGGCGGCGTACGAAATATTTCATAGTTTTTCGAATTTTTCGTTGAAATCATGGCAATAAAGCCAATTCGTCGCTGCGGAATAAATCTGTTAGCCTTCCGTTATCGATTGGGCGGCCATTTTTAGCCCGATTTTTGAGACGATGACGATGAACGAAGGCAATAGTCGGCGCAGACTAAAACTGATCGCAGCGCGCGGCGCTATTGCGTTAACAATTGCTTTAGGCGTGCTATTTGTCGCCGAGCCAGCGGCGAAAAGCGTCTCCAGGGGCTCCGAAGCCGCAGCGCAAGTACACCAACCCGACCGCGCCATCCAACGCAAGCATATCCAGCGACGGATGATTCGCGACCGCCATCGCCAAAATGTTCGCAAAATGCGCCGCAATCGGGTGATTGCCCGTAGACTAGCGGTGAATGCTGTGCAGCGCTCGCGGCAAGGATTGCGCATTCGCCGCGGCGAACTGCTGGGGTTGGAGCTCACAAAATCCCGTCGTGTGCAGCTCGAAGAGCGCGGATTCACCATCATCCGAACGCGAACCTTTGACGGCATCGGCCTGACGCTCTCAGTGATTGCCACGCCCGATAAACTCGACGCCGAAGAGGCTCTGGCGCTCCTGCGGGAAGAAGACCCAGAAGGCGTTTACGCCCTCAACCACCTCTATTCGCGCTCGGATGGCGCCGATGGGACGGAGATCGTCGCCATTTCCGATGTGAGTCCCGCCGCCGCCCAAAACCCCAACAGCGAAATCTCGATCGGGCTCATCGATACGGGTGTCGACGGCACGCATCCGGCGTTCGCCGAAACCGACTTGGTGCAAAAGAATTTTGGCCGCCACAATGACATCGTTCCGCAAGACCACGGCGCGGCGGTTGCTTCTATTTTAAGCCGTGACATCCAAGCGGCGGGGTTCCGTAGCGAAATTTATGTCGCAGATATTTATGCGGGCTCGGAGGGCTCCTGGGGCGACGCGCTTTCGATATTCTACGCCCTTGATTGGCTAGCGGACGAAAATGTAGCGGTGATCAATATGAGCTTAGCCGGCCCGCCCAATGTCATCCTGGAAAAAGCCGTGCGCGCAACAACGGATCGCGGCCATACGATTATTGCCGCCGCGGGCAATATGGGCCCCGATCACCCGCCTCTATATCCGGCCGCCTATCCAGATGTTATTGCCGTCACGGCGGTCGACACGGCTGGCGGCATCTATCCGCAGGCGAACCAGGGCGCGCAAATCGATTTTGCCGCGCTTGGCGTCGACGTTCCCGCCGCAAGCGGAGACGGCGAGAGCCTCTACACCGGCACGTCCTTCGCGGCGCCCCATGTTGCGGCCCGCGCAGCGCTGTTAACGCCGCAGGGCGGAACAGTTTATGATCAGCTCATCGCATCTGCGGTTGATTTGGGCGCGCCTGGACGCGATCCCGTTTACGGCCATGGCGTGGTTAGCGCAGTGATTTCCGAGGAGCGCTCGGTAAACAATACCGTCGCCGCCCAATAGCAAGCCCCAGTCATCAGAATCCGCGCAGGATGGAAACGCTGCGCTGCCCAGCCGGCGCTCAATACTGCTACCGGCGGGTCTGAATGACGAAGTTCGCAAATGATGCAATGAGCCCGATTGTTGCGAAGGTGAACAAACCGGCCGACGCGCTCGCGCTGAAATCCGCCAACGTGAAGGGCCCGCCAGCGGCCAATGCAGCGATGGGTTTTGGGTCCGCGAAGCCGTCTGGCGTGACCACGCCCAGCAGCGGCGATAAGTGGAACAAGAAAGCGCCGAGAAACGGCAGCACGGCCAATTTGGCGCCAAGAATTCGCGTCATTGGCAAAATGAGCAAGACGCCAGCAGCCAGCTCAAGCGCGCCGGTTGCATAATTCCCCAGCGGATAGGCCAAGCCTGCCAAGGGCGCGCCAAGCGCGCTCGCTTTATACTCGATATAGGGAAAAATATGAGCGCCGCCCGTAAATTTGGCGATCCCAAAAAATATCAGAAATGCGCCAACGCCGAGCGCCAAAACCCATCTGACAATGCCCATTTTATCTCTCCCTGGCGCGGCTTCGCGCGCGTTTATGCAGGGTCTATCTGTCAAACCGGCGCGCGAAAATCCACTCTCAGGGCCTTCAAGCCGAAACACGGCTCCGTGACGCGCGCGTGAGCCGCTTCTATCCGCTCCGGACCCAAATCGCTTCCGTTCGGTCGTCCCATTGGCGGCCGAATTGGTCGCATTGCGATCGCACGCCAGTGCCCACATATCCGACGCTATGGCGTCCCAACCCGAAGAATTTGGCGCAAAACCTGCGTCCCGAGGCCTACTGGCCGCGATGAAACGCGGGGCGGCCAAGCGTTGCCCCGATTGCGGGCGGGGTCGCCTTTTCAAATCCTACGTAAAGACTGAGGAGCGCTGTTCGCACTGCGGTTTGGCGTTTTCGGGCCACCGCGCCGACGATGCGCCCCCTTACGTGACAATTATGATCGTGGGCCATCTCGTGATCCCAATGGCGCTCGCCCAGCAGCGAATGTTCGATCCGCCAATGTGGATCCTATTTGGACTATGGATGCCGACCATTCTGGCCGCAACGTTGTGGCTGCTGCCGGTCGTAAAAGGCGCGCTGATCGGCGTTCAATGGGCCAACCGCATGCACGGCTTTGGTGAGGACTGGGACGAGGCTGAGGCGCTCTGAGTTGGAGGGTTTAGCGCTTCCGGCGGCGGCGGTTTCGCGACTTGACAAGCGAGCGATTGACAGTAGGTTGCCGCGCTTTCCCTGACGGCGCTATCCGCCGCCTTGCGCAAAAGGACGATACCGATGGCGAAGCCGACGACAATCAAAATCCGGCTGAACTCGACCGCTGACACGGGTTACTTTTACGTGACCAAAAAGAACACGCGGACGATGACCGAAAAGCTCGTCCTCAAGAAGTATGACCCGATTGCGCGCAAGCATGTGGAATTCAAAGAAGGCAAAATAAAATAAGCCCTGCGCAAGAAATACGGCTTGCAAAAAAAGCGCCGCCCAGAGGGCGGCGTTGTTGTTTTAAAGATGACTGGCGGGCGGTCGAGGATTAAGCGGCCTGCTCTTGTACTCGATTTCGCCCATTCGATTTAGCCTCATAGAGCGCCTCATCAGCGCGCTTAATCAGCTTTTGGGCGTTGTCCTCTTCTGAGCCGTTCTCCGTCGAGGCGATCCCGATGCTCGTCGTCACTTCGAGATCTTTTTGTCCGCCGCGAATCTTGAACGGCGCGCCGGCAACTTCTTTCCGCAATCGTTCCGCGACCACATTGGCGAAGCTCAAATCGGTGTCCGGCATCGCGATGACGAACTCCTCGCCGCCATAGCGACAAGCCAAATCCATCCCACGGATAGAATTTGAAATACGATGGGCGAACTGCTGAATAACCTCATCGCCAGAATCGTGGCCGAAATTATCATTGATCCGTTTAAAGTGGTCGATGTCCAGGATCATCACCGACATGGGGCGGCCCGTCCAATGGGCGCGATCAAACATCGCCGATAAGTGGCTTGCGAGGTAGCGACGATTGTAAAGACCGGTCAGCTGATCAGTAACCGCCATTTCAAGGCTTGCTTGGAATGACGAGCGTAACTGATCAACGTAGTGTTTGCGGCGGAGCTGGGCCTTAATGCGCGCAATCAACTCATTTCGATCGACCGGGCGCGTTAGATAGTCATTGACGCCAATTTCCAGGGCGCGCACGAGTTTGCGCTGATCGCCTTGCCGAACGACCGCGAGAATCGGCGTCAGACGCGTTTCTTCTAACGAGCGGATCGATGAGCACAACCGCATTGCATCGATCGTTTCCAAAGACATATTGATGATGAAAAGATCGTGCACGCCGGATTTTGCGATTTTCATCGCCTTTTCCGGCTCGGACTCAATTTCCAGCCGGTAATTCTCTGGGATCGCGCTTTTTATGCGCTCGATTTGCTCATCATTGTCATCGATGATGAAGATCTTTGGGTCATCTGCGATCGTTTCAAGATCGATGCTATCGACAACGCCAAGGCCTTTGCCTGTTGCATGGCGCGCCCGCAGCTCATCGGTCATCATCTTGAGGCGCGTTAAACTGCGCACCCGCGCGAACAGCGCCAGGTCTTCGACGGGCTTTGTTAGAAAATCATCCGCGCCGGCCTCGAGCCCGGCGACGCGGTCCGCCTGCTGATCAAGGGCCGTCACCATAACGACGGGAATGTGCATCGTCTCAGGAGACTGTTTGAGGCGTCGGCAAGCTTCAAAGCCGTCCATGCCCGGCATCATCACATCAAGCAAAATGATGTCCGGCTGCTCTTCTACAGCCTTGTCGATTGCCTCCTTGCCGGAATGGGCGCCGAGCACATCGAAATATTCTGCTCGGAGCTTGGCTTCGAGCAACTTAACGTTGGGTTCAAGATCGTCGACGACGAGGACACGGGCCGTCATACAACCCTCTCAGGAATTAACTGCGAATAGCCGGGAGACTAATCCAAATATCTTTTCACTTTCTCAAGAAAAGTAGAAACAGAGATTGGTTTCGCGATATAATCTTCACAGCCGCCTTCTCGGATTCGCTCTTCGTCGCCACGCATGGCGAAAGCCGTGACCGCAACAACAGGAATAGCGGCCAGTTCCGAATTGGCTTTTATCTGTTTGGTGACTTCTAATCCCGAGACTTCCGGCAGCTGGATATCCATCAGAATGAGGTCCGGACGCGTGTCAAAGGCTTGTTTCAGGGCTTCAGGGCCTGTCCGCGCTTCTACAATTTTGTAGCCATGTGCAGTGAGCAGATCATGAAAAAGCTTCATGTTCAGCTCATTGTCTTCAACGATGAGGACCGTCTTTTGAGAAGCGGTCATTTCTAGCTTTTCCACCGCCGACATAAGCTGCCTTAGCGCCTCGTTGCAAATTTCTAGCCGAACCGAATCGCGGCCGCATAGGCAACTTGCGCTAAAGGTCTTAATTGATTGTTTATCGTGAACGCCCGCGCCGGTCTTTAGGCGAGGCGGTTTTTGGTAACCTTTTGTTAAAGGATGGCGATGGCGCTTTCGTCCGATTTATGCCGAATCTGCTACCACCCAGAAAATTGGGTCGGTGATTCGTGCGCGAATTGCGGCGGCCGGCGAAGGGTCTCTCATCCCGAGCTTTATGAGCTCACCATGGCGCATCTAGATTGCGATGCGTTTTACGCGTCTGTTGAAAAGCGCGATAATCCTGAATTGCTCGATCAGCCGGTCATTATCGGCGGCGGCGTGCGCGGCGTTGTCTCCACGGCTTGCTACATCGCGCGCACCTACGGCGTGCGCTCTGCGATGCCCATGTTCAAGGCGCGAAAAGCCTGCCCGCAGGCGGTCATCATTAAGCCGGATATGGCCAAATATGCCGCCGTCTCTCGAGAGATCCGCAAAAAAATGCGCGCCCTCACCCCGCTTGTTGAGCCCCTATCCATTGATGAAGCCTTTTTGGATATGTCCGGCACGGAGCGTTTGCACGGCGCCCCTGCCGCTGTCATCTTGGCGAAATTGCAAAATGAAATCGAAGCGGATCTCGGCGTGACCGCGTCGATCGGCCTGTCGCACAATAAATTTCTGGCGAAGTTGGCGTCAGATCTCGACAAACCCAACGGTTTTTCCGTCATCGGACGGTTCGAAACGAAGAGCTTTCTTGCGACCCTGCCGGTGCGCGCGATATGGGGCGTCGGAAACGCCATGAACGCGCGGCTGGAAAAAGACGGCATCAAGACGGTTGGTCAACTGCAAACCATGGACCCAAACGACTTGCAAAAGCGCTATGGCGAAATCGGCGGCCGCCTTGCGCGGCTATCGCGAGGGCAAGATGCACGGTCAGTGAAACCACAGCGTGCGACGAAGAGCATTTCTGCCGAGACCACATTCAACAGGGACATTTCCGATCCGCGCACGCTTGAGGATCGCGCTTGGGGCTTATGCGAGAGGGTCTCCGCTCGCATGAAACGAGATCGTTGGGCGGGGCGCGTCGTCACGCTGAAACTGAAGACTGCCGGGTTCAAAACGCTGACGCGCCGGCAGACGCTCGCTGCGCCCACCAACCTCGCCCGTGTCTTGTTTGCGAGCGTCAAGTCGCTTCTCCACGCCGCCGCAGATGGCGGCTCGTTCCGGCTTATCGGCGTTGGCGCCAGCGATCTGTCGCCAGTCGGTGAGTCTGCAGAGGCAGATCTCTTCACCGAGGAAACCGATAAAATCGCCGCGCAAGAAGACGCCATCGACGCAATCCGCGAAAAATTCGGCGCAGAAGCTATTGGAGCCGCTAGGGCCTTGCGAAGCAAACGCGATTGACGTGACGCTTTTTGACAGCAAGATAACCCTGTAGCGAAAGGTCGTCAGATGCCCTCTATCAATGAACGATTGGAAGACCTTGGGATTGCCTTGCCTGACCCCGTGGCGCCGGTCGCCAATTATGTTCCCTATGTCATTACGGGCAATCTTGTGTCCGTCTCGGGTCAGATTTCCATCGGCCCTGATGGCCTTCTGAAAGGACGACTTGGCGACGATTTGAGTATCGATCAAGGCGTTGAAGCGGCGCAGGCTTGCGCGGTGAATTTGATCGCACAAATGGGGGCCGCGTTGGACGGCGATTTGGAACGCGTTAGACGCGTCGTCAAACTCGGGGGCTTCGTCACCTGCACGGCCGACTTCACCGATCAGCCCAAGGTTATCAATGGCGCATCGGACCTAATGGTCGCGGTTTTTGGCGATGCCGGCCGGCATTCACGCGCAGCCGTCGGCGTGCCGTCCCTGCCGCTCGGCGCAGCCGTTGAGGTTGACGGCTTGTTTGAGATCTCCTGATGGCGGACGGCGCAGACGCGCTATCGGCGCGCACGCTCTCATCGATCGGCGACATTGAGGCGGCAGCGTGGGACGCGCTTGCCAATCCCAAAGACGAGCCGTTCGACCCGTTTATTTCTCACGCTTTTTTGTTGGCGTTAGAAGAATCGAAATCCGTTTGCCGAGAGGCCGGCTGGGCGCCGATGCATCTCGTTTTAGAGGAGCACGGAAAGGCGGTCGGCGTGGCGCCGCTCTATCTCAAGGGGAATAGCCGCGGCGAGTATGTTTTTGACCAGCATTGGGCCGACGCTTTTGAGCGCGCCGGCGGTTCATACTATCCGAAACTTCTGTCGGGCGTTCCGTTTACGCCAGTTCCTGGACGCCGATTGCTGGCGTCATCGCAAGACAATAGAGATAACCTTGCTCGCGCAATCCAGCAGGTCACCGCTCAGATCGGCGCCTCCTCGGCGCACGTCAATTTCACCTCCCCGGAAAGCCAAACCGCGCTAACCGACGCCGATTACCTGCCCCGGTTAGGCGAGCAGTTTCACTGGTTCAATCGCGACTATGAGACCTACGATGATTTTCTAGGTGCACTCTCATCGCGCAAGCGCAAGGCGATCAAACGGGAACGTCGCGATTGTGCAAACGCAGATGTGGAGATTTTACGCCTATATGGAAACGAGATTAGCGAGCCCCATTTGCGCGCGCCGGTGTCTTGATAGAAGATCCAGAACGCGTCCCAATGGCGCTCGCTAATCTCGTTTCCATATAAGCGTAAAATCTCCACATCTGCGTTTGCACAATCGCGACGTTCCCGTTTGATCGCCTTGCGCTTGCGCGAT
>JBCDBM010000040.1:0-18428 GCA_039183665.1 Pseudomonadota bacterium | reverse complement strand
GTGGTGACGGGCGATGGCGACGGGCTGTCCATCGGCGGGAATCATCTCCTTCATGTCTTGCGCCGCAATGTGAACATGCAGGTTTTGCTATTCAACAATGAAATTTACGGCCTCACCAAAGGGCAATACTCGCCGACAAGCCGTCCGGGCACACGCTCGCCTTCGACGCCAACGGGCTCTGTGGATGCGCCCGTATCCCCGTGCGGCTTCGCGCTTGGCGCCGGCGCGCGATTTATCGCGCGGGGCATCGATACAGATGCGAAGAATTTGAGCCCGGTGCTAAAGGCCGCCCACGAATTTAAGGGCGCGTCGTTCGTGGAGATCTTCCAGAACTGCATCGTCTACAACAAGGACGTGTTCGAGGATTTCACCGCAAAGAAGACCGCTGCTGATACGCAACTTCGCGTCGAGCATGGCAAGCCGCTCCTGTTTGCCGGCGGCAAAAAAGGCTTCACGCTGAATACGCAAAGCCTGACCCTTGAGATTGTCGATGTTGGCGAGGGCGGCGCCGACGAGTCTGACATCGTCATTCACGATGAAACCAACCGCACGCTCGCACAAATGTTGCTCACGCTGCCGACAACGGCGCCCTTTCCGGTGCCGCTCGGCGTTATCTATCGAGATCCGGGCGAGTCATTTGATGAGGCGTTTTGGGCTGGACATGCGACGCAAGGAAAACGCACGGGCAAAGTTGCGGATGCGTTGCGCAAAGCAAGCATCTGGCAGAAGTCCTAAGCGGCGGTCGCGCGGAAATCGTCGATATATTTTTTGATTGTTTCGTACGCGTCTTCGAAGTTCGCTTGCATACGAGCCATGTTGCCTTCGACAAGAATGGGGTCTGTTACGGGCCAATAGATAAGCTCGCCCCCGCTTTTCCATTCGGGAAAGACCGCATCGCGCGCTTGGCTGCTCAGCGCAATCACGTAGTCGAATGGCGCTTGCCCGGCGGCAGCGAAAGGCTCCCACGACTTGCTCGCTAAACCGTCAGAGCCATAGCCGTTTTCATTCAGTACACGGATTGCGAAGGGACTGATAACGCCCGCCGGTTCTGCGCCCGCGCTGTGGACGTCGAAATCCGAGCCGCCGTCTTGCTTCAGTATCCCCTCAGCAATGATGCTGCGCGCCATGTTGCTAGTGCACAGGAATAAAACGCGTGTGGCCATGGAAGCTCCGAAATAATCTTCGACAATCGTCCTATCGACTATAGCGCCGATGGGACGCGCGCAATGCTCAATCCATAATCAGTGCCGATTTATGACGGCTTTGGCGGACTCCTCGAAGATTTGAAGCCCTTCGTCTAAGACCGCGTCGGAAATCGTAAGCGGCGTGAGGCATCGCAAACACTGCGCCGATGAACCCGCCGTCGTCATGATGAGGCCGCGATCGCGCGCCTCCAACATGATCGCACCGGCGGCCTCGCCATTGGGCTGGCCTGGATCATTATCGTGGACGAATTCAATGGCGCACATCCCGCCAATGCGCCGAACATCGCCGACAATACTCTGGCCAGCGCCCTCTTTGAGCGCAGTCCAACTCTCCTCAACCCTTGCGCCGATTTCATCGGCACGCTGAATAAGCCCCTCTTCCTCGATAACGTCCATAACGGCTAGGGCCGCCGCGCACGCAACCGGATTGCCGCCATAGGTAGAGCCCATGCCCCCCGGGGCAACTTGGTCCATCAATTCGGCCTTGCCAGTGAGCGCCGAAATCGGCATGCCTGCACCCAAAGACTTTGCAATACACATCATGTCCGGTTCGACGCCCGAATGTTCGATGGCGAACATTTTCCCGGTCCGCCCCATGCCGGATTGAACTTCGTCGTCGATCATCAGGATGCCGTGTTCATCGCAAATAGTCCGCAGGGCCTGCAAAAATTCTGGCGGCGCGGCGTAAAAACCACCCTCGCCCTGCACGGGCTCGAAGATAATGGCGGCGACTTCATTGGCGGGGATCTGAGATTTGAAGATCTTGTGAAGTCCTGCAAGCGCATCCTCAACGGAGACGCCATGATAGGCTTCAGGG
Source organism: Pseudomonadota bacterium (assembly GCA_039183665.1). Classification (GTDB taxonomy): domain Bacteria; phylum Pseudomonadota; class Alphaproteobacteria; order Caulobacterales; family Parvularculaceae; genus Hyphococcus. The sequence continues at coordinate 16,406 of JBCDBM010000040.1, read as the reverse complement.
TATGGCGCGTGATAAACGCCAGGCACCAACGGACCGAAGCCCACTTTGTACGGGTTGGCTTTGCCCGTGAGCGTCGAGGCCAGAAGCGTGCGCCCATGAAAAGCCCCGTCAAAAGCGATAACGCCTGGGCGGCCTGTAATCCGGCGCGCAAATTTCACGGAGTTTTCAACCGACTCCGCGCCTGAATTGAACAACACTGTCTTCTTCGGCGTTGGCCCTTTGACCGCTTCGTTAAGCCGCTCGCAAACCTCGACATAGATCTCGTACTGGGCGATCCCGAACGCCGTATGCAAAAAGCTGTCGGCTTGCTCTTTGATCGCCGCGACGACCTTTGGATGACGATGCCCCGCATTCAAGACGCCAATGCCGCCGATAAAATCGATATACCGTTTGCCTTCCACATCCCAGATTTCGGCGCCTTCCGCACGGGTTGCGTAGATTCCTGAACGCGAGGGCAACCCTACGGGGCAAGCGATGTCCCGCCGCGCTTTCAGGCTTTCGTTGGTGGCGAATTCGTTGGACCCGTGTTCCATGGCGTCGTCTTTCTCGAATGAATGCGAAGACTCGCGCTCTAGCATGTCTGCGCGCACCGCGATAGCAATGCGCAGATGACAACGACAGTGACCGAAAGCCGCCCCCGCCTTGACGGAAAAACTGCGCTGGTAACTGGCGCCTCGCGCGGGATTGGCCGCGCGATGGCGTTAATGCTGGCGCGCGCCGGCGCCCATGTGCTGGCCATTGCGCGCACGGTCGGCGCATTGGAAGCGCTGGACGACGAAATCAAGGCCCTGGGCGGCTCCGCCTCGTTGATCCCTATGGATCTCACCGAAGGCGACGGCGTCGAACAGCTAGCCGGCGCGCTGACAAAACGCTTCGACGCGCTGGATTTCGCGGTTTTGAACGCGGCGATGCTCGGCGAGTTATCGCCTGTTCAAGATATTAGTCCCAAGATTTGGACAAAGACCCTGGATCTGAACCTGACGGTTAATTGGCGCCTCTTACGCGCGCTCCATCCTTTGTTGAAAGCGGCGATGCCGGCGAAGGTCCTATTCATGAGCTCTAACGTCGGTGGCGATGTCGCACGGCCCTATTGGGGCGCCTATGCGGTTTCGAAAGCGGCCCTTGAAATGCTCGCGCAAACCTATGCGGCGGAAAATGAGAAAACAGGCGTGTCTGTTGCGGTGATTCACCCGGGCGCCATGCGCACGGGCATGCGCGCGCAAGCGATGCCGGGGGAAGATCCTGAGACCTTGCCGACGCCGGACGCGCTTGAGGGTCTCTTTTACCACGCCCTTACCGCGACCTGGAACGGCGCGTTGACGTTGCGCCAGCGCGAGTGGCCGCCGCAGTAAGGGCCGCGCTGTTTTAGGACTTCTTATTCGTCGCGTACGGATTGTCTGACTTCCGCAAATGCAAGCGTATTGGCACCGCTCGAATATCGAATGCATCGCGGATCGAATTCACAAGATAGCGCCGATACGACTCCGGGACTTGATCGGCGCGCGTGCACTTCGCAACGAATGTTGGCGGGCGCGTCTTCGTTTGGGCGATATAGCGGATCTTGATGCGCCGGCCCGAAACCGCTGGCGGCGGGTGACGGGAGACGGCGTCTTGCAACCAGTCGTTTAAATCCGGCGTTTTGACCTTGGCGTTCCAATCCACATAGATTTTGGTGATGGCGGGCATCAGCCGGTCAACCCCGGCGCCGGTCAGCGCGGAAAAAGGCACAATCGGCGCACCGAGCGCTTGGGGGAGCAATCGCCCCGCCGTTTCGCGCAGGCTCTTCATCGCTTCATTGCGATCTTCGATAATGTCCCACTTGTTGACGCCGATGACGAGCGCGCGGCCCTCTCGCAGCGCTAAGTCGGCGATCTGCAAATCTTGTTTCTCAAAGGGCGTTTGCGCATCCAGCAAAAGGACCACAACTTCTGCAAAGCGAATGGCGCGTAGCGCATCAGCCGCCGAGAGCTTTTCTAGCTTCGACTGGACTTTTGCTTTTTTGCGCAACCCTGCCGTATCAAACAACTTCACCGGCCATTCGCGATCTGGCGCGCGCCACCGCCACAACACGGAAATCGCGTCACGCGTAATGCCCGCTTCTGGTCCGGTAAGCAGGCGATCCTCGCCAAGAAGTTGATTGACAAGCGTCGACTTGCCAGCGTTCGGTCGTCCGACAATCGCCACCCGCAACGGTTTTAAAGGATCGTCCCAGGCGGTGGCGTCTTCATCATCTATCTCCTCATCATCGCTATTGAGATATTTTTCCAAAGCCATGAACAGCTCGGCCATGCCCTCGCCATGCTCCGCCGAAAGCGGAACGGGATCACCTAAGCCTAATCCGTAGGCGTCATAGACGCCGGACTCCGCCGCCGCGCCCTCGACTTTGTTCGCGACGAGCACGACGGGTTTGCCGCCAGCACGCAGCAGATTGCCGTAGGATTCATCGAGCGGTGTCACGCCAGCGCGCGCGTCGATCAGGAACAAACACAGATCCGCCTCGGCCGCCGCTTGCTCCGCCAGGCGACGCATGCGTCCCTCGAGGGCGTGTTCGGGCGCATCTTCAAGACCAGGCGTGTCGATGATCGTAAAACTTAAATCCCCGAGCGTCGCCTCGCCCTCGCGGCGATCGCGGGTGACGCCAGGCGTATCGTCCACAAGCGCAAGCTTCTTTCCGACAAGGCGATTAAAGAGGGTGGATTTGCCGACATTGGGCCGGCCGATCAGCGCGACTTTGGCTGGCACGGGAAATCTCCGCTCGCATTCGTCGCCAAGGCTCAACGCATGGCGACGAGTTGGCCCTCGATCGTCAAAAAGTAAATCTTCTCTCCCGCCACGACTGGAGAGATCAGCGAGCCATCCGGGATTTTCTCGCTGTCGACGATCTGGCCGTTCAATGGGTCGACTTTAACGACCGACCGATCGCTCGACACGAGCACCAAATGGTCGCCAGCCAAAACGGGGCCCGCCCAACTGATGCGGCCTTTGCGTTTTTTCTCGTTTTGATAGCGTTGCAATTGAGAGACCCATAAAATGCCCCCGTCATTTCGAGAAACGCAGACAAGCTCGCCTTCAACGGAAACCACGAAGATGTAATCGCCCGCCACCCAAGGGGTTTGAAGACCCGCAATCGATAATTCCCAGACAGGCGATCCCGAGCGAATATCGATCGCTGCAAAGCGCCCGCCATGGCTAATGACGTAAACAAGGCCCCGGTCGATAACGGGACTTCCGGCGATATCGTTCAACGAGGCTAGCGCCGTCAGACGCGCTTCACGGACCAGCGTATGGTTCCACACAGCGCGGCCGGATTCAGCTAGAAACGCGACGATCTCGCCAGAGGAAAACGGCGCCACGACCAAATCGCCAGCGGCGGCCGGACTGGCCGATGACAAAATGCGCGCGGTCTCTTCAAACGACTGGAACGTCCAGTCCTTTTCGCCCGTTTCTTGATCGAGCGCCAAGAATTCGTTTGTGTTCGTCGTAAAGTACACACGGCCGCGATAGGCTGTGGGCGGCGTCCGCACGGGCTGGAGTGTATCGAAACGCCAGAGCTCTTCGCCCGTTTGCGCATCAAGCGCGGCGGCAAATCCAAAGCCTGATGTGACAAAGACTTTGCCCTGATCGAAAGCGACACCACCGCCGAATCCGATTTGCGCGACGTTTCGGCCGCGCAGCAGTTCCCGAATGCGAAAACGCTCGGACATATCGGGCGCGAGCTCGCTTTCCCATACGCTCTCGCCGGTTTCCGCATCGAAAGAGGTCACGGTCGCTTCCGCATCCATCACGAAAATGCGGTCATCGACAACAATCGGCGGCGACGTGAGTTGCGCGCGTTCAGACGCTTTGCCGATGTTTTCGCGCCAATCTACTACCAACTCCAGCGGCGCGCTTACATGGTGGAGCGTATGGTCCGCTTCGCCCCCAGGTTGGGGCCAGGAGGTATTTACGTAAGAGGGCGGTAATTCGATGGTCGCGCCCGCGTAGCGCGGATCGGCGGTCAACTGTTCGTCAAGCGCGAGAATGGAAATGCGATCATCCTCTTCGGGCGCATTCGCCTCTTCATTGTCGTTGTCGCCACCGCCAAAAAGGCCCGTTATTGGATTTGAGCTGCAAGCCGCGACAAGTAAGAGCGAAGACGCCAACAGGCCCTGTAAAAAAGTTCTCCAAGTCCACATACGCATGCCTCGCTCACTCACTCTCAACGTCGCTTGCATCGCCATCGGCCGGCCCGTCGTCGATACGCGGCGCGTCAATCGGTTCTTCTGTATCCGGTGTAATTGCTTGAGAGGCCTCACCAACCACGTCTACCGCGTCGGCAGGACCGTCAATCGGCGGGTTCACCACATCACTTGCGCCGTCGCTTACTGGATCCCCGGAGGCCGCGGGCGGCGCAAAAATCTCAGTCAGCTGGTCCACATTCACAACGTCTGGCGGCGGCGCGAGGCTCACGTCCACCCCGGTTTTACCGACTTCTGCTAGCGCTGCGTACTCCTCCGCGCGGAAGCGGATAACGTCGGATAGGGTCACATCTACCGTAAGCCGCCGAAAAATCGACAAGGCTGTCTCGAAATCGCCTGCATCCAACGCCGCTATCCCGGCAATTTCCGACGCGTAACTCGCAAAAACGCTATCGCCGTTCTCAAGCCCGCCAAGCTCTCCTAGCGCCGCATCGCGCCCGTCAACGAGCGATGCATATGCCGAGCGCAAGCGCGCGAAATCTTTCAACTGGTCCGGCGCGCCGCTGTTGAGGTAAATCTCCCGATACGCTTCGATCGCGGCCCGTCGATCTCCGTCCGCTTCCAGCGACGCAGCCCGTTGAAAACGCGCCAAGACGCCATAGCCTTCGCTTGTCTCTGAAGACAGCGCGCCCAGCGCGGCGCGTCCCGCCGTACGGTCTTCGGAAAGCAACGCTACCGCATCGCGGTATTCCAGCGCGCGGGTTTCAATCGCATCGGCCTTTCGGCCGCTATAGACTTGCCAACCGCCGACGCCGACCACCACCATCGTCGCCGCGCCAATCACCGCAGGCCCATATTTGCGAAAGAGCGCCCATTGGCGTTCTTCAGCAAGCTCCTGGTCGACTTCCCGTAAAACGCTGTCTTCGTTGGCCACAGTCTTATTGAGGTTCCGCCGCGCCCATGCGCGTTAATAGGCGGCTGGTTCTAACGGCCTTTGTCGGAACCTGCAACGACGCCTTTGGCATAGGCGCTGCGCGCCAATTGCGGATCCAGTTTTCCGGATGCTACGTAGACTCTGCTATGCTTGAGCCATTTCGCATTGCCGCTGTGATCGCCATAGGCGCCGCCGCCCTCACGGCGTGCGCCAAGCCGCCGGTCAATCGCGATGGCGACATGCCGCTGACCACGGCGGCGTCCGTGGATATCGAGCGCTATTTAGGCCGTTGGTATGAGATCGCCAGGTTTCCCAATTCGTTCGAGGAGAACTGCGAAGGCGTCACCGCCGATTACGCATGGCGCGACGACGGCTTGATTTCGGTTGTCAACACCTGCCGACAAGGCGCGCCTGATGGCGAGCCCGACGTTGCCAATGGCCGCGCGCGCGTCGTCGACGCGGCAACGAACGCCAAGTTAGAAGTGAGTTTCTTCGGACCCTTTTGGGGAGATTATTGGATTTTGAGCCTGGCTGACGATTACTCGCTATCTTTAGTGGGCGAACCCTCTGGCCGATATTTGTGGATTTTGGCGCGCACCCCAATAATCTCCGAGGGTGTTCGGGAGGAAGCGCTCTCAACGCTCGCGGCGCTCGGATACAATACTGACGCGCTTTACTTCACAAAGCAGCCGCCCGGCCTGTAGAGCGTCTTGTTTTACGGGGCAAACGCGAAGACCCGCACCCCGGCAATGTACTCGTGCAGATAAAAGGCGATGAGCAGATAAGCCGCTGCGCCAATAGCGATCGCGACCAAATCATTGTGCGCCGCGCCAGCGGTTCGAACCGGCGCGTTTCGCCGCTTCAGCGCAATGCGATCGATCACGCCAAACGCCAAAAAACCGCCAAATAACAAGACGGAGCGCATTTCACCATTCACCAAAAGATGCGAAAGCGCCCAGACTTTGATCGCCAGAACCATGGGATGCTTGACCGCGGCGGCTATTCGTCCCGCTGGCGTGTACGCAGCGACCAGCAATATGATGGAAATGAGCATCAACAGATGCGTTAGGTGGCGCAAGAACGGCGCTGGCGTGTATAGCGGGGTGATATCCGCAGCGCGCCATCCGACGATCAGCAGCGCGAGAGAGGCAATCGCCAAGAGCGCATACGTTATTTTGTACGCGCCCTCGCCGACACTGCCGATGATCGCGGCCCGAGGCCCGCGCGCCGTTGAGCTGAACACATGCAGCCCCAGGAACACGAATAGCCCAATTTCAAATAACGGCATTGTACCGCTCCGCCCTCAAGCGTTTCTTCCTATTCGCCCTCAAACGCGACCAACGAGATTACGTCCTTGCCCGCATCGCGGAGCTTTTGCGCGCCGCCAAGATCTGGCAGGTCAATAACGAAAGAGCACAATGTTATTTCAGCGCCGGCGCGCTCGAGTAACTGAATAGCCGCCATCGCAGTGCCGCCGGTTGCAATGAGATCGTCTACGAGCAGCACCTTTTCGCCTGCCGAGACCGCATCGACATGGATCTCCACCTCATCAACGCCATATTCCAGCTCGTAAGACTGGCTCAACGTCTCGAAGGGCAATTTTCCTTTTTTCCGAACTGGCACGAAACCAACCGAGAGCTGATGAGCGATCGCGCCGCCGAGGATAAACCCCCGGGCTTCAATGCCAGCCACCTTATCGATCTTCGCGCCTGCGAGCGGCTGCACCAACTCATCCACCGCCTGGCGAAAGCCGCGCGCATCGGAAAGCAATGTGGTGATGTCTCGGAACATAATCCCGGGCTTAGGGTAGTCGGGGATCGTTCGGATAACGGATGTCAAATCCATGGAGCAGCCTCTCATCAGCACCACTAAAAATGACGGAAATCGCGATTTCCGGCAACCACGCGATCAAATCGGTCGCAGCGAGTCTGCGCAAGCCTTGTAAATAAGAGCAAACAGCGCAGATTTAGCGCCGAAAAGACATAGGCGGTATCCCAGTGGCAGAAAGGCTGACAATCGTGCGAAGGCTGAGCGTAACACTTATGGCTTCGGTCGCGCTCGCGGCTTGCGGCGCCTCATCCAGCAACAGCGATGGTGGTCGGCCTGATTCCATGGCCGCGCCCCCAGAGGCCGCCAAACCAGAGCTCGGCGAGTGGGGTATTGAAGTTGAAAACGTTCTGGAAAGTGTCGATCCGGGCGATGACTTTTTCAACTATGTGAATGGGTCGTGGATTGAACGCACAGAAATCCCTGACGAATTTTCAAGCTACAGCTCTTTTACAATTCTAGCCGAGCGCAGCGAGGAGCAAGTTCGACAAATCATCAAAGACGCAGCGGCGAGCGCCCCCAAAACCGGCACGATTGAACAAAAGATTGGAGACTTTTTTGCGAGTTTCGTGGATGTGGACGCGATCAACAAATTGGGCCTTAAGCCGATCGCAGAAGATCTTGAATTTTTTGCCTCTTTGCAAACACATGAAGACGTCGCCCGCGCCATGGCGCTGCCCGAATTGGGCGCCAGCAGTTTTATCGGCGCGTATGTAGAGATCGACGCCAAACGCACCCAGCAGTACAGCTTGTACATCACGCAGGCCGGCCTTGGGATGCCCAATCGGGACTACTATCTCGATGACAAATTGGCCGATAAACGACCGAAATATAAGGATTATATCGAAACTCTGCTGACCTTGGCTGAAGTCCCCGAGCCAGCGCAAAAAGCGGCGGCGATCCTGGATTTGGAGACGCGCATGGCTGAAGCCCATTGGGAGCCAGCCAAGCGCCGGAACCGCGATCTGACCTACAATTTAAAGAGCGTGGATGAGCTCGAATTGTATGCGCCAGGCGCGCCGTGGCGGGTCATCTTCGAGGCTGCGGATCTGGGCGATCTCGAAGAACTTATTGTGCGCGAGGACGATGCGATCCAGAAACTCGCGGCGCTCTTTAGCGAAACTCCGGTCGAGACTTGGCGGGCTTATCTAGCATTCCATCATATCAGCAGCTTCGCATCGACGTTGCCAAGCGCGTTCGATCAAGCGCGGTTCGAGTTTTACAGCAAAGAACTGCGAGGCACGATTGCGCAGCGTGAGCGCTGGAAGCGAGGCGTGGGAGCCGTGAACGGCACGTTAGGGGAAGCTGTCGGGCAAGTTTATGTGGCGCGCCACTTCCCTCCAGAATCGAAAACGCAGATGGTTGAGCTTGTCGAGAATGTTAAACGCGCGCTCAGCGTGCGTCTTGACGCAATCGATTGGATGAGCGAGGCGACCAAAGTCGAAGCGAGGGAAAAGCTCGGCAAGTTCACGACAAAAATCGGCTATCCCAATGAGTGGCAAGACTATTCGTCCCTAACCGTTGTGCGCGGTGACGCCTATGGCAACGCGAAGCGCGCCACTGCTTTTGGTTGGTCGGAGCAAGTCAAAAAGCTGGGCGGACCCATCGACCGCAATGAGTGGTTTATCAACCCGCAGACCGTCAACGCCTATTACAGTCCGACGCGCAACGAAATTGTTTTCCCCGCGGCGATTCTTCAAGCGCCCTTTTTTGATCCGTATGCGGACCCAGCCGTGAATTATGGCGGCATTGGCGGTGTTATCGGTCATGAGATTGGCCATGGCTTTGATGACCAGGGCCGAAAATCAGATGGCGACGGCATGCTGCGTGATTGGTGGACGGAAGAAGATAAAGAGAACTACGAGGTTCTCGCCGCAGGGCTTGGTGCTCAATACGAAACCTATGAGCCATTTGAAGGGTTCAGCATTAACCCGACGCTCACTATGGGCGAAAACATCGGCGATTTGGGCGGCCTGAACCTCGCCTATGAGGCGTACAAGCTGTCGTTGAACGGCGAAGAAGCGCCCACCATTGACGGGATTACAGGCGATCAACGGTTTTTCCTCGCCTGGGGCCAAGTTTGGAAACGCGTCGCCCGAGAGGAAGCAATAAAAGCGCAAGTGGCGACAGGCCCCCACTCGCCGGCGAAGTACCGCGTCAATGGCATCGTGCGCAATATGGACGCTTGGTATGACGCGTTCGAAATTGAGAGTGACGACGCACTCTATTTGCCGCCCGAGCAGCGGGTGCGAATCTGGTAGCGCAACTCGGAGGGCGCCTCTCTCAAAAGCTGTTTGGGCGCGCATTACACCGCAGCTAAGAAACCTTTCGCAGTCCTTGCCGGGACTGTATTGATGGGCCATGGCGCAGAACGAAACCGTCCGAGATATATTTAAGCGCGCGTTGTCCTTCACGACCCGCGCCCTCTCCGCGCAACCAGACGTATCTGTCGCTTTTGGCGGGGATCGCGTTTCGGTTGTCGGCAATTCGGCGCGGGTTCCCGCCTTGGCGCGCAAATTGGATTCCCAAGCGGCGGCCGAAGCCCGGGGCGAATGCGATGCGGCCGCATTGCGGTTGGCTCATCACGACGCGGTCGCCCATCGGAGCCTCGCGCCCACACGCCCTGAAGGCCAGGCGGTGTTCGACGCCCTAGAAAATGCCCGTTGCGAGGCTATTGGCGCGCTCGCGCTCAAGGGTGTCGGGGATAATCTCGCAGCGGCGCTGGACAAAACGATTTCGGAAAAAGGCTACCAAACACTCAATCCGGAAGACGCCGCGCCGTTAGCCGATGTCGCCGCGCTTTTGTTGCGGGAACGATTGACCGGCCGGGAACCGCCGGAGTCAGCGGCGGCGGTCATGGACATTGTCGGGCGGGATATCGAAAAGAAAGCTGGCGCGTCGTTGGACGCCCTCGCGGCGGCGGCAGACCTTGGCGATCAGGCCGCCTTTGCCGACCTCGCCCGAGCCGTATTGCGCGATCTTGATTTGGACGATCAATCGGCGAGCGATGATGGCGGGGACGAGGCGGAAGCGGAAGACGAAGACGATAAACCTAGCAACGAAAATGAGGACGACGCCGGCCAACCCGATGTAGCAGAGGCGCCGGATGACACCAGCGATGATCAGCACGATGACACAGAAGCAGAGGCGGCGGACGACGCACTGGACGCCGCGTTAGAGGCTGATGATCAGGCTGCGGAGAATGCGCGCGTCGCATCAATGCGCACGCGATTTGATGGCGACACTGAAGCGCCCTATGCAGTCTACACAACTGACTTCGATGAAACCGCACAAGCGACTGACCTGTGCGATCCGGAAGATTTGGCCCGCTTGCGCCGAACGCTTGATCATCAATTGGAGAATCTCCACGCAATTGTCGCGCGTCTGGCCAATAAACTGCAGCGCAAGCTAATGGCGCAACAGAATCGAAACTGGATGTTCGATCTCGACGAAGGCGTTTTGGATGCGGCGCGTCTCGCGCGCGTCGTGGTCGATCCAATGCAGCCACTTTCATACAAGATGGAATGCGATCAAGAGTTTCGCGACACTGTGGTGACGCTCCTCATCGACAATTCCGGCTCGATGCGCGGTCGCCCGATTACAATCGCGGCCATTTGCGCGGATATTCTCGCGCGCACCCTGGAACGTTGCGGCGTTAAGGTGGAAATTCTGGGCTTCACAACGAAAGCCTGGAAAGGCGGCTTGTCACGGGAAAAATGGGTGGCAGACGGACGACCGGCAAAACCGGGGCGTCTCAATGATCTACGCCACATTATCTACAAATCGGCGGATGCGCCGTGGCGTCGGGCACGCGCCTCGCTTGGTCTCATGATGAAAGAAGGCGTCTTAAAGGAAAACATCGACGGGGAGGCCCTCACCTGGGCGCACGGACGATTGCTGGGTCGGCCTGAATCGCGCCGAATATTGATGATGATCTCAGACGGCGCGCCGGTTGACGACACGACATCCTCCGCCAATGGCGGCGCTTATTTGGAGCGGCATCTGCGCGAGGTGATCCATAGCATTGAGACAACATCGCCTGTGGAGTTGCTTGCGATAGGCATCGGCCATGACGTCACGCGCTACTACCGTCGGGCCCTGACAATTGTTGATGTGGACCAACTCGGCGGCGCCATAATCGACCAGCTCGCTATGCTATTCGACGAAGATGCGTTTCAGCGCGCAGAGCAAGGCCGCGGCGCCAAACGACGCGCCTAGGCTTTTCGCCTTTGCAGAAGCACCCGAACGCCGCGCGTGCCGAGAAACACAATCAACGCGGCAATCGTTAGTATAGAGAGGACCGCGCCGGCTGCGCCGCGACGCATATCTTCGAGATTTGTTCGCGCGTCCAACACAGCCGAGCGCCGGCCATCCTCGACGCTGATGAGATCACCAGAATCGCGCGCGACGAAAAGCGTGGTTTGTCGCGCGTCGTCGAAAACAACTCGCCAGGCTTGCGCTGGCTCCTCGACGAACTCGATGTCTCTGACACGACCCTCGCCGATATAGACGCGTTTGGCGGCCTCTCGCGCTGTAAGCCTGCTGATGGGCGGCAGCAATTCGCCCGTTTGCGCATCGTAAAGCTGCGCGCCGGCGTGGGTGTCGACGCGAAAAACCGGGCGGCCAAGAAACACCCGCAACTCAACCGCGCTCGCGCCATCGCTTTGCGCAATAATACCGCCGGGGGACGCATAGTTGCGCGCTTCTAATTCGACCAACGGCGCAACATAAATGTTCGGGTGAATGGAGCTTGTCTCCGGCGTCGCCAAAGCGCCCAATATGCCAACCAAAGACCAGAGGGCTGCTGCCACAATGAGAGTAAGCCCTGCGATTTGCTCGACGATGCGCAGCGCCCCGGCGCGCATCATTCATCCGCCTGAAGATCAGAGGGGGAGAGCGGCTCGCTCAACAGGGTCTGAAATGCGCTCCATGGGTCCTCGCCCGCTGCGGTTCGGCGCTTCATAAATTCGTCGACAATCTCTAACCCGAGATTATAGTTTATAACGTAAGCGCGGTACTTTTCGATGAATGCAACGCTTTGCTCCGCGCGCTCACGCGAGCGCATGCCGTATTTCATTAGCATGCCAAGAGCCGCCTCGCGATCGATACTTTCATCCAGGTAAAGCCGGCCAACATGGTTGCTCAGATGAGAAAGCGGGCGCCATGCTTCATTTAAGCGATCTAATTGCTCAGCGAGCGCAGGATCGATACCGGCCAAGGGAAACAAGACGTCGCGTTCAAAGGCGAGCTTTTCATCGCCCGGAAACGCCAGCTCAATCCCATAGTTGGCCGTGCCCTCAGCAATGAAGGCGGCAGGCGAAAATAGTGGGAACACGGAATATTCAATCCACTCATTTTTACCCAGCAAGTCGCGCTCGTTGATGACCCCTTGCGTATGATGCCCGGGATAACCCTCGTGGCAGCCCAAATCGATGGCGCGGTCGATGCTAATTGGGAAATCAGTGTTAATCTGAATTAGGCTCTCATAGTCGCCGCGATACCAATTATACCCGCTCCAGGGTTTATCGGCGACAAACTCCAACGTGAACCGCTCGTTTTCGGGTAGATCGTAATGCGCCAGCGTGCGCTTACGGCATTCAGCGATCGCCGCATCAAAAACCGCAGAGAGATTTTCCGCGGGAATAGCGAATTGCGCCCGGAAGGCGTTCATCCGCTCCTCTAAAGATCCCTCGCCGGGGAGAAGCGCGTCGATGTCAGCCAGCGCTTTGTCGAAAGTTTGGATGTCGTATTGGGGCGCACGTGCATCGTATAAAAGACGCGCCTCGTCATCGAAGGAGAACGTCTCACCGGCAGCCATCTGAAGGCGCGTCCGCGCAGCGACGAGCACCTTTTTGAGCTTTGCACCGCGAGCACTTGGCGTCGCTGCGTTAACGGCGGCAAGGCGTTCCAACAACGACTCCGCGTCTTGGATAAGTTGCTCGAGAGACTTCGCATCCGAGGCAACTGCATCGGCCCAAGCTTCAGGGCCATAATAGGCGTCGACGTAATCGGGGTCGTATTGGCCAACGCCGAGCGCGAGTTTGACAAAGTCTTCCGCGATCGAACCAATTGGCGCCGTCTCGCTTAAGCCCTGAGACTGTGATTGGCCCTCTTGCGAAACGGCGGCGGCGGGGTCATCCCGCACGCCGCCGCAAGCCGTAAGAAAACCGGCGAGAAACACACTTGCGATAAGGCGTTTCATCGCGCGAGGCCTCTAAAGTTAGTTTTTGACAGCCGAGAAAGTAGAGTTCCCGAAGGCGCCCAATTTCACATTGCCGGCGATGTTGTCGCCGTCGACTTTGCCTTCGAACTCAAGCGTCATTGGCATCGGCGACGTTACATTAGCTGACCAGGTAATTGTGTCGCCGTTTAGCGCGCCATTTTCCACCGTCGCGGCGCCGGTTGCGGCTTTCATATCCCCAGTGACCGCGTCGCCTTCTTGCTTCAAGGTGAGCTCACCAGCTTGATCGCCCATAGGGGTTTTGATGTTTAGCGTATAGGTGCCGTCGATTGACATGCGTATCTCCTGATTAGTGAAAAATCGACCTGCGTAGGCCGTTGTCGTGAACCTAGCGACGGAACGCACGGACGCAAGCGCACACTGCAGCGCCTCTCAAAAGGTTTATTTTCGCCGCCAACTCTCCATAGACTGCGAAATCGCAAACGTCTCGCGGTATTTTGGCGAATCTGACGGCCGTGGCGGGCGGTCCGCGGTTAAGGCCATGATTTCGGCGAGCTTATTGTGCGCCGCGCCGGACTGCCCCGCGCCGATATAGGCATGAAGTTCGACGAGCGAGTCGGACAAAGGGTCATCTGCCCGGATGACGAAATAGGGTTCGTCTTCGGCCAAATCGTCAAAACAATCGAACTGCGACGGGTTGGCTTTAGAGCCGACGGGCTGAGACATCAGTAAAAGACCATTGTTGCGAACGCGCAATTTAGGCGTGATTCGGCTGGTCCGGCAGTCGCCAATCGACAAAAGAACTTAGTTTTGGACCTTGTTTCCGAGCGCCGAAGGCCAGCCTGTTTCTTCCACCGCGAACTCACGGAAACTCGCCGCATATTCAAAATTATGGGTGGTCTGGGCGTCCGGGGTCGCGCCGAAATTCTCGGCTTTTTTCAGCGCCGTCATCTGGAGGGCGTTCAGTTGCTCAGCCTCCTCATCGGTAGGCGCGACTTCGCCCGGCTCATACATCTTGAGCGGCATGGCTTTTATTGGCTCCGCATCTCCAGAAATCTGATTTGCTGTCGGCGGCAGCGCATTTGGCGATGCGCCTTGAGGCGGAAAGTTATCTAGGAAGACCCGCGGCGACTGCGAGAACACTGCAAGGTTCACGAAGAAACTGCCGCGCGTGTAGCCATAATCGCCGATCATGTATCTGGAGAAGAACGTGCGTCCTTGCGAGTCGAGAAAAACGCGAACAGGTTTGTACTCCCGATTAAAAATATTCATCGCTTGCGCAGACGCCGAAAAATCAGTGAAGAACGCAATCATTTCCAGCCCATCGCAGGCAATCGCATCGCAAGCCTGGGGTCGCAAAATTAAGTTCAGGCCGTCTATGTTGGCGAGCAAATATTGCACCGAGTCTTCGCGGGTTCGCCGTTCAAAAGGAACGCCAATCTCCGTAAGCAGACTTTCCACTGCTGAAATATTGTAATTAGACACCAACCCGGTCGGATTTGCGATCGGCGATTGAGCCATCGCAGGCATTGTCGACATGAATACTGACATTGCCGCTGCCGCGCCAATCATACCCTTGAAAAACATTGATTTCCCCTAACAGTAACCGAGCACGGACGCCCTGCGATCCCCATTTGACGTATTCTAACCATGGGCGGCGCAGAAAAGCAAAGCGATGGCAGCGCGTGAAATTCAGCGTCGGTTTGTTGCGGTTCCGGCGAGATTCGATATTGTCACAGGCTGCGTAAGACGGGATGGGGCGTTGTGAAAAGAGTTTGCATATTTTTGGCGGCAATAGTGGGGATTTTCGGCGGGGCGGCAGCCGACACATTGCCCAACCGAATAGACCAGAGTTTCTTTAGTTTCGACGACAGAAATGCGTTCAAGCAGCAGGCGACGGCGCTGCGCGAGTTTTGCCAAGAGTCCAACGCAGAAGGCCGCAGGGACTGCATGGACGCGTGTTTTATGGTCTTGCGGCTTATGTCGCGCGGCGGCCGCGAACAAGATGTCGAGCGCGCAATGAAATGCGCAGGTGCTTACAACGGTGTTCAAGATCAGACTGGCATGCTCAAAACGCCGGAGACGGTCAGCAACGAAACGCCCGCCCCTTCGGCGCCGGCCCCGGTAGTCCAAAAGATGTCGGATCCGGCCGCGGAACTCTGCCGCACACGTCAACAGGTCAACCAGCTTTTCGATTGCACCTGCCTCGACGAGAATGCTCCCGCCGCGCGCAACGCATTGGTTGAACAAGACTGGCTTAACAAGACAGAGAAGATGCTGCCGGATCGGCAAAATCAGATAAAGGTGGCGCGCGAAAGACTCGAGACAGAGGAAGACCCGCAACGTCGGGCGGCTTTCATCGTCGGCATTGAACGCACCGAAGCGGAGATCGCCGAACTCGAAGTGCGCGTCGACCCGGCGAGCTTCGCAACGGCAAAAGTTATTCAGCAAATTAGCGATATGAAGGTCTGCCGGATCGGCGATGTGCTCGAGAAACAGAAAATCCAATCATGCGAGAGTACCGCCTCCTCGCTTTCTGGCATTGACGACGCGGCTTCATATTGTGCGTGCATGGGCAAAGACTTAGCCGAGGCATGGACCAGCGGAGCCATCGCGAACTACAGCAGCAAGGCGGCGCTGACCCATAATTCAGCCGCCAACCTGCGCTGTCGCGGCTAGTCGTTGCACGCCGATGAAGGATGTCGGCCAATGCGTCTACAAGCCATTTCTCGACGAGCATCTTGAGTCTGTCTTCGAGATTTATCGAGTTGCTTTTCCGAGCGAAGACTTAACACCGCTTGTCCATGCGCTATCGGGCTGCACTGACGCGCAGAGTTTCATCGCCGAAAGCCAGGACGGTATCGTCGGTCACATCGCTTTCACGGAATGCAGACTGGAGAACAGCAGCAGCATCGTTGGGTTGCTTGGGCCATTGGCCGTTGATCCCAAATTTCAACGAGGCGGCATTGGCGGCGGGCTCATCCGCACTGGATTTGGCGCGATGCGCGATCGCGGCTGCGCCGTCATTTTGGTGCTGGGCGACCCCGCCTATTATGGTCGCTTCGGCTTCACACAAGAGCGCGCCATCAAGCCGCCTTATGAATTGCGCGCCGAATGGGCAGCCGCGTGGCAATCCCTGTGGTTCGCCGATAACGCCCAAGACTTCGCCGATACGCTTGTCGTCCCTGAGCCTTGGCGCAGCGCGAGCCTGTGGCGCTGGGTCTAGTACCCCACTCATCCAGCATAGGTGAAGTGTCCAGAATTGAACTGGATATTAAAAGTTTGT
>JBCDBM010000039.1:0-18902 GCA_039183665.1 Pseudomonadota bacterium | reverse complement strand
GCCGGCATCGCTGGCTGCCGATCATGAGTGTTTAATGATGGTGGTGGTGATGATGATCGTGGCCGCCGCCGCCCACCAATTCTAGGATGATCGCGGAAATACTGACGACAACACCGAGCCCTGCAAAGAAATATCCGCGTCGATCGGGCGCCCTTGCGGCGTCAGGCCCTAAGTGAAAAATCAAAGCGTAGATTAACCCGCCCGATGCGCCGCCGAACATTGCCGCCAATGGCAACTCGCCGGTTGCCGTAACGACATAGTGCGCGAACACGGCGCCGGCGACCGTCGTTAAACCCGCTGCGATGGCGGCCGTAAAGACAGCGCGCGGCAAGCGCAACCCGGCGACGAGTAAGAGCGAAAGCGCGATCACCCCTTCTGGAAACTCGTGCAATACGAGTCCGCCGGTGGAGAGCCATCCGGTGAAGGCGTCGCCGTGAAATGCAGCGGCATAAAGAACACCATCGAGGAATGAATGTGCAGACAGCGCGATGATTGAAGCGTAGCCGAAAGTCAGCGCCGCGGCGTTGTCAGTTTGTCGGGCGCTGATCTGCACAATGAGGCCGATTAAGACCATCACGGTGAAACCGACTGCGGCCCAAGTAAGCGCGTACCAAGAATAGTCGATTGCCTCGGGAAGAAGGTGAAATAGGATTCCGGTTCCGAGAACGCCGACGGCAAACGCGGAGAAATAAGACCCATTGACGCGCGCCCAGTCACTGCGCATTGCCATCGCGCCGATGCCCACAAAGCTCATCAGGCATGCGGCGATGGCGGCGTACAGGCCGCTAATGGAGTGAAGACCCTCTAACAAGGTGGAATTCCCCAGTGTCCCCGTCGCAGTGACGTCATCAACGTCTGCGATCTCACGCCCTCAAGATTACCGCGAATGATGTTATCACGTCACGCTTTTTCTTGACCGCCTAGAGTACTTTTTACCGCACGCCGGAAGTCGAATTTCAGTCCTCTGACGCCACTGTGGGTTGCCTCGCGGCGAGCTCAAGGCTTAAGGTCAAAAGCGGTTGGTGTCGGTGCGTTAATGCTGAATAATTAGAATTGGTTGGCGCATGGCCTGCAACGACCATCAAGGTCACATCAATGATAAGAATGCTCGACGGCTGATATGGGCGTTCGCCGTCATTGTTGTCTTCATGGTGGTGGAGACAGTCGGCGGCGTTATCTCTGGCTCCCTAGCGCTTCTTGCTGACGCCGCACACATGCTGACCGACGCCGTAGCGTTGGCCCTTGCTGCAAGCGCTCAATTTTTAGCGCGGCGGCCGCCCACGGGGCAGTTGCATTTCGGCTATCGACGATTGAAAGTTTTGGCCGCGTTCGCCAATGGCGTGCTTCTTGTGGGGCTGTTGGCCATGATCACGGTGGAAGCGATTGTAAGGTTCGCCAATCCCCGCGAGATCAACGCGGAGCTAATGCTCGGGGTCGCCGCCATCGGCCTTTTGGCGAACATTGCAGCCTTTCTGATATTGCATCGCCGCGACGAGCGCGATCTCAATATGCGCGGCGCCATGCTGCATGTCCTAAGCGATCTGTTTGGCTCTGCTGCAGCGATCCTTGCGGCAGGCGTGATCATCTTGACGGGATGGGTGCGCGTCGATCCAGTCCTGTCGGTTTTGGTCGCTATCTTGATCGGCGTTTCCGCCTATCGATTGTTGCGAGAGACCGGCCACATTTTGCTCGAGGGCTCGCCGAAGGATATTAGCCGGGCCGAGCTCAAGGCAGGTTTGGAACATGCCTCGCCATTGATCCGAAATGTGCACAATATTCACGTTTGGCAGCTGACGCCGGATGCGCTGCGCTTAACGTTGCACGCTCACGTTGCAAAAGCGGAAGACGCGCCCGAGGCTTTATCCGCGATTAAAACATTTCTCGAAACGACTCATGCAATTAGCCATTCGACGATCCAGATTGAGGTCGAGGGCGCCGGTTGCCCAGATGGAAAAAGTGATCCACGCGTCGCCTACAGACCCCCTCAAAAGCTGGGGGCCTCGGCGCCAATGCCTGGCGGCGCAGTCTATGCGCGCCCCGGCGAATAACGCGGTTCGTTTGGGATTTCGGCTTTCTCTCGCGCCTGCCGACGCCGCCGACGCCATGCGTCGAGTTTAAGAGCGTTGACCGCCCTCAGCGATTGCGCGTGCGCCCTAGACTGTCCAGCGGCAAGAGCGCCAGAGAGAGCGATGAGCACGAGATAGCCATCCCACATCTCCATAGACGTCGACGCGCCGCCGATGGCGAAAACAATGAGCGCAAGCTGTGCATGGTGGGCGTATTCGCTGCGCCATTGCGGGGGCGCACCCCAGCGGCGCGGCGCAACAGCTTTGCGCAGCGCGAAGTAGGCTGCGCCAAAAATGGCGAGATAGATCAGAAGACCCACGACGCCCGCGCCGCCCAAGACCTCAAAGTAAATGCTGTGGGCGGCTTTTGCGGTCTGCGCGCGACTAGGGTCGACCGTCGCCGCTATTTCCGGATCGTATGAATTTCGCAATCCGGCGCCAGTAAGCGGATGATCGCGCGCCAGTTTTAGATTGATCACCCAGGCGTCGACGCGGCCCATGAACGATTCATCTTGTGCGGCATGGGTGATCGTCGTCATGCGCTCGGTCCATTTGACCGGCATAAAAGCGATGCTGGGCGCCATCAGGGCAACGAACACCGCCGCAATCGAAAATTTGTGCTTCGCCCGAATCCAATAGGCGCCGCCGAAAACCATTAGACAGATAAGCGCGCCGCGGGAGTGCGTGCCGATAATTCCAATCACAGTGAGTGCAAAAAGCGCCATCAATCCATTTCGAACGATCGCGCTTTTCGAAACAGCCCTCAGATACAGGATCATGGGCAGCGTTGTTGCGGCGGCGATCCCAAAATGGTTGTTGTCTTCCAAGACGGTGTTCGGAAGTCCTTGAACGCGAAATTCCCCGAGGGTGAAGATCGTGAACAGAGCGCCTTTCGCAGCAAAAAATCCGATACTCGCCACGAAGATCCAAACCATGGCGTTAAACCGCAACCGATCTCTCGCCATTTGAGCAACGAGCAGCGCAAACAGCAGTGTCTTTAAAAATCGATCCAAATATACGGCTGAGTGCCCTGAGTTTAGGGAGAAAATCTGTGACAGCATTAACCATAACGCGAACAGGATGATGGTTGCCGACACAGGCTCAAGCCGAAATTTCTTTACCTCTCCCGACAGGATATAAGCGGCAATCGTAACGCCGGCGATGATTGCGTTCAGCGGCAAGCCGTAAACGCCGTAGGCCGCTTGATGCGGGGTCATCAGCGTAAACCAGCCCCACACCATCAGGCCCGCGAACGGATACCGGATGGCGATCAACAGACAGCCGATTATAAACCCGAGGAGCAGGGGATCGCGCATGGATGGTCCCTCGCGCAGTCGCATAAGCTGCGCATTATGGATCATCCATTCAAGGATCAGGCCGGGCGGCTCGAGGCTTCGAATACGCCTCTGGCGATCGCGCGGGCTAAGCAATCGCCCGCCGCTGCGCCAATCTCGGCGACAGCCGCGGCGCGCATGATCTCCGCGGAAGCGGGCAGGCGATGCGCGCCTGTCGCAAGCGCAATGACGATATCCCCATCGAATGGCGTGTGCACTGGCCGGATGGCCCGCGCCATCCCGTCATGCGCCATTATGGCTACGCGTTTGGCCTCTACGCGGGTCAAATCCGCCGAGGTTGCGACAATTGCCAACGTGGTGTTTTCCCGGCCTGGTGTCGCTGAATTCTGTGCGCCCGCTAATCGCGAGTATTTGGGGAAGGGATGGCTGCCTTCGCGTTCTTGCGGCACGGGCCGGCCGCCATACTCAGCGCCAAGCTCCAGTGGCCAGGCGTAAAAACTCTGGCCGTCTTCCATCAGAACTGAACCGGCTGGGTTTGCCGCAGCCAAGGCGCCGACACAGATGCCACTATCTAGCACGAGAGAGGCTGAGCCTAATCCGCCTTTGACCGCCCCCGCCATAGCGCCGCGCCCTGCGCCCACGCTGCCGAGCGAAAAGTCTCTGCTCGCCCCGGTCAGCGCCTCGGCGCCAAGGCGATGATAGGGCGGCGTCTCGCCCCAATTCTTGTCGCCGTCATTGTTGAGGTCATGAAGGATTGCAGCGGGCACGATTGGGATCGCCGGGCCTTTGTCGCCCAGACGCAAGCCCTCATTCTGGTAGGACAACGCGGCACAAACGCCGTCCGCCGCGGCGAGCCCGAACACTGAACCGCCCGACAAGACGATCGCGTCTGCTTTGCCGACGAGATTTTCAGGGCTTAGAGCGCTTATTTCGCGTGTGCCTGGCCCCCCGCCGCGTATATCCGCCGCTGCCGCAAATGGCGCCGCGCAGCGCAAAACGGTGACCCCGGTTTGCGCCTTTTCATCTGTCGCGTTGCCGACGGTAAGGCCTTCAACGTCTGTGATTGCGTTTCGTTTGCCTGGTTCGGCCATTGCGACTTGCTCCTGGCTCAAGCATAAGCGGATGCGGCGTCGGCGCAAAGCTTGTGCGCGGCCCCCTTACTAGCCCCTCTGACGAATGCCGACATGCCGCATTACGTACTCTTTGGCGCCGGGCGCTTGGGCGCAAATATGGCGCACTATCTAACCGCCCTCGGTGAACCGGTGCGCGTCATTCGCGGCGACGAAGGGCGTGCGTCCTCCACTGAAACGGTTGAGGCGGTGAAACGGGCCGATATCGTCTGCGCGGCTATTCCGGACGACAAACTCGATGTGTGGCGGCGTCAGTGGTCAGACGCCATTGGCGACAGCCCCGCTGTTCATTTTTCGGGAGCGCTGAGTATTGACGGTATGGCGGGCTTCCACCCGCTTTACTCCTTCCCAACGACACTCCTGGATGTAGCGCAAATGCGGAACATCGCCTTCGCCTGCCCGAGCGACGGGCCAAGTTTCAAAACCATTTTTCCAAGCGCGCCGAACCCCACATTCATGCTGCATGACGCCGATCGCCCTTATTATCATGCATTGGCCGTATTGAGCGGAAATCTAGCGGGTTTCGTTTGGAACGAGACGGCGGCCGCTTTCAAAGAAGACTTTTCAGCGGCGCCGGCAGAAGTCCTGCGGCATTATTTTGCAAGCCTTGTCGATCGGTTTGAAGAAAACCCGGAGAATTCGTTTACCGGACCCGTAGCGCGCAAAGACGAAAGCACCGTGACCGCGAACTTGTTGGCGTTGAAGAGCAGGCCGGACTTGGTTAATCTGTATAAAGCGTTTCTGGCGGCGGCCTGGCCGGAATATCTCGACAAAAAGCGATAGACGTCAATCAATGACACGCTGAATGCTATTGTCCTCTGCAAGCACAAGGACAGCAGAGCGGTGCGCTTTCGCCTCCTCCAAAGTCATTTGCGCAAAGCTGGCGATGATTACGCGATCGCCCTTTTGAAAGTGGCGCGCGGCAGCGCCGTTAACAGCGATCTCGCCAGATCCTGCCTCGCCTTTTAAAATGTAGGTGACGATGCGTGCGCCATTAGACAGGTTCCAAATATGAACCTCTTCGCCAACAAGCAAACCCGACGCCTCGAGTAAGTGCGAGTCGATCGCGACCGATCCTTCATAATGAAGATCGCAGCCTGTAATCGCTCCGTTGTGCAGCTTCGCGCGCATCATTGACACGAGCATCGATTTTCCCCTCAAAATTCGTCCGCTGATGGTCTGCGGCTAGCCTAATGATCGTCATCATGCTATCTGCCGCGGCCGTTCTTTTGGGTTTTGCGCAGGCGATTGGCAACAGTCAAATTTCTCATCTGACATGATTATCCTCAACGAAAAAACTGAGATTCAAGCTCGCTTGGAAACGTGGCGGCGGGACGGCGAGCGCATTGGCGTCGCGCCGACCATGGGCGCGCTTCATGAAGGCCATTTGTCCCTCATCGACGCGCTAAAATCGCGCTGTGATAGGGTGGTTGCGACCATTTTTGTCAATCCATTGCAGTTTGCGCCTAGCGAAGACTTTTCCACCTATCCGCGCGATATGGAGGGCGATCTTGCCCAATTGAGGGAGCGCGGTTGTGACGCCGTATTCGCGCCGGATCGCGAGGCTCTTTTTCCAAATGACTTCTCAACAACGGTGTCCGTTGGCGACCTACGGGAGAATCATTGCGCGCTAACGCGGCCACAATTTTTTGACGGCGTTGCGACCATCGTCGCAAAATTTCTTATGATCCTGCGCCCCGATGCGGCGGTGTTCGGTGAAAAAGACTACCAGCAACTCCAAGTCATTCGCCGGATGGCGCGCGATTTAGATATGGGTATCGAGATTATTGGGGCGCCGATCATTCGAGAGCCCGATGGCTTAGCGATGTCCTCGCGCAACGCGTATTTGAGCCATGATGAGCGCCGTGCAGCCCCGGCGCTTTTCAAAACGCTGACTTGGGCCGCACGAGAGAGCCAGGCGAGCAAGCTGGCTTGGTCGAACATTACTGCGCAGGCGGAGCAAAGACTGACACGCGCGGGATATTCCAGCCTGGAGTATTTTAACCTCGTGGACGCAAATACGCTTGAAGTTTTGGAAAGTCCGCGCGACGAGGCGCGCATACTGGCCGCAGCCTGGATCGGCAAGACACGCCTGATCGATAATATCGCGGTCGCGCCGCTCTAGAACTGTTCGGGATCAGCTTTGTACGTTTCGGTATCAGACGGGAAGTTGCGCTCTTTCACGGCGTCCGCATAGGCGGCGACAGCGTCACTAATCACCGCGCGCAAATTCGCGAATTCCCGAACGAACCGAGGCGATCGTTCAAAAAGGCCGAGCAAATCTTCCGTCACCAGAATTTGTCCGTCGCAGGCGGCAGATGCGCCGATCCCGATTGTTGGAATATCGATGGCGCTGGTAATCTCCGCGGCGACGGGCTCCACCACGCCTTCTACAACAACGCAAAACGCACCGGCGTCAGCAACGGCCGCTGCGTCTTCCAAAACAGCCTTTCGCTCTTGGGAGGTGCGTCCGACAACTTTGTAGCCGCCTACCGTGCGCACTGCTTGTGGGCGTAACCCTATATGGCCGATGACCGGCACGCCTCGTTCCGTCAAAAACGCAATGGTTGGCGCCATGGTTAGGCCGCCTTCAAGTTTAACCGCGTCCGCATCGGTTTCTTTCATCACCCGTACGGATGTTTCGTAGGCTTGCTGCGGGCTGGCCTCATAAGAGCCAAAGGGTAAATCTACGCCGAGAAGCGAGTGCGGTTTCGCACGCGCGACGGCTTTCGCATGGTGGATCATATCGTCAAGCGAGACCGGGATCGTCGCATTATGCCCCAGTAAAACGTTCCCGAGAGAGTCACCCACCAGAAGCAGGTCTACATGCGGGTCTAAAATCTCCGCCATTGATGCGGTGTAGGCGGTTAAGCATACCAGCGGATCGCCGCCTTTGCGCGCACGGATATCAGCAACAGTGGTCCTGCGTTTATGCGTGTGTGACGACATATGAGAGCCTTTCTTCGCCTCGAAACGCCATGGGGCCCTCAATTAAGTATTCGCTCGGGCAAAATCAAATAAATGCACGGGTTTAATGGTTAACGGCTTGAATTTTGCGTGATTATTCCGTGACGCGCTCAAACGGTTTGACAGGACGAAAGGCTCGCTCATGGCGTTGACCTGGATACAAAAGCTAAAATTCGTGTTTTCGGGCGGCATAGTCATTGCCGTTGTTGCTTCGACGAGCGCCGCGCTGGCCGCGCGTTATGAGGCGAATGAGATCACATTCAAAGACGTAACGGCGACTATCGAAATTATCAGTATGGCGAGCGCTGAAGACATCAACGTTTCGATTACGCAAGGAAAAACGTACCGCGCCATAGAGACGGCGATCGTCGACGGCGTGCTCGTGCTCGAGGGCGAGCCATGGCGCGCAGATGAAGCGCACGATTGTTGCGACAGGTTGATTTCGCGTGACGTTAATCTGCGCGCGGACAGACAGACGCAAACCGCGCCTGCTCAAGATATCGCGTTCTTTGAAGATTACCCGGTTATCCGCGTCACGACCCCGCTTTCGACCGACGTCAATTTTGAAGACGTGCGGATGCAGCTCGACATGGATCGCATTGACGGCGCGTTAAACCTTGATGGGTGCTATGTGTACGGCGAAGCTAGTGACGTTGCAGAAGCATCAATCGGGATTTTGTCCGGCAGTAGGCTGATTATCGGCAATGTGGGCGCGGGACTAGAGGTCGATATTTCTGGCGATGCAGATTTTATGGCGGGTCAGGCTGCGAGCGTTGATATTGATATTGCCGGGCCGGGCGACGTAATCTTGGGGGTCATCGACGGGATGCTTGATGTGTCGATCGCCGGTTCGGGCAGCGTTCGCGCCACCGGCCTCGACGGGCCGATGACTGCGCGCATCGCCGGGTCAGGCCTTGCTGCTGTTCGATCTGGACGCGCCGATCGATTGCGCGCGACGATGGATGGATCGGGCCTTGTCTATTTTGGCGGCGAGACGCGTCAGCCTGAGCTCAGGCTGTCCGGCTCTAGCGAGGTGCGCCTGCAGTCGGTCTCTGGGCGGATAGATCATAAAGGCGGCGGCGCCGTCTTTGTCGACGGCGCGCGCATTGAGCTCGATTAGCGTGTTTCGATCGCTGTGTAGTCGCGTTTTGGCGCGCCGGTATAAATCTGACGCGGGCGACCAATGCGCTGATTGGGATCAACAATCATTTCCGACCACTGAGCAATCCAGCCGACGGTGCGCGCGAGGGCGAACAGTACCGTGAACATATCCCGCGGGAAGCCGAGCGCGTTCAGCGTGATGCCTGAATAAAAATCGATATTTGGATAGAGCTTTCTCTCGACGAAGAATTCATCTTCGAGCGCAATCCGCTCTAACTCCAGCGCCACTTGCAGCAGCGGCTCGTCATGCACGCCAAGCGTATCGAGGACTTCATGGCAGGCCTCGCGCATCACCTTCGCGCGGGGGTCATAGTTTTTGTAAACGCGATGACCGAAACCCATCAAACGGAAGGGGTCGTCTTTGTCTTTTGCGCGTTTCACATATTCTGGAATGCGGTCAACCGATCCAATCTCTTCAAGCATGCTCAACGCCGCTTCGTTCGCCCCGCCATGGGCCGGGCCCCAAAGAGACGCGATGCCCGCCGCAATACATGCGAACGGGTTTGCGCCCGATGACCCCGCAAGGCGCACCGTTGATGTTGACGCATTTTGTTCGTGATCCATGTGCAAGATGAAAATCTTGTCCAGCGCGTCGCTCAGAACTTTATTGACTTCATATTCAGCGGCCGGCACCGCGAAGCACATGCGCATGAAATTCGACGTGTAATCGAGCGAGTTACTCGGGAAGACAAAGGGCTGTCCGATTGAGTATTTATACGCCATCGCCGCGATTGTCGGCATTTTCGCAATCATTCGATGACTTGCGATCAGTCGCTGTACGGGATCAGAAATGTCTGTTGAGTCGTGATAGAACGCGGCCAGTGCGCCGACGACACCGACCATAATCGCCATGGGGTGCGCGTCGCGACGGAATCCATTGTAGAAATTTTTCAGCTGCTCATGCACCATCGTATGATGGGTGATCGCGTGATCAAATGCGTCAAGCTCGGTGGCGGTTGGTAGCTCGCCGTTTAACAGGAGATACGCGACTTCGATGAACGTTGAATTCTCAGCGAGCTGATCGATTGGAAAACCACGATACAAGAGCGTGCCTTCGTCCCCGTCGATAAACGTAATTTTGGACTCACAACTGGCTGTTGATGTGAAGCCCGGATCAAACGTGAATGCGTCCGTTTCCGCGTAGAGTTTTCGGATGTCGATAACGTCCGGTCCATGGACGGCCGAAAAGGTCGGCAACTCCAGCACTTTGTCTTTTACGGTTAGGGAAGCGGCGCCCGTCTGTTTCAGGTCACTCTTCATGAATTCGCTCTCTTCTCTGCGTTATTTTGCGTCGCGATAATTTTGTTGCAACGCACATAATACTCTATTGAAACGTCAGCGCTAGGCCTCGGGTGGGTGAATTCTATCGCGTAGTCGCGCGATGGCCTCTGACTTGCCGAGGCCATAAAGCACTTCGCCAAGCTGAGGGGAAGGCCTGCCGGCGGTAAGCGCGGCGCGAAGCGGGGCCCCGATGGCCCCAAACCCCACACCCATTTGTGACGCAACTCGCTCTAAACATTGAGAAATTGCGTCTGGGCCGGACCAGGAAGGAAGCACCTCAAGGGCGGCGAGGGATTGTGTTAACGCGTCCGTTGCGCCTTCTTTTCGTAGAGGTTTCGCCGCTTTGCCCGCAATATCTAAGGGACGTTCAAGAAACAGATAGGCGGCGGCTGTCTCAAGGTCTTTCAACGTTTCGCATCTCGGTTTTAAAAAAGGCGCGGAACGTAACAATCGCGCGTGATTCTCTGGCGTTAACGATACGCCTGCTTGTTCAAGAAAAGGCGCCGCACCTGTTGCGAATTCGTCATCAGTCAGCATGCTGATGTAATGGCCGTTCACGTGAGCGAGTTTTTTAAAATCAAGGCGCGCAGGCGCTTTGTTTAGTCCCTCAAGATCAAAGATCTCGAGGGCGCGCTCGCGTCCAATAATCTCCTCATCACCATGGGCCCAACCGAGACGCAGCAGGTAATTCGATAAACCGTCAGGCAAGTAACCAAGATCCCTGTAGGCTTCAACGCCCAGAGCGCCATGGCGTTTTGACAGTTTAGCGCCGTCGTCGCCATGGATTAAGGGCACATGCGTGAAGACTGGCCGTTTCCATCCGAGAGCGTCGTATATTTGCGATTGGAGCGCCGCATTGTTCAAATGATCATCGCCGCGGATGATATGGGTTATCCCCATATCGTGATCATCCACGACCACCGCCAAATTATAAGTTGGCGCGCCATCGCTGCGCTGAATAATGAGATCGTCTAGCGCTCCATTTGGAAAGGTAACGTCGCCTTGTACGGCGTCGGTGATTTGCGTCTCGCCAGTACGCGGCGCTTTGAACCGAATAACGAAAGGTTGCTCTGTCGGCGCACTTGCGGGATCGCGATCGCGCCAGGGGCTCTCAAAGCGGGTTTTGCTGCTGCGGGCTTGTTCGCGCGCCGACTCCAGCTCCTCAGGCGTCATAAAACACCGATAGGCGCTGCCGCTTTCGAGCAACTGCGCGGCGATTTCTTGATGACGTTTTTTGTTTGCGTATTGGGAAATCGGTTCGCCGTCCCAATCCAGGCCAAGCCAGGTGAGCCCTTCAAGGATTGCTGAAACGGCCTCTTCCGAGTGCCGGGCGCGATCTGTGTCTTCTATGCGCAGCAGGAATTTTCCGCCGCGGCCGCGCGCAAAGAGCCAGTTAAAAAGCGCGGTGCGCGCGCCGCCAATATGTAAGAACCCAGTGGGCGAGGGCGCAAAACGCGTAACGACGTTGCTTGAAGTCATGAGGAATGGCTGGTCAACTTAGGGAAGGACAGTATTGGTTCGTCCGGCGGCTTCTAACACATCTGTTCTACGGGCGCCTATGAGCGATCAAAACGCGCTACCCATTGACGATCGACAGGCCAGCGACCGAACAGGGGCGCTCAACCATTGGCCTCAATTGCGCGCGCGCTTACGGCGTATCGCCCACAATTCGCGCGCGGCGCTTCAGCACTGGGCAGCCGCTGAGCGCGCGCCGCTCCTTCTTTGGGCGCCTGTTCTTTTTGGCGTCGGCGTTGGCGTCTATTTTGGCCTCAAAAGCGAGCCCGATATTTGGGTTTCTTCGGTGGCGGGCGTTCTTGCCCTTGGGCTCGCCGCGCCGCTGGGGAAATTCCGAACGGCCAGATTCGCGCTTGCGATCGTCCTGCTTGGATTTTTTGCCGCGGACTGGCGCGCTATGCGCGTTGCGGCGCCGGTGCTGTCGGAAGATCTGGGTATTGTCGATGTCCAGGGGCGCGTTCTCTCGGTGGAAAATCAAGCGCGTCAGCAGCGCTTCATTATCGAGCTGTCTGCGGTGGAAGGTCTTAGCCCCGCCGCCTTGCCGGCCAAAGCGCGCATTTCGTGGCGTGGCGATCGCGCAGTCGTGTTGCCGGGTGAGACCGTTACGCTGCGCGCGGGGCTTAGACCGCCACCGGCGCCAGCCGCTCCCCATGGATATGATTTCGCGAGGCGGCTTTATTTTGAAAAGATCGGCGCGACCGGGTTTGCGGTTTCCGCACCCATCGCCGTTCCGCGCCTGACGGGTCAGCCGACGCCGCTGGCGCAGAGAGTCGAGTTGTTTCGCAAAGCGGTGTTCGAGCGCATTGTCGCTGCCGCGCCTGGCGAAGGGGGCGCCATCGTCGCCGCGTTCGTCACCGGCAAAAGAGATGCGATCTCCCAACAAGCCGAAGACGATTTGCGCGATACGGGTCTCGCCCATCTCTTGGCGATTTCCGGCCTTCATATGGCGCTTGCGACCGGCTTCGTTTTTTTCTCTGTCCGCTTGGCGCTCGCCTCGGCGCCGGCTTTGGCGCTGCGGTTCCCCATAAAGAAATGGGCGGCGGGCGCGGCGCTTTTTGCCGGCGCATTTTATCTTATTCTTTCGGGCGGGGCTTGGTCGGCGCGTCGCGCCTTTATTATGGCCGCGATCATGCTGATCGCCGTTCTCGTAGACAGGCGCGCTTTCTCCCTGCGCAACGTGGCAATCGCGGCCTTGATCATCTTGGCGACAACGCCCGAGGCCCTGTTTCATGCGGGCTTTCAAATGTCGTTTGCAGCGACCGTGGCTTTGGTGGCTTGGTTCGAACAGGCGTTTTCCCGGGCTAAAGTCGATCGAGACGCCGGTGCGCTGTCTCGGGCGAAGCAATATGGCGTTGGCATCGCGATGACCGATCTCATTTGCGCCACCGCAACGGCCCCTTATGCGCTGTATCATTTCAATCGGGTGGCGATCTACTCTTTGCCGGCCAACTTAATCGCCGCACCATTAATGGCCTTTTGGATTATGCCTGTGGCAACGCTCGCCCTGCTATTGGCGCCGATCGGCCTCGATAAATTCGTCTGGCCGATCGCCGCAAATGGCGTCGACGTCATCCTTGCGAATGCCGGGCAGATTGCGTCCTGGCCCGGCGCTGTGGGCTTTACGGTGCAGTGGCCTTTGGGCGCCCTCTTATTCATCACAGCGGGCGGATTGATCACATGCCTGCTGCGTACCCCGCTGCGATTGGCGGGGCTAGCGGGCGTCGCAATTGGTGCGCTTCTTATTTCGGCGCAACAAGCGCCTGACTTGATGGTCGCCGATTCGGGACGCCAATCCGGATTGCTCATTGATACGGCGGACGGTGAAAAACGCTACGCGTTGTTTGATCGTCGACGCGATGGGTTTTCGGCGCGGGTCTGGTCAGAAATGGCGGGCCTCGACTCTCCGGAGGCGCGGGCGCAACTGATTTCAGAATCGGGCGCGCAATGTGACGCCAGTGGATGCGTGGCGGACATTAATGGCAAACGCGTGTCGTTTCTCACAGAGCGTTCTGCTTTGGCGGAAGATTGCGCCCGGGCGGATCTGGTGATCGCTTTTTTTTACGCGTCGCCAAGCGCGTGGCGCAATTGCCAGGCGCGCCTTATCGATCGCGTAGGCGCAGACCGCCGTGGGGCTCATGCTGTATGGATTGACAGTGATATCCGCATTGAAACCGTGCTCGACGCTCGCGGCAGTCGTCCTTGGACCGGTCCCTGAACTCAGACCCAGAATTGAAGCCCATGATCCGCTTTGAATAGTTCAAGACGAGCGTTTTGGTTCGGCGTTCAGTTTGTGCGGCGCGTCGCGCTCGGCAGGTGCGCGTCAATAGCGCCGCATTAAGCCGACCAGTTTTCCTTGAACCGCCACCCGATCGGGGCCGTAAATCCGCGTCTCGTAATCGGCGTTCGCGGGCTCCAACGCAATTGACTGGCCCCGTCGGCGCAGCCGCTTCAAGGTCGCTTCTTCATCATCCACAAGCGCGACAACGATCTCGCCGGCGCCAGCGTCGTCACATCTTTTGATGATGGCATAGTCGCCATCATGAATCCCCGCATCGATCATCGAATCTCCCTCGACCTCGAGGATATAATGGTCTCCGGCGCCAATCAGCGCGGCGGGCGCTGCAAATCTATCCACCTCGTGTTGAATCGCTTCTATTGGCGTACCGGCGGCAATTTTGCCAAGCACCGGCAGGTCCGAAATACCGCGAATATCCGCCGGGGCTTGTCTCGTTTCGGCGGGTCGGAATTGGCTGTCGACCAAACGTGGCGAAAAGCGCGGCTGAGCGCGTTTTCGCGCTGGCGCAACCGCGGCTCCGGAACCGGCGTCATCCGGCAGACGAAGAACTTCGAGGGCGCGGGCCCGATTTGGCAAGCGGCGAATGAAGCCGCGTTCTTCAAGCGCCGTAATCAGACGATGAATGCCCGACTTGGACCGGAGTGAAAGCGCGTCTTTCATTTCGTCAAAAGACGGCGACACCCCAGTATCGCGAATTCGATCCTGAATAAACAACAGGAGGTCGTGCTGCTTCTTGGTGAGCATTGGCCGCTCCAATCAGATTTGCGTCCCCTTTAGCGTTCGTCGCAACTGCGCGCGTCTCTGCTTGCGCTGCCGAAACGACAAGGGAACAAAACAACAACGATGTTCTATTATTGTTCTTTGGGGCCGTCAACTCTTAATCAAGCGCTTGGGCTGACTAGATTTTTCCTAGTAAAGCGCGGGTGGCTGCGGCGACGTCAGCCTGGCGCATCAACGTCTCGCCAACGAGAAACGCGCGGACGCCAAACCCACTGAGCTCTTCAAGATCCTGATGGGATCGGATCCCGCTCTCGCTCACCAGGAGGGCGCCATCGGGCGCCATCTCAGAGAGTTCACGCGTGGTCTCAAGGGTAGTCTCAAATGTTTTTAAGTTTCTGTTATTTATGCCGATCAGTCGTGCCTTAAGGTTAATGGCGCGCGCCATTTCATCGCGATCGTGAACTTCCACCAGCACGTCGAGGCCCCATTCTGTCGCCGACTCCATCAAAGACCCGGCCGCATCGTCGCTGAGGCACGCCATAATAATCAGAATGCAGTCGGCGCCGTTCGCTCGGGCTTCAACAACCTGATACGCGTCGACCATGAAGTCCTTGCGCAAGATAGGCAGGCTCGACGCCCGCCTCGCCAAGTCTAAAAAGGTCAGATCGCCTTGAAAGCTGGGGCCGTCAGTAAGAACTGACAGGCACGTCGCACCGCCCGACTCATAGGCCCGCGCGTGCTCAGCCGGTGAGAAGTCTTTACGAATTAAGCCTTTCGAGGGACTGGCTTTTTTGATTTCAGCGATTAGAGCGAAGTCGTCCGTCGCGGCGCGCTCTAGAGCACTGAAGAACCCCCGCGGCGGCGGCGTCTTGCTGGCGGCGTCAATGACAGACGACACCGGGCGGGCTGTTTTCGCCGCGGCGACTTCGTCCCGCTTATAAGCAATGATCTCGTCGAGGATCGTCATGGCGTTGCCGTCGATCCTTTGATTAAGCGCTCCAGCGCGGTCTTGGCGGCCCCGTTATCGATTGAGGCCTGCGCCCGCTCAACCCCGTCAGTTAAGGAAGCGGCGACATCAGCGACCAGCAACGCGGCGCCCGCGTTCAACGCGACGATATCGCGGAAGGCGCCTGGCGCGCCATCTAGCAGATCTCGGATGGCCTGGGCGTTGTCTTCCGGACCGCCGCCAACGAGATCGGCCGGCGCCGCACGGGCCAAACCTGCATCTTCTGGCGCCACCGTAAACTCGCGGACCGTCCCTGCATGAAGCTCAGCCACGTAACTCAGGTCTGTCGTCGTCAGCTCGTCGAGACCGTCGGCGCCATGAACCACCCATGCGCGCACGGATCCCAGGGCGCCCAAAACTTCCGCCATGGGTTTCACAAATTCGCGCCCGAAAACGCCCATAACTTGTCGCTTGGCGCCAGCAGGATTTGAAATCGGGCCCAGAAGATTAAACAACGTTCGAACGCCCAACCCCTTTCGCGCGGCTCCCACATGCGCGACGGCGGCATGATAATGCGGCGCAAACATGAATCCCACGCCCGCCTCCTCGATGCAGGCGGACATTATTTCGGGCGGGCACTGAATATTGACCCCGAGTGCGGCTAGGACATCTGATGATCCCGATTTTGACGACGCCGCCCGATTGCCGTGCTTTGCGACTTTAGCGCCGGCGCCCGCCGCCACGATCGCCGCTGCGGTTGAAATGTTATAAGTGCCTGCGCCATCACCGCCCGTGCCGCATGTATCGATGGCGTTATCGGGCGCCGCCGCATGTTCCGCCTTCTCGCGCATGACGCGGGCCGCCGTGCTGATTTCGTCAACCGTTTCGCCGCGCGTCCGAAGCGCTGCAAGGAAGCCAGCAATTTCGATATCGGTCGCGTCCCCCGAAAGCAGCGCGCTCATTGCGCCGCGCATGGTCGGCGCATCGAGCGGGTCGCCGCTCACCGCAGCAGCGAGAAAAGG
Source organism: Pseudomonadota bacterium (assembly GCA_039183665.1). GTDB lineage: Bacteria > Pseudomonadota > Alphaproteobacteria > Caulobacterales > Parvularculaceae > Hyphococcus. The sequence goes on along the minus strand of JBCDBM010000039.1, from coordinate 2,503 downwards.
CGTAAACGCAGACATGGTGAAGATTATCCTTCCGTAACGCACGCCTTTTACGCGCAAGTGGATCGAGAATCAGCCTTATCTGAACGCGAAAAAGAAGAAAAGGCGCGTGGTCGTTTGCGCGCTGGCCGCTCGCACCTAACGACGCGGGGTCAATGGGCTCAAGAAGACGCCAAAGGGACTATGACGTTCACCATCTTAACGAAACGGGCAGGGGCGGCGGGACTAATCGCAAGCCTCGTTATCGCCGTTTTGGGCGTCGTAGTCGGCGCGTTATCCGCCTACGTCTCTAAGCAGGGCGCCGCCGCCCGCGCGGCGCGAGAGTCGGCATTTCTGCTGGAACTGCGCGATCCGGCATTGGCGCGCCTCGAGCGACGAAAGGAGATCATCCAATCGGTATTCGCCAATGGTCCGCCACAGCGGTTGGCGCCGTCGGCTTTTCTGTCTGAAGAGTTATCCCCGACGCTCAACAAACCAAAAATCATCATCATCTTTGATGATATGGGCCTAGAGAAAACGCTTGTCGACAAAGTCTTAGATCTTCCGGGACCGCTCACGCTGTCGTTTTTACCCTATGCGACGCAAGTGGGTGCGCTGGCCAGAAGGGCCGAAGAAGACGGCAATGATGTGATGCTGCATTTGCCGATGGAGCCTCAGGGCGCAGATGATCCGGGCCCCAATGCCTTGCTTTCCGATATGACGGGGTCCGCCTTCATTCGCGCGCTCGAATGGAACCTGGATCGGTTCGACGGGTATGTGGCTGTGAACAATCACATGGGGTCGCGGCTGACGACGGATGAGGCGGCGATGATGACGGTGCTCGGGAACCTTAAAGAGCGTGGCGTGTTCTTTGTGGATTCGGTCACGACCGGCGACACGATCGTTGAGCGCGCCGGTCGACGGGTCGCAGCAACGGTTTTCGCGCGCGATGTGTTTTTAGACGCAGTGGAGGGCGATCGCGCGTCAATGATCAAGCAGCTTGGGCTCGTTGAAGACATCGCGCGCGCCACAGGGTATGCGGTCGCCATCGCTCATCCGCGTAAAACGACGCTAGAAACTATTGGGCCTTGGTTAGCCAGCGCGCCGGCGCGCGGCTTTGAACTGGCGCCGATTTCCGCACTGCCTGGATTGGCGTTGGGCGATGACGCGCAAGCCGGTGCATTGGCGCTTGCCGACCCGCCCGCGCTGCGATTTTAACCGCGTCCGCTTTACAGCTCGCCGCCAAACACCGCTTCCAACTGACCGTCATTTGTCTTTGTTGGATAGGCGTCAACGATCGATCGCACCAAAAGGTCCAAGAGCTCTTGATCTAGCTGCGCGCCAATGACGTCGCTAAAGGCCGCTTGATCTGATTGGTTGGCAACGGCGCCGTAACTCACGCTTTGGATTTGCGCTAGAATTTGATCGCTGCTGTCTCCGGCCGGCGCGGACACCAGCGCGCCGGGCGCCGCGGTGAAAATCTGTTCCACGAGCGATACTGAGATAGCTTGCTCCGAAAACCGGCGGTCGATTGTCGTCCTCGTTGGCGTGACATTGAATGGGCTGGCCGCGTCGTCGAAACTCGCGCCCTCGGTAATGCTTGCGCGGAGGTCGCTTACGGTCTGAGAGACCCGATCTGCGCGCTCTTGGCGCCGCCAGGATTCCACAATCTCGTCTTCCACGGTTTCGAACGGCTTCAGCGCCGCAGGCGTAATTTCACGTACGGAGACAAATAAGTAGCCGTCATTTGAGGCTAGCTGGACTGGCTGAGATTCCTCGCCTTCATCCAGAAGAAAAGCTTCTTGCAGCGCTTCGCCAGGCACTCCATCGATGATGGCGCCGCCTGGATCGAAGCTGAAGCGATCTATTGGTCCGACAGTAATGGTCTCTAGGCCAGCCGCGGCGCCCGCATTTTGCAAATCGAGGCCGCGATCACGCTCTTCTTCAACAATGTCGATGGCGTTCGCGACGGCGCGGCGCATTTCATTTGATAAATACTGTTCTTCAATCTCTGCGCGCGCCTCTTCAAAGGGCGTGGTGCTGCCCTCGATGACGCTTTCCACTTGAATGACGGTCCACCCGAACGCGCCAGAAATGGGATCAGAAATCATGCCCGCTTGCAACTCCGGAGAAAACGCCGCCTCGCGCACAGTTGGGTCTAAGATCTCGCCGCCAAGCGCATTTTCGAGCCTTGCGGACTCTACCGATGTCCCCGAGATTTCCGCTGCGCTTTCCAGCGTTCCGTTGGCGCGCAAATCAGCCGCGACGCTCGCCGCGTCTTCTTCAGTGTCGAATGAAAATTGATAGAGGGTTCTGCGTTCGGGCGTTTGGTAGCGCCGCTCAAGATTGAAGTCATAAAGTCGCCGCAGCTCTTCCTCAGGAACGCTGACCTCATCGCGAAAATCTTCACCGCGCACCAACAGCATGTCGAACTGGCGATATTCCGGCGCCGTGTACGCGGCGGGATTCTGGTCATAGTGTTCCTGAAGATCGTTCGGCGTCGGCTCGGCTGGCTTGCCGGCCATTT
>JBCDBM010000038.1:0-19246 GCA_039183665.1 Pseudomonadota bacterium | reverse complement strand
GTGCGGGGGGTCGGGGCGAAAGCTACACGTTGCCCGCATTCGGCATTGCAAAATTTGCGGCCGGCTACGAAGCTGAAGACTGGACGTTCACCTTCTTCGTAGACAACCTCTTCAACGAGTTTGCCGAAGTCGGCGCAATCAGAACGCCACAATTCGAACAAATCGTCTCCGACATAAACGGGGACGATGTTTATGCCCGGCAGTTCGCGACCTACGTGATTTCACCACGCGTCTTTGGCGCTCGGTTCTCGATGAACTTCCAACGCGATAATTAAGAACGTCTCATTGATGTTCGCGAATAGCGCCCGCCTACATGGCGGGCGCTTTTTGTTTTGAAGGCGCACAAACAACGGATATGATTTTTTGCGCGACAGGGCTCTATTTCTGGGCCGCTATGAGCGTGAAACTCAAAACTTAGACCGAGTTTAGCGGTAAGCGAGGTGTTTCATCATGAACCTGTTGACGTTCAAGCGCATAGCCGTTTCCTTTTTCGCCGCGAGTCTCGCCTTGATGTCGGTCGCAGCCGCCGACGTCACGGTTATCCATGCGGGACGCCTTATCGATCCGTTCACAGAGCAGACGCTTGTTGATCAGTACATATCCGTGGAGGAAGGCGTTATCACTGGCGTTTCCGGTGGACGGCCCGCCGGTGATACATTTATTGACCTCGCTGATATGACTGTTCTGCCGGGATTGATGGACGGCCATGTACACATTACCCGCCGCCATGACATCCAAGGCCTGAGGCGCGTGCAATTCTATACGGCAGCGATGTCGGGTGTGTTGGGTGCAGAAAACGCCCGCAAGACGCTGATGGCGGGCTTCACAACAATCCGCAATTTAGGCGCGCCCGCATACTCCGATGTAGATTTGCGGGACGCAATCAACGCCGGACACGCGATCGGCCCCCGCATCCTCGCGGCGGGTCCGTCGCTCGGCATCACGGGCGGTCATTGCGACTCCAACTATCTCCCCTTCAAATACAATGAGCGCAACGACGGCGTTGCGGATGGTCCGTGGGCGGTGCGTCAGAAGGTCCGCCAAAACAACAAATACGGCGTAGACCTTATCAAATATTGCGCGACGGGCGGCGTCGTTTCCAAGGGCACCGACGTTGGCGCCAGACAGTATACACAAGAGGAGATGGATGCACTGGTCGATGAGGCGCATACGCTCGGCTTAAAGGTCGCCGCCCACGCGCATGGTACAGGAGGTATACTCGCCGCGCTGAGAGCCGGCGTTGACAGCATCGAGCACGCCTCCTTTCTCTCCGACGAGGCAATTCGACTGGCTAAGAAAAATGGAACCGTGTTCTCTATGGATATCTACGTCACGGATTTCATCTTGTCCCAAGGCGAAGCCATGGGCTTTTTAGAAGAGAGCTTAGAAAAAGAACGCACGGTTGGCCGGCGACAGCGGGAGAATTTTAGAAAGGCATACGAGGCGGGCGTCAAAATGGGTTTTGGCACAGACGCCAGCTTGTTTCCTCATGGGCAGAACGCCCGTCAATTCGCCATCATGGTGGAATGGGGCATGTCGCCCATGGACGCCATAAAGGCAGCCACAACGACCACCGCTGAGTTGCTTGGGATCGCTGAGCAAACCGGCCGAATTACGCCCGGTCTCGCCGCGGATATCATTGCGGTCAACGGCGATCCGCTGGAAGACATCCGCACCCTGGAGGCCGTTGAGTTCGTCATGAAAGATGGCGTCGTCTACAAGAATTGACCATGTGTAAGTCGTCTACTGACAATCAGTTCGCCGCGCATCGCATGCGCTAGCAGCATTTTCTGCTTATAGCGGCATTGAAGACGGCCCTGTCGCGGGCCCGCCTTGCGCGGTTCGCAATCGGTGCGCCATTCTACAGTTGCGCCCCCGCTCGTGTAGTCAGCCTTTGTAGCGCTCAGACGCTACCGACACTTAAAACGGCGCACGAGAAGCCTGATTTGAGAAAAAGCGTATTGTTGACTGCACCACTACTTTTGGTCCTGCAGTGATACCATTTGTCCTGATCGCGGAATACCGCTGAATGCTTGTGGTCGGTCCAGTTCATTGCTGATATGGATTGTTGAGGCTCTTGGAAAAACGCAAATGAGTGAAAACGCCCATCCCGAAATAACCGCGCTTAGCGCTTTGCGCGCAGCGGTCTCTGGTCGGTATGTTCGCCGCTCCTTGAAGGTTGGCGCGATTGTCGGTGTTTTGCTCAATGTCATCAATCAAGGCGATGCGCTTTTGGCGCCCCTCACCTTGAACTACGGCCAAGTGGCGTTGACGTTCCTCGTGCCATTTTGCGTGTCGACCTTCGCGTCTTGGTCCGCAATTCGGGAACATGGTGGATGAGCGGCGCAGACAATTGACGCCGCGCGCGCCGCTGAGATTGAAACCGCCCTGGTCACTCTTCACGTCCAACATGGACCGATAGGCTTACGAGGAAACAAAGAATTTAGACTAAAACGCCGTGGTTGGCGGCGCGTATTTGGTCAGGTTTATTCCCTCTACCGCCGCCGTGTACTCCTCAATCGTTGGCGTTCGCCCAAGAATGGTAGACAGCACGACCACTGGCGTCGAAGCCAATAGCGACTCGCCTTTCTTTTCATCCGAATCCGCGACAACGCGCCCTTGGAACAAGCGCGTCGACGTCGCTAAGACCGTGTCGCCTTTCGCCGCTTTTTCCTGGTTCCCCATACACAGATTGCAGCCTGGCCGTTCTAAATACAGAATATTCTCATACTCGGTGCGGGCTTTGTTTTTCGGGTTATCGTCATCAAAAACGAAGCCAGAGTATTTTTGAAGGATGTCCCAATCGCCTTCCTCTTTCAGCTCGTCAACAATATTGTAGGTAGGCGGAGCAACAACGAGCGGCGCCTTAAAACTGACACCCCCAGACTGGGCTTCCACATTTTTGAGCATTTGGGCGATGATCTTAATATCCCCCTTGTGGACCATACAGGATCCTACAAAACCCAAATCGACAGGTTTTTCGCCCTTGTAAAAAGATATTGGCCGAATGGTGTCATGTGTGTACCGCCGGGATACATCGTCGTTCTCGACATCCGGGTCGGCAATCATGGGTTCATTGATCTGATCAAGGTCAACGACAAACTCAGCGAAGTACTTGGCGTTGCTGTCTGGTCGTAGCGGCGGACGTTCGCCCGAGCGGATATCGGCAATGCGTTCGTCGGCTTTCGCAATAAGGCCTTTTAGAACACCGACTTCGTTGTCCATGCCCTTGTCGATCATGATCTGGATACGGCTTTTCGCAATCTCGAGAGACTCGATCAGAGTCTCCGGTTCTGAAATACAGATAGAGGCTTTGGCCTTCATTTCCGCGGTCCAGTCCGTAAACGTAAAGGCTTGGTCGGAGAGAAGCGTTCCGATGTGAACCTCGATAATCCGTCCTTGGAACACATTGTCGCCGTCAAATTCGTCCAGCATTTGAGCTTGGGTGGCGTGCACGACATCGCGGAAATCCATGTGCTCGCCCAATGACCCTTTGAACGTGACTTTTACGGACTCAGGGATCGGCATCGTTGCCTCCCCGGTCGCAAGCGCAAGCGCCACCGTTCCCGAGTCGGCACCAAATGCGACGCCTTTTGACATACGCGTATGGGAGTCGCCGCCAATAATGATGTCCCAATCGTCCACCGTCAAATCATTCAGGACTTTGTGGATCACGTCCGTCATGGCGTGGTATTGATCTTTCGGATCTCTAGCGGTGATGAGCCCGAACTTGTTCATGAAGCGCATCAATTTCGGCGTGTTGTTTTGGGCTTTAATGTCCCAAACCGACGCTGTGTGGCATCCAGACTGGTAGGATCCGTCAACGGTCGGAGAAATAACGGTCGCCGCCATCATCTCCAGCTCTTGGGACGTCATCAGCCCCGTGGTGTCTTGCGACCCAACAATATTGACTTTCACACGGACATCAGAGCCCGCGTGCAGTGTCTTGCCGGGGGCCACGCCAACTGCGTTTCGGTTAAAGATCTTCTCAACGGCTGTGAGACCTTGGCCCTGATGCGAGATTTCTTTTGAAGAAGCGAAAACATCTGGAATATCGACGCCTAAAATACCGCACGCCGTTGTCTGAAGTTTTTTGCCAAACACGACCGCATACGATCCGCCGGCTTTCATGAACTCCACTTTTTGCGGGGTCAGCGCCGAGGAGATATCAACGAGTTCCTCCTCGCCGCTCTCGTCATAGAGCTTTTTGGTTTTCGTATTGATTGTAAAGACCGTCCCCGTCGCAACAGAATAGCGCTCCTCAATGATTGGTTCATCATCATCGCCAAGGACCGGTGCGCCGTTGTGATTGAGTTTTTTAGCCCAGTTTTGAAGATCGACGCCAATGCCGCCGGTCACACCGACGGTTGTCAAAAATATTGGAGAAATGCCAAACGATCCGCCAACCACAGGCGCAATATTGATAAACGGCACGTAGGGGCTCGACTTCTTGCCGGTCCACAGCGCGACATTATTAACCCCTGACATCCGCGAAGAGCCAACGCCCATGGTTCCTTTTTCCGCGACCAACATCACGCGCTTATCAGGATGTTGCTCAAGCAGCGCCCGCAATGCCTCTTGTTTCTTCGCATCATGCTCGAACAGACACTTGCCATGCAGTTCGCGATCTGAGCGCGAGTGGGCGTCTTTACCTGGGGACAGCAAATCGGTCGACACATCGCCCACGGCGACGACAAAGGTAACAACTTTAATCTCTTCGTCGATATCAGGAAGCTTTGTAAAAAACTCAGCCTTCGCATAACTCTGCAGGATCTCAGCGGCGAGCTCATGACCTTGTTTATAGGCGTGCTTAAGGCGCTCCGTATCCGCCTCATAAAGAAAGAACTGCGTTTTAAGAACATCCGCCGCCGACCGAGCGATTTTTTTGTCGTCACCCAGCACGAGGTCCAACAACACTTCTATCGACGGACCGCCCTTCATGTGTGACAGGAGTTCGAATGCAAAGTCGGGTTTGATCTCGGCGACTGTCGATACACCGGTAATAATGTCTTTTAGGAACGCCGCCTTTACCTCAGCCGCGCTCGTTGTACCCGGCAGCGTGTTGTAAATAAAAAACTGCAGCGAGTCCTGCCGGTGCTCGTGACCGTCAGACAAAATCTGATCAATCAGAACTTTTACGAGATCGCCATTGTCAATCGGCTTTGGTTGCAATCCCTCGCCTTTGCGAGTTTCAATTTCTTCAAGGTATTCAGTATACAGAGTCATTGTATTTCCAAGGCGTGTGTTGATAGCGATGATTGTTTATCATCACCGTCGTTAAATGGCATTTGTTAGCCGGCGCGTGTTTGGTTGGTGAGGTATTTTATACCTAATCACCATGCAAGAGAAATCCACTTTCCTTAATGTCGATTTCGTTCCACGGACTACGCCGGCATCGCTTTCGACGCGCCAAGCGATCGCTCGCGAGGCAAGCGTAAGCGCAGTAAGCATATGATTTATATGAGTTTTTTGTATCGCCGCCCGAATCGACGCACCACGGCGCCCTTACCAATCTGGTCACCATACGCTAAACCGCATCGTCGGCTCGTCGTGTCGCGAACGAGCCTTTAGCCGCGTTTACCTATTTTGAGATCTTTCGGCGCGCCCTCTTCGTCAATTGCTTTAGCGATCTGCCATTTTTCGACACGCATTTCTAAAACCGACAGAACGCACTTTGATGAGGTCGTCAGAGAAAATCCCCTCAACATCGTGGGAACCAGGTCAACGTGCGATTTTCTTGCGTGCAGAAAACTCAGCACAGGGTCAATTTGCGAAACATTTTCATTTGCGGAGCAAAAAATCGACCACCGTCCAATTGGGATGGACGAGATCATTCGGTCGACCGTCAATTCAAAGAAGGAGTTAGACCTGCATCGTTGGGTGGTGTTAACCTTGCAGTCCAGAGCGGCGTCTGTAGGCCGGATAGCGAGGCCGCCTCGCGGCGACCATGGCGCAGCAACTTACCCAGAGCGAAACGACGATGTCGGCGAGGCCTCGAAGGACGAACCGGTCCTTGCGAGCGGGTTGGCGGGCAGCATCGCGCAAACAAAAATGGTGGAGGGGGTTGGATTCGAACCAACGTACGCAATGCGGCCAGATTTACAGTCTGGTGGATTTAACCACTCTCCCACCCCTCCACAGAGGACCCACAGCAAAGAAAGAGCGCTGAACCCGCGCCCGTCGCCTGCCGCCGATCAGATTGGGAACGGCGTCTATACAACCCGCACCGCCCCTTCGCAACCATGGCAAACGCCTTTGCGTTCAGCCCTTTGCCCGCGGCGTGATCGTCGCTAAAAGCAGGCGAATTCTCCCCCTGAACCCATCATAAAGCTCACCCAATGCCCCCTCGCCGCCCTCAAAAACCGAGACCCAAAAGACGGGGCGATCCCCAACACAAAAAGGGCGCCCGCGGTCACGGCGCGCCGCACGCTGGGCATGGGGAAAGGACATTATGGATTTACGGACGACACGCCGCCGCGGCTGCGATCGCAAATCCAAACCGAGAGATCCATCGCGTTTGCGGGACAAAACAAGGCCTGCAATGGCTTGCCAAAGCGCTTGATCAAGATATCGGCGTCGGTGCGATCGAGCCAATGGCAAGCGATGCGTTGGCCGCTCTGTTGACGAACGGCGCCGTCCATCAAGGCCTAGCCGTTCAGGCAGACCGGTTGCCTGTGTCGTCTTTAGAGGATGCTTGCGCGCCGGCTGAACCCGGGCGCCCCGTGGTGGTCCTGGATCAGATCACCGATCCGCAAAACATCGGAGCCATTTTTCGTTCCGCCGCCGCCTTTGGGGCGCGCGCCGTCATCGTTCACGAGCGACGCACACCGGCGCTTGCGGGCGCACTGGCAAAAGCGGCGGCCGGCGCGGTTGAAACGATGGCGTGTTGCCGCGTCGTCAATGTCGCGCGGGCTCTGAGTGCGCTTCGCGAGATGGGATACTTCGCGGCTGGGCTCGCAGGCGACGGCGATACATTGATCCAAGATTTGCCGACGGCCCAACCCATGGCCGTTGTCTTGGGCGCAGAAGGCGACGGGCTGCGTCCGCTCGTAGCCAAATCATGCGACGGCCTTTATCGCATCGAGATCGCGCCCAACAGCGAAAGCCTGAATGTCTCGAACGCAGCCGCGGTGGCGTTGTTCGTTGCGTCGACCGTTTGAGGTTTAGGTTTTGATCCCAGTTCGGCGGCCCAACGTACCGGGTTTACGCCAACGCTCAGCAAGAAAGGATGTCGCCCATGTGGCATCAACAATCGGCCCTCGTGACGGGCGCGTCCACAGGAATCGGCCGCGCGATCGCGCAATCGCTCGTCGAGCAAGGGTGGCGTGTTTTCGGCAGTGTGCGGAAGGCTGAAGACGGCGCAACGGTCGCCGGCGAGCTTGGCGAGAATTTCCACGCTGTGTCGTTTGACGTGACAAACGCCGAGCAAATCGCACAAGCGGCGCAAGAAGTCAGCGATGCGTTGGGCGGGCGGACGCTCAACGGACTGGTCAACAATGCGGGCGTCGCTGTCGGCGGCCCGCTCCGATACATCCCATTGGATGATATTGAATTTCAGATGAACGTGAATGTCTTAGGACCCGTCCGCGTGACACAGGCATTTCTGCCGATTTTGGGTGCGGACAAACGGTACGAAGGCGCACCGGGTCGGATCGTAAATATGAGCTCGGTCGCGGGCAAAAATGCGACGCCGATTCTCGGCCCCTATGCGATGTCAAAACATGCGCTCGAAGCCTATTCAGAGAGCTTGCGACGTGAATTATTGATGCATGGCATCGACGTCATCATTGTCGGACCCGGCGCCATAAAGACCCCGATCTGGGACAAAGCGGACGAGATAGACGCGGAGCGATATGCCGATACGGAGTATTATGGCGTGCTGAAGGGCATGCGCGATATGTACAAAGCTGTTGGTCAAGATGGCTTAGAGCCCAGCGATGTCGGCGCGCTCGTCGCAGAAATTTTAACGATGAACAAGCCGAAAACCCGCTACGCCATCATGCGTGAAAAATTCACGACCTGGATTTTACCGAAGTTTCTGCCAAAACGCCTCGTTGATCGCATTATCGCCAAGCGGTTTGGGTTTCCGAAATCAGCGTCATAACCAGTTAACGCCGGGACGGCGGTTGCGGCAACGGCGTTACAAGCTTGCGTGTGACCTCGCGCAACGTAAAGCTCGATTCCACGGACGCAATATTCGGCATGCGCAGCATTGTCTCAGACAGAAACTCTTCATACGCCGCCAACGTGGGCACGAGCACGCGGATGAAATAGTCGAACTTTCCGGTGACGAGATAGCATTCCATCACCTCGTCGCGCGATTGGATAGTGGCTTCAAATTCGCGCAGCGTCTTGTCGTCTTCCCGCTTGAGTTTTACGAGCAAAATCACCGTGACGTTAACGCCAAGCGCCTCGCGGTTAACCTCCGTATGGTAACCTTTAATAACGCCTTCGCTTTCTAAGCGTCGCAATCGGCGTAGGCACGGCGTGGGCGATAAGCCCACCTTGTCCGCCAACTCCGCGTTCGTCATGCGGGCGTTGTGCTGCAAATATTGCAGGATTTTGTAGTCAATCTGATCTAATTTCATCGGCGCATTTCCTCACCCCAGAAATCTATTAGCATTATCTGCTAACGGTCAAGCGTTTACCGCCGCGATCAGACAATTGACGGCTAAACTCTGTCTTAGCAGTCGCATGATCGAGACTTTCGTTTCCGACGGCATTTGTGATGCGCATCACTGCATCGGCGCGAGCGTCTGCTAGTGTTGCGCCGCGTGGCCCCGAAAATCCGACGCACATTAATGATGCGGTTGCGAAAGGCGTGATGATGTCTGAACCGATTTTAGAAGATTTTGTTCGCGATGCGATCGCCAAAGGCGCCGCGCGCGATGACATTGCGCAAGTGCTCAAAAAGGCGGGTTGGCCGTCCGATCAAGTCGATGACGCGCTGAAAAGCTTTGCCGACCTGGAATTCCCCGTCCCGGTCCCCGCGCCGCGCAAATACGGGTCCGCGCGAGAAGCGTTTTTGTACATTGTCTATTTCGCGCTGTTGGGGATGGTCGCAATTTTCGTCGGCGGCCTCGCCTTCAGCTTCATCGAATTTATTTTCCGCGATGCGCTTGATCCGTCCGAGTTGCAACGCGGCGTATCGGGCATGCGATGGGCGATCGCGAGCCTTGTTGTCGGCTATCCGATCTTTATCTTTTTGGGCAGGCGGCTGGCGGCGGCGCGCCGAGCAGACCCCAACCGTCGAACATCGCGGGTAAGCGCCTGGCTTACCTACGTCACGCTTATCTTTGCTGCGCTCACGCTCATCGGCGATCTCGTGGCGGTGGTCTACCAGTTCCTGGCTGGGGAGTTGGGCGCGCGGTTTCTCCTCAAAGCGCTTGTGGTCGGGACGATCTCCGGCGCGATTTTGTGGAACTACACGCGAAGCGCGGAGCGGGCAGACTCTCGCCATGATCTGCCGGGTCGCATTCTGGCGGTAGTCGCGACCATTATTACCGCCGCGTTGGTGATTTGGGCGTTCTCGGTTGTTCGCTCGCCGATGGACGCGCGCGCCAATCTCACCGACGACGCCCGGATTCGCGACATCGACACGATCGCGAGACTGGTTGACTGCCACTACACCTATTTCGGCGCGCTTCCCGAAACGCTCGAAATCATGGCGACCGAACTGGAACAAAAATCATCGCGAGAACCCGTCGCGATCGGGTGCGCGGCCACGTTGCCGCGCGACCCCGATAGCGGCGTCCCCTACCCTTATGAGGCCATTGGCGAGGAGCGATATCAGCTTTGTGCGAGCTTTACGCGGGGCTGGCCGCAAGGCGATCCAACGCGAAACGGACAGCGGCAGCGTTGGTTAAACCGACGCGGCGGAACGAACGATGAAGATCGCTATTTGCGATTGCCCCAAACCTCAGGCCAATCTTGTTTTGAGTTTAACGCGGTTAACTTCAGCAGGACGACAGCGGCGAACTAACGCTGAAAATCGTAAAACGCGCCCATGTTGAGAAGGTCGGTCAATGCGTCCATCGCTTCCAGGCTCTCTTCCATGAAATCCGGATCGCGCAAATCATCAACGCCAAGCCGATCGCGATAATGACTGCGGATCCAGGTTTCCAGCGCCGCGATTTTCCCTTCGTCGAGAATAAACTGTTGGTTCGCCGCGGCCGCTTCGTCCGTTGATAATACAACGCGCAATCGCAAACATGCCGGGCCGCCGCCATTCCGCATGCTTTCACGAACGTCCTTAAACACCAATTTTGAAATCGGATTGTCGCCCGAGGCTGTGTCCTCAAGGAAACCGCGCACGCGATCATTCTCGCGTGACTCATTAGGCAGAACGAGCGCCATCTCGCCGTCGGGCAGCGTCACCAACTGGGAGTTAAACAAATAAGAGCTAACCGCGTCTTGCAACGAAACGCTTGCTGCTGGCGCCTCGATAATCTCCACAAAGGGTGCTTTCTCGTGAATTTCTTTATACGCCGATTTCGGATCTAGGAAGCTTTGTTCGTGCAAAAACAAAACCCGCTCATTGGCGACGCCCACTACATCATTATGGAATGCGCCGGCATCTAACGCCGCCTTTGATTGTTCCACAAAAACGGCGCGATCCGGGTCAATGGCTAACGACCGCGCAACAGCTTCGCTCGCCCGAAGACGTTGACGGGCGGGGAACCGATCGCCGTCATTGCCGTAAACAAAAAGATGGAGCCCTTGCGCATCATGACTTTCAGCGAAGCGGCCATGGTTCGCCGCGCCTTCATCGCCAAATTGCTCGCCGCCCGGCAATGGCGCGCTATGAGCGAAATGGTTCCCATTGGCGAAGATATGGCGCAAAACCCGCGCCGTTGTTTCAGCCTCTATCGAGCGATGAAAATGCGCCGCTAAATTGGCTGGCGTAAAATGCACCTTCCCATCTTGCGTATCCGGAGACGGCGCGACCGTCGCTGCGTTGGCCGTCCACATGCACGACGCTGAGTAACAGTTCGCAAGGAGCTCTGGAAAATCGGCGGCTTTTTCAACGACCCTTCGGTCGGAACCGGAAAAGCCCAACGCGCGAAGCGTTTTCAAGGCTGGTCGATCTTGGGGCGGCAAGAAGCCCTGCTTTAAGCCGAGCGCCATCGCCTCGCGCATTTTTGCAAGGCCTTGCAGCGCCGCCTCGCGCGGGTTGGAAACCAGTCCTTTATTGCTCGCGGACGCCACATTCCCGAGAGACAACCCCGCATAATTGTGCGTTGGTCCAATAAGCCCATCAAAATTATATTCTCGATACGTCATCATGCGAACTTTCTTGCACGCTATTTCTTTAGGCCAACCGCATTCTCGGGCGTTTCGAGCAACGCTGCGCCCTCCATTGACGCGACTGGGTACGCGCAATAGTCGGCCGCGTAATAAGCGCTAGGGCGGTGATTGCCCGACGCGCCGATACCCCCGAAAGGCGCCGCGGACGATGCGCCTGTCGTCTGGCGGTTCCAGTTCACAATCCCGGCACGGCTTAAGGCCAAGAACTGCTCCCAGCGTTTGGGATCATCCGACAACAACCCGGCGGACAAACCGAACCGAGTGTCGTTCGCGCGTGCGATTGCCCCATCAAAATCGGGCGCGCGCCATATCTGAAGCAGTGGGCCAAAATGTTCCTCGTCCGGCGTCGCCGCTGCATTCGTCATGTCGATAAGACCGGGCGTGACAAAAGCTCTTCCCTCGTCCCGAACGCTTAAATTTTTGATGGGCGCGCCGCCGCGTTCGACAAAGTGATCGAACGCACGCTCCAACCGCTCAGCGATTTGCGGCGTGATCACCGGCCCCATAAATGGCTCTGGCGCGCTGAACGGCTCCCCAACGATGATGCGATCCATCATAGACGCCAGCGCGTCCACAGCGGCGTCTCCTTTTGCCCCTTGGGGGATGATCAGGCGGCGCGCACAGGTGCATCGTTGGCCGGCCGACAAGAAAGCCGATTGGACGACCGTATAAGCTGCGGCTTCCAAGTCCTCCGTGTCCCACCAAATCATCGGATTGTTGCCGCCTAACTCCAGCGCAACAATTACATCCAACCGATCAGCGAATGCTTTGTGAATAGCGAGCCCCGTTTTCGCGCCGCCGGTGAACAAGACGCCGTCGATATCTGATGACTCCAATAACGCCCGTCCTGTTTGTGTGGCCCCCTGAACGAGATTGAGAGCGCCGTCGGGCAGTCCCGCTTCGGCAAGACGCTCGACCAGAAAGGCGCAGGGCGCCGGCGTTAACTCGGAGGGCTTCAGCACGACAGTATTGCCCGCCAGCAGAGCTGGAACGAAGTGACCATTGGGCAAATGCGCGGGGAAATTATAGGGCCCTAATACGGCCATCACCCCATGGGGTTTGTGCCGCAAGACCCCGCGCGAGGCGCCAGCGGCCGTCTCCACGACGCCCGTTCTCTCATGATAAGCACGGATCGAGATATCGACTTTGCCCGCAACAGCCGCGGCTTCAGTTTTCGTTTCCCAAAACGGTTTTCCGGTCTCTATCGAAATCAACCGTGCGAGCGCGTCCGCATCGCGTTTTATGAGGTCGCGATAGCGCTCCATAATCGCAATACGGTCGTTCAGCGGCGTCTGCGCCCATTTCGCGAAGGACCCGCGCGCGGCGATCACGGCATCGCGCACATCCGCCGCGTCCGCAGCGGCGCCTTCCCATACAACGCCCCCGGTCGAGGGGTCGCGGCTTTGAAAAATCGCGCCGGCGCCCGTCCGCCACTCGCCGTTCACGAACAATGTGGTCTTCGGCTCGCGCATCGATCTCGCCCTACCAATTCAATTGACGCACGACATCGCCCGGCGCGACGTTCAACACATCCGCCGCCTCTGCCGGCAAAAATATGGCGTCATTTTGAACGCGTGCTTTGGCTCGAACCGTGCGGAAGTGATCTTTCGTCCCGGCAGCGACGATCGAATCAATCTCGGGCCCTAGCGCGTTCTTTTGTACGCGCAAGGGCCGACTGTTTTTCACCGCATCGACATCTTTCAGTTTCGCGTGAAGCACAGGACCGCCGTCGAAGATATCGACATAGCCGGTATACTCAAAACCTTCTTTAACCAGCATTTCATAAGCCGGCCGCGCATTTTTGTGAGGTTGGCCCAACGCTTTTTGTGCGGCCTTTGACAACAAACACACGTAAATCGGATGGCGTGGCATCAGGTCAGCAATGAATTGATTGCCAAAAGCCGCGTTGTAGCGATCCGCCTGCTCAAACTCCATGTCGAAAAACCGCGCGCCAAGCGCATCCCAAACGGGGCGCGCGCCATCCGCTTCGCGCCATCCTCGGATTTCGCCGCAAATCGTGTCGCTAAACCGTTCCGGTGATTGCGCCATTAGCAGGTAACGCACCCGGGCTAACAATTTTCCGAAGCCGCCGCCACGCGCATTCGGCGACAAAAACAACATGGCCACTTCGCTCGCGCCCGTAAAATCGTGGGTCGGCACCAGAAGCTGGCGCTTAAACCGTTTGTCGAGTTCGTGCGAGACGTGAACTTCGGTGTTGATGCGATAGTTGATGAACCCTTCTTCAAGACCGATCGCAGCAAAGACGCCTGTAGCGCCGATGATCTCTCCGTCGCGTTCCAAGACCATCATGTAGACTTCGTCGCCGGGCGCTTCGATGTCCTTCGCAAAGCTTTGAACCGACCGTTCAACCCGTTGCGCGAGCACCTTAGGATCCGGCGGCAAATTGGTCATGCCGCCGTCGGACGTTTTCGCCAACGCGACGAGGCCGTCCACATCATCTTCTCGAACAGGGCGAACAACGGCGTGCGTCATGACGACGTCTCCGCCAACGATTGGCCTGGGTTTGGCAAGTCCCCTGCTGCAACTTTTAACAACAGGAGCGCAGATAATTTCGCACGCTCAACGAGGCTATCGAGTTTTGCATATTCATTAGCCGAATGAATATTCGCGCCGCGCACCCCGAGCGTATCGATCACGGGCGCGCCAGCCGCCGCAATATTGTTCCCATCACAGCACCCGCCCGTCGGCTTCCAATCAATCGCCAGGTCGAGATCGGCGCCAACAGCGCGCAAGGCTTCAAAGAACCGTTGGAGTTGGGGCGTCATCGGTTTGGGCGGACGCGAGACGCCGCCCACAAGCTCGGCGGAATACCCCTCGCGCCCGTCGATATCCGAGATCAACCCGCGCGCTCGGCGCAAAAACCAATCGGCGTCATCTGGGGTTTCTAGCCTGATGTTGAAGCGCACAATCGCTAAGTCCGGGACGACGTTTTCCGCGCCGCCGCCTTCGATGCGCGCGGGATTAACGGTAAAGCCTTCTCGTTCACCGGTAAGCTTGGCGAGCGCCGACACAAATTCCGACGCCGCGACGATCGCGTTGCGACCCAAATGGTGATCGCGGCCGGCATGCGCAGGGCGTCCCCGAAAGATCGCCGAGAAGTTGCCGCTCCCCTTTCGCGCGCCGGCAAGCGAACCGTCCGGTAAAGACGGCTCATAAACGCAGGCGAAATGCGCGCGCGCCGCCGCATCCATCAGCGCGTGCGCAGATCCATGGGATCCAGTCTCTTCGTCTGCATTGATAATGACTTCATAGCCGATGGACTCGCCGAACTTTGATCGCTCGATGGTCTTCAATGCATATAACATGACCAGCAGTCCGCCCTTCATGTCAGCGGCGCCAGGGGCATTCATGGTGTCTGCGTCAAGCATCGTCTCCGATTGGAACGGATGGTCAGATCCAAAGACCGTGTCCATATGGCCCGCCAACAACACACGCAGTTTCGCTTGCGGGTTCTTAACGATACGCACCATGTCGCCGATGGGCTTGTCCCGCTCTTCCCCCTCAGGGGTCACAATCCGCTGCGTGCGCGAGGGGAGAATTTCGACTTCGCCATCCAGGTCGGAGAACGCTGCAACCACCGCGTCGCGCATTTGTGATAGGCCGGCAAGATTTTCGCTGCCTGAATTGATCGCGCACCAATCCCGCAAGCGCGCGGTCATCTCGGCGCGTTTATCATTAAGAAAACTCAGGTCTTTCAGGATCTCGGGGCGTATTGTCACGAAGACCAGCATTAGACCCGCCTCGTGTCGGCGGCAAGAAGGCTTGGCGCCGGATCGAGGTCGCAGGTGCGCACGCCCGCTTTTCTTTGACGCGCGAAGCCTCTTATAAGTTGTCGCGAACCTAAAAGTCGTCATCCCTCGCCCAACGCCATGCTGAAAATCATCGAGAGTTTTATTGTTTTTTGGACGTCTATGGCGCGACGCGGCGGCGCGGCGCTGGCAGTCATAATAGCAGTATCAGCATGCGCCGCCGGTTATTACGCCGCCAACAATTTGGGCGTGAACACGGATACGAGCCAGATGCTCGATCCCGAATTGCCGTTCCAAAAACGCGCAGCGGAACTCCGAGAGGCATTCCCCCAGACAAAGACAGACGTGATCGTCATTGCGCGGGCGCCGACCTTGGATGAGGCGGACGCCTTTATCGGTGATTTGCGTACGCGCTTAGTCGAGCGGCCTGACGCGGTCTCAGACGTCTTTGCCACATCTCAAGAACCGTTCTTTCGCGAGAACGGCCTTTTATTCTTGGATGAGGATGATCTCTCAGATCGGATGACCCAGCTGTCAAAAGCAGCGGGCCTCATTGAGACACTGATCAAAAGCCCCGGGCTCGGCGCCTTTTTCGATACGCTGGCGGAAAATGACGAACTCGCTGAAGGTGCGGATCTTGGGCAAGACACGTTGGATCGCATCTACACTGAAGTCAGCGACGTTATCGCAGCGACGCTGAACGACGAAGTGCGCCCCTTCTCGTGGATGGGCGCTATCGATGAAGAGATGGCGTCGAAAGACGCGCATTCTCGGCTGTTGTACGCGACGCCATTTCTTGATCCCACAAGGTTACAGCCCGCTAAACCTTCAATTGAGGTCATTCGCGCCGAGTTGAGCGAGCTCGACGCACTCTATAACGGTCGCGTTGAAGCCTATATCACCGGCGACCCGACGTTGCGCATGGAGGAACTGGAAGCCGTCACGACGGGCATTGGGCTCTCGATGGCGCTATCGCTGGTTTTGGTAAGCCTGTTGCTGCGGATTTGCTTCCGATCGACAGCCATGGCTGGGTTGACGCTCGCGAGCCTCATTATCACGCTGTTGTTCACCGGCGCCTTCTCAGCGCTGATTTTCTCAGAACTCAATCTCGTTTCTATCGCCTTTATTGTCCTCCTCATTGGGCTCGGTCTCGATTTCGCCATCCATCTCTTGCTCCACGTGCAAGAGCGACGACTGGACGGTCAAGACAATGCAACGGCGCTCTCGGGCGCTGTGCGAGAAGTCGGACCCGCAATCGCGTTGGCTGCGCCCACAACTGCGCTCGCCTTCGTCTCGTTCGTCCCAACGCGATTTGACGGTATTGCCCAATTGGGCGTTATCGCTGGCGCGGGCGTGATCATCGCTTTTTTTGTGTCGATTACGTTTTTACCGGCAGCCATCGCTCAACTGCCTTTTGCCAAAGCCAGCAAATCAGGCGGGCACATCCGCGCCGGCTTTCGCGCTTTCTCAAAGCTATCAGGCATTCTTGCGATCGCGACGATCCTGTTAGGCGTACTCGCTGTTCAGATCATCCCCCAGGCGCGTTTCGATGCGGACCAGATGAGCTTGCGTAATCCAGCGGCAAGTTCCGTTCTCGGATTTAATTTGCTGTTCGAAGATCCAGATACCGCGCCTTATCGGTTGACGCGCATCGTCCAGTCCGAGGACGATGCCCTTGCGACGGCGGACCGGGCGCGCGCTTTGCCGGCGGTTTCGAGCACGCGCGCGCTCTCCAATTTCGTCCCTGAAGATCAAGACATCAAACTTGAACTCATCGAGTTCGCATCAGCGCCACTCTTTTTCGCCTTCCGCGCGGAGCCGGGCAGTGTCATCGGACCCGACAGAAGTGAAAGCATAGAACGCTTGAGGATGCGACTTGCCGATGCGCATCAGGATGGCTCAGGCGCGCGGTTGGCGGGACTCTTAAACGACCTCCAAAACCGGAATGACGATGCGCTTCTCGATCGGATCGAGGACAATGTCTTCAGATATTGGGATCGCTTTTCGTCGCAACTTCGTGCGCAGATGTCAGCGGATTATGTGGACGCCGACGCGCTGCCGGCCATATTGAAAGCCAGGTACCTTTCTGACGGCGGATTATGGCGGGTGGACATTCTCCCCGAGGAGGATCTACGCGACCCCGCCGCGCTTGACGCCTTTGTCAGCGACGTCGAGGCGGCTTTTCCGGACCTGGCGGGCGGCGCCTATCAAGCCAAGAAGGCTGGCGACGCGATCTCGGTAGCCATGACGCAGGCCACCCTCACCGCTTTTGTCGTGATCGCGCTGTTTTTATGGTTGCTCGTCCGACGGATCAGTTCCGTCGCGTTAATGTTGTTCCCGCTCGGGCTAGCCGCCATTCTGACGATCGCCGCCAGCGTGCTGCTGAATATTCCGTTTAATTACGCAAATGTCATCGTCTTACCGCTTCTCATCGGCATCGGCGTCGACAGCGGCATTCATCTGGTCATGCGACAGCGACAAGTTGAAGCGGGCCAAGATGTCTATGGCACCTCTACCCCCCGCGCCGTGCTGTTTGCAGCGCTCACAACGGTCGCTTCATTCGGCAGCCTCATGTTGTCGCCCCATCGTGGGACCGCGAGCATGGGCGAGCTGCTGTCGATCGCGATCGCCTTCACGCTGATTTGCACCCTGATCGTGCTTCCTGCCGCTTTTAACTACGCCGGAAAGCGCGATCGTCTATTATCGGATCGCCGAAACGGGTCCGAAGCGAGATAATTTCGCCACAATCACGAACTTTTCATCGTCTGTGTCGGTTCACGACTTGCAGCGAAGAAAGACGCTCCCGATTATCTGGGAGAGAGCATATTGACGACATTCCGCCGCGTCGGCGCTGAATTGACGCCTTATTCTCGGCGCAAGGTCGATAAATACACGAGGGGCGAAACGCTCCACTGTAGGGCCTCGTTAACCGAGGCCGATTAAGCGCTAGCGACGCAAGACGCGATGACAAGAGCGCTGCTTGCCGAGGAAGGACAGGATGATGAGACGTCGCCTTCAAATTTTCGCCGCCCTAATCGCCGCAGCAGGCGCTGCGCCCGCGCTCGCCGAATCGACAGACGCAACGGCTGCGATAGAGGCGGAGTCCACAGACGCAATGGTCGCCGCCGCTATCGAGTTCATCGAGACGCTTTCTTCTGACGCAACGAGCGCACTCACAAATGAAGCGGCATCCGAAGCGCAACGGGTCGAAGACTTGCGGTTGGTGTTGGCCGACGGTCTCGCCCTGGATCGGCTCGCCTCATTTATGATCGGATCGAAAGCGGCGAAAGAGCTCAGCGACGAGCAAGCGGCCCGGTACAATGCAGTTTTCCCGTTTTATATTACCCAAGACTACGCCACGCAGTTCGATGAGATCGTCAGCAAGCCAATTGTCGTCGTTGATGCGGGCGCAACCGGTCGAAGCACCGTCATCGTCCGCACGGAGCTGGAACGCAAAGAAAGCGAACCGCTGGTTGTCGATTGGCGCGTGGTGCGCATGGCCGACGGCGTGCGCAAAGTCCTAGACATTATCGTCAACGGAACATCGACTATGACCGTAAAGCGCGAAGAGTTCGTCGCCTTTATGAAGGCGAACGGCATAGACGCTTTAATTGACCGTTTGGAACAAGAAGCGCAGATCGCTTAAACGCGACCTGTCTTTAATTTTTCCGCGCAAAAACAAAATCCGCGGCTCCTTTGAGAGGGTCCGCTGCCGCGCCAAAAGGGTCAAGATGCGATTTGCAGCGCTCGACTAAGTCGCTCGCTTTTGATTTCGCGCCGTCCATGCCGAGCAACTTGATAAAGGTCGCCTTGTCCATTTCAGCGTCTTGGCCTGCTGGTTTACCAAGTGTTTCCGCATCTTCCGTTGCATCAAGAATATCGTCTACAATTTGAAAGGCGAGCCCAAGGTCTTCCGCATAAGCCGAAAGCGCGCCAATTTGGCTGTCATCAGCGCCGCCTACAATGCCCCCGGCAAGCGCCGAGAACCGAATGAGCGCGCCTGTTTTTAGGCGCTGGAGCTGCGTGACGCCGGCGAGATCAAAGTCCTTTTGCTCTGCGTAAATGTCGATCATTTGGCCGCCGACCATACCTTCCTTGCCGCTGCCGCGCGCTAACTCCAGAGCAATGCGGCACCTAATATCCCCATCAGGATGCGTTTCCGGTTCGGC
>JBCDBM010000037.1:0-19435 GCA_039183665.1 Pseudomonadota bacterium | reverse complement strand
TCCATCTCAGCCGGGCTGAGCGACATGGACTTCCATTCAAGGCCGCCGTCCAAAACGAGCGGCCGGCCCGCATTGGCGGAGCCTTGATAGGCGTCTTCAAGCTCTGACTTTAGCCGCGCAAATTGTTGGGTCGTGAGGTTCGCGGCGCCGTCAGGCCCGTTGTAAACAAGCGCTCCGGAGGGTCGCGCCGCGTTGTCCAGCAACGATTTATTCCACGCGGCCGCCGCGTTGTGAAGATCCACAGCGTTTGCCGCGGCCTCCAAAGGCGAAAGCCCATAATGATCATTGGTTGGATGAAACAACTTCAGATGCAAGATGGGTGAAAGCCCATCTTCAGATGCCCGAAAGACGACACGCCGCGCGCCGGCGGTATATTCGTAATCCTCCGCCCACCCATTTTTTCCTGGACGCGCCTTCATCCGATCTGGTCGCAACACATAAAGCTCGCGGGGAAGGCCATCCACAGACGCCGCTTCCAGATAGGCGTTGCCGGCCGTTTGGAGATAGCCGTAAAAAGCCTCGAACAACTCTGCGCCCGATTGTTCGGCATTAGGCCGCGCAAGCAAATCGATCACCGGGTGCTCCGATAACACGGCGTCGCCCTCTAAGAGGTGCAAGGGCGCCGACGCCGCGGTCTCCGCGATCAACCGCACGCAGCGATAGGCGATGACATTGCGCTCATACCCTTGGCGGGCGAGCGACGCGTAATCGCGCGGGGTCCAAACAGGCGCGCCAAGACCGTTCAGCGCGATGAGCGCTTTGGCGGCGCTCGCTTTTTGTTCGGGCGCAGGTCGGGTGAACGGGTTCTTAAAAATCGCCATGGCGCGCGCGCCCTCCTAAGTCAGCTTAGTGACGCGCGGCGCGGCGGCCGGCTTCAACATCAATTCGGTGAGCGCCCAAACGAGCGCATCGAGCCGGTCGGGCGAGCTGCCGCCTGCGCCGGTAAAAGACGTCATTTGATCCTCGAGCGCGGCGAAGGCGCCCACGTGCCGAACGCGGCCGCGCTCATAAAGGGCGGCTACGGGCTCTGCGCGCAGACGCTTACCGCGCGTCGCGTGCACGCCTGAGACGGGGGCGCTCGGGTCAATCTGGGCAATGACGGCTTTGACCATCTCGCCGCCTTGGTTCACTTCGGCAACGATGCGATCGGCTTTGAACTCGTCATAAGCGGCGACAACGCGCTCGGCCCATTGGCGCGGCGACAAGCCCCGCTCCGACCGGTCCGCTAAGACAAAGCCCATGGGCGCATCCTCAGCGAGCGTTGCGCCAGCCACAATGATGCCGCACTCATCCGCGTCCGGTCCTGCGGTTACGGGCGGGTCGACGGCGACGACAACGCGATCAAGCGGTGGCGCGGCAGCAATGCGTGCGGCCTCAATCATTTCCCACCGCCACAGCGCGCCCGGAACGTCATCGATGATCTCGCCGAGAAGCTCCTGGCGGCCAAGCGCCGTCCCCTCATACAGCGTGGCGATTTCGCTAAAGAACGCGGCCGAGAGGTGCTTTGCATTGGCGTAAGTGGAGGCGCGCGTCACTGCGGTGGTGGCCGCGCTCATCAAGCGTTTTAGCAAGGCGATCGGCCGCGGCGTTGTTGTGGCGACTTGCCGGGGCCGGCCGCCCAACCGGAGCGCGAGCTGGAGGTTCGACCACGTTTCCTCCGTATACCGCCATTTACAAAGTTCATCTGTCCAGGCGGCGTCAAACTGATAGCCGCGCAAGCCGTCTGGGTCTTCCGCAGAAAAGCAATACGCAACTGCGCCATTGGGCCATAAAAGCCGGCGGCGCGAGGCCTCATAGCGCGGGCGCGAACCCGAGGGCGCAATCGCGCGCAAGCCTGAGGGGCCTTCGATCATGACTTCCCTCGCATCGGCATAGCTTTCCGCGACCAACGCAATGGCGCGACGCGGCTCGTTATCGTTCGCCACACCGCCGGCGACCGCAGCGCGGATCCATTCCGCGCCGGCGCGCGTTTTACCTGCGCCGCGGCCGCCCAAAATAAGCCAGGTCGTCCAATCGCCTTCCGGTTCCAGCTGATGCTCATGCGCATTCAGCTCCCAGATCATCGCTTCCAATTCCGGAAACAGCGTTGCGATTGATTGCTTGATGGCTTCGCGCCGCAGCGTCGCTTTCGTCTTCGCATCGCGCGACGGAGGCTGCGACGGATCGGTAGATTTTTTGGATGTCTTCGTCCGCGATGGGTCGCTCGGCGGCTTGTTCGTCATTCAGCTCCGCATCCTTTGCGTCTTCACTTTTCATTCGGCGCGCAACAAGCGCCGCGCTCATCAACGTGCGCAAGGCGCGCGCACCGCGATCAAACGCGTCTGTTTCGTCGTCCTCGTAGATCATGCCTTCAGCGCGCCGCGCAGCGAGCACCCGAATGCGGGCGTATAGCGCCTCCCAGCTATCCGGATCATGCGCCGCGCCGCCATTCGGCCTTGCAGTTTTTTCATCCGTTTGCGAACTATTTTGTGTTTGCTGTTTCATATTGAGACGCAGCATAGGCGCGCCCCAGGAAGCGGCGATATCTGTTCACCGACATTGGGTTATTTTGAAAAGTACCGACCAGCGATTGCAGCTGCGCAATCCGTTTCGCGTTTCTGGGGCGGCGTGCTATTGGCGACACGCCGCGTTGCTGGCGCCGTTTTCCACCGACGATGGGACAAGACTGATCGGGAGTTCGTAAACCGCCATGACGAAGATCACCGAGGTGTGGGTAGACCGCGAAAACCTGCGGGCCACCAAAATTGTCGAAAAGTCGGCCAAAGAACTGGCCGCAAACGAGATCCTGGTCACGATTGATAAATTTGCATTGACGGCGAACAACGTGACCTACGCAGTGTTAGGCGACGCCTTTCGGTATTGGGATTTTTATCCCGCACAAGCGCCCTTTGGCGTTGTCCCCGTATGGGCCATGGCGGATGTGATCGGCTCAAACTGTCCCGACATCGAGATTGGCGAACGTCTTTGGGGGTTTTTTCCCATGGCGAGCCATGCGACGCTCACCGTCGGCAACGTTCGTACAGAGAGTTTCAAAGATGTGACGGCCCACCGGCGGGACTTGCCCGTCCTCTATAACCACTACGCCCGCACTAGAGGCGAGCCGGACTTCTTATCAGATTTGGAAGATGAGCGGTGCTTGCTGTTTCCCCTATTCGGCACGGCCTATGTCATCTACGATTTCTTGCTCGACAATGAGAAGTTCGGCGCCGAGCAGATCATTATCGGATCGGCCTCGTCCAAAACAGGGTTTGGACTCGCAAAACTGCTCAACAAAGACAATGACGCCCCTGTCGACATAATCGGCGTAACCGCCCCGCCCAATGTCGATTTCGTCAGTAGCTTGACTTGTTTCGATACCGTTGTCGCCTATGGCGATGAGGCGATGATCGACGCCAACCGGCCGACTGTTTATGTGGATATGTCGGGCAATCGGTCCCTAACTGAAACGCTGCATCATCATCTCAGCGTGAATTTGGTCTATAGTTGCATGGTCGGCCTCACCCATTGGGAGGGATCGCGAAACCGAAGCGAAGACCTCCCTGGGGCGAAACCAACCGTGTTTTTTGCGCCAGCCCAAATCGCCAAACGTAATCAGGAATGGGGCCCAGGCGTCTTTACGGAGAAAACCATACGGGCCTTCGCGCAACTCGCCGAAGAGACCCAAGACATCATCGAAGTAGAACGCATCTCCGGCGCCGATAACGCGGCGGCGATATGGAGGGATTTGCTCGACAACAACGTCGCGTCACAGCGCGGGATCTTGGCGTCGATCGGTTGAGGTGTTCGCGATCGCGAATTGGCGCGCCCCAGCGACGCGGTTTTGAAAACGCGCCGCCCTGATGCTGCGAGCAGAACGGGCAGCATCAAAGCGCGTATTTAGGGCGGGGCTATGGAGATTGTGATGGCAGGCGGAGATGAAGTCCTAATCAACGTCGGGCCGCGATCGAATGCCGTCGACAAGCAAATTCGCGACAGACTCTGCGTGGCGCTCGATCGCCTCGTCTGACTGCAAGGGTTCGCCCTCAAAATAGGCTGACAACGCGGGCGCGCAGAAGGGTATTGAGCCGCCGAACGTAATCAGGAAAAACAACGTTCTGCCATTTGGCGCCTGAATGCCTGAACTCTTGTCGAGTTGTTCGATGGCCTGCATCCAAGCTTGGCCCACGGGATCAAGATATTTCGACAACAGATAGTCAAGACGCTCTCCGCCTTTGGCGCCTTCATCCAACAGGATCCGCACGCAGCCTGGGAATCGCGCCGAGAGCCTTACGGAAACGCGAATAAACTCTCGCGCTGCCTCTGCAGGCGTGGTTGCTTTATCTTGAACAGGGGCCAGGCCAATCATCCTGTCTCGCAAAGCCCGAAAATAGACATCGACACTGGCCTCCCAAAGATCGCGTTTTGACGCGAAGTAGTGGTGGATTAATCCGTGGCTTACATTGAGCTCGCGGGTCAGCGCGCGAATGGACATCGCTTCATAGCCCGAAGCGGCGAACGCATTGATCGCAGCGTTGAGTATTTGGTCACGGGATACGGCCGCCTCATGGTTTTGAGGACGACCGCGTCGTCGCGATGCTTCTTGATTTGTCACGTGAGGGTTTCACTCATTTACGGCGCTTCAGGTTTTTGCATTTCCAATGTCCAAGTGAAAGCGATTATCGGCTACGCGATGAAACCTTGCTCGCGGGTCCACATCAGCGGGAATTCTTTGCACTCAATAGGATCGCCGTCCTTTAAGCTTGCGCTTTTCGGGGAGTCGGGCGGCGTGCCTGGGCGTTCAAGATAACGAATGTCATCGCCGAGATAACGGAGCGTCAAGGCGCGACGGTGACGGGTTGCGCTGGTGTTGCCGGTTGAGCCATGCCAGGTTTTGACGTGGTGAACAATAATATCGCCGGGTTCTGCCGGGTAATAGGCGACGCCATATTTCTCTTCATTTCTCTCAACGTCCGGCAGCGGTTTACCGACCGATCCGGGGAATGAAGCCTGGCTTACAAACAGATTTGGTTTGTAAAGATCGCCCAGATGGGAGCGCCGGGCGTAGCCCATCATGCCGGTTTCGGCGTCTACTTTTTCCACCATCGGCATCCAGAACGTGCAGCATTGTTCGCCCTCATGATGGAAATAGGTGGCGTCTTGGTGGAATGCTGTGCGTTGTTGTGAGTTGGGCTGCTTCCAAAAAAGCTGGTCACCGTAAAAACAAATACGCGTGGAGCCCATAAGCTCAGCCGCTATTTGCCCGAAGGGCGCCTGTCTCCCGAGTTTATCCAAGGACGGGAAGTCGTAGCAGTTGAAACTGCCCGCTTTGAATTTGCCTTTGTTTTTGGCGGCTGTTTCGTTGCCATTGCTCTGATCACTTAAAATCTCGTGACCTTGGGCTTCAAGGCCTTTGGCGAATTCTCCGAAATCTGAATTCGCCAGCCCGTTGGACTCAGAGTCCATAACTTCCATGAAGACTTTTTCCATACGGGCGACTAATTCCGCATCGAGAATACCTGGCAGATGCACAACGCCATATTCTTCGTACTCGTCGATCTCTTCCGGTGTGACCGGTCTGATCTGGCCGGCAGGCAGTTGCTGATTTGACATGTTTTCCACCCTTTCGAATTAATTAGACGATTAGCTAATTAAAGCCATAATTAGACACATGATTAATTAAACGCAAGCGGTTTTTTCGATTTTTTTGTGAGGACGGCGCTGAGGCTGTTCCCGGCGGCGCGTAAATTTAGCTTGCGAGCGTTCAGCAACGTCCCGTCCACGGGCGCGCACGCGCCACGCATAGCAGTTAAGCCATTGTTTTAAATTGATTAAAGGGTCTCAGGCGCGAGAAGACGAAAGAGCGCCCCCCCGCCCCTCATCGAGCCCTTTATCTGTGCCCATCACTTGGTCCCAGAAGCGGAAATAGAGCCCGAAATTCGCCTCGTAGTTTGAGTGGTGGAGATTGTGGTGGCAGGCGGAGATGAAGATTTTGCCGAAGGGGCCGTCGGTCATGGCCTTGGGATAAATCTCCCAGCCCGCGTGATTGACGACGCTGCAATAGGTCATGATCGTCAGCAACACGAGCACCGCGCCCATGTGGATCGGGATAAAGAACGCGGCCGCCGGCAACAGCCAAGCGGAGATCGCCGCTTCCCAGGGGTGGAAGGAAAACGCTGCCCAAGGCGTTGGCTGGCGCGAGCGATGATGGCTGAGATGGGTTGCTCGAAAAAGCTTGGGGTGATGCATCGCGCGATGCGTCCAATAAAAATACGTATCGTGAATAAAAAGATAAATCCCGATGCTGATGGGCACATAGATCCAGCCCCATAATCCGCCCCAGGACCCGCCCCAGGGACCTCCAATGTCTGAATAGATCGCCGTGCCGCCAGCTTTATAGGCTTCCAGAAC
This sequence comes from Pseudomonadota bacterium, assembly GCA_039183665.1. GTDB lineage: Bacteria > Pseudomonadota > Alphaproteobacteria > Caulobacterales > Parvularculaceae > Hyphococcus. The sequence continues at coordinate 13,048 of JBCDBM010000037.1, read as the reverse complement.
AATCGCGCCGGGAATCGCGTAAATCACCGACGAGGTCAGCGACATCAGAATTTCATGGCGAACGATCTCGCGCGAGGGTGGTTTGCTTGCGAGGCGCCGGGCGCGCACCTTTTCAGCCGGCCGCCCCCATAGGAGGAAATAAAAAATCCCGGCGATCAAAAAATACCGCGCCCAGATAATGCCGATCAGAGCCACATAGGTTGTTGCGAACTGTAACGCCACTGGGTGCACGCTCAAAGAAGCTTCGAAGTCAGCTTTCTTTTACGCGGTTTTGCAAGGCCTGTCATTGGGCGCTGGGCGCGGTCGCCAAGGGTATCGCTCACAAGCGCGCAGCTGAGCGCGCGCCTGGAGCGCCTGCCCCGCCTGTGATACGGGATGAGGCAGGGTGAAGTGGGGTGAAGCGTGCGAACCGCTGTGGCGCTAATGTTGGCGATCGGTTTTTTGGCGAGCGCAAAAGCCGCGCCGTCTTCTGAGACCGCCGCGCCCTTTGAAAGCACCGAAGACTTTGTTGCCGCCGAATTGCGCGCAGCGGGGGCGCCGGGTCTTGCTTATGTGGCGGTCGACAATGGCGCGATCACGGCGCACGCCTATGGACAAGTGCGGGCCGGCGGCAGCGAGAAGGTTTCGCCTCACACCCGGTTTGTAATCGGCTCGATCTCAAAAAGTTTTACGGCGTTGGCGATTATGATGTTGGTGGAGGCGGGCGCGGTCGATCTCGATGGGAAGGTCTCGCAATACCTTGATGTCTTTCAAGAGCGCCCCACGGGGAAGATCACGGTCAGGCAATTGCTCAGCCATACCAGCGGCTATTCCACAAAACAGGGCAATGATACCCATACGGACGAGACTGACAATGGGGACGACTTGCAACGGCAAGTCGCTCAAATTGCCGCCTGGTCGCCAGCCCACACGCCGGATGCGCGATGGCAATACTCCAATGCCAATTATATAATACTCGGTGTCCTGATCGAACGTGTTTCGGGCGAGACCTTTGCAAGCTTTATCGAAAGCAAAATCCTTGACCCCTTGGGCATGGAACAGAGCTTCGTCGCTGATGACGGCGCAACTGTTACTTTCGCGGTGGGTCATCAGCCCTGGTTCGGCGGGAAACGACCGTTCGAATACAAAAGAACAGCGCGGGTAACAGCGCCCGCAGGCGGCGTGGTATCAACGGCATCGGATCTCGGGCTTTATCTCGCGATGATGCTCAACGACGCAGACGATCTCATCAGCGCCAAGAGCAAAGCCGCGATGATGCGACCGGCAAGCGCCGCCTCGCCTTTTTATGGTCTGGGTTGGTATATCAACACGGATAATGGCGACGCCTATCATGGCGGCCTCAGCCCCGGCATCGAAACGCGCGCGACGCTTTCTCGGGAGGAGAACAAAGGGGTCGTCGTGCTTATCAACGCCAATAGCGGCATCGGTTTCGGCGTGAATACGGCGCTCCTCTACGGCGTGAGCGCAAAAGCGCTTGGCCGCGATTTTGAGAACCGCGAGAATCTCTGGGGCCCGCGCTCGCTATTTTTGATGTTTGCGATCCTGCCTGTTTTGTTTGTCCTCGGGATCATTCGACTTGGGTTTGACCGGCAAGGTCTGTACGCGAAAACCGGCGCGTTCGGCGCCTTTAGCCTATGGTTTCCCGTTGGAATAACCCTCGCGCTTGCTTGGACGTGTTGGCGCCTGATCCCCCTGCTCTTCGGTACGCCTCTAAACACGCTTGCGCTGTACCAACCTGACTTCGTGCTGACGCTTATCGCGACCGCTGCGTCTGGCGTGATATGGGCGGTGCTCCGGATCGGATTGTTTTACGTCGGCAAACCAGCAGGCGCATAGCGCGCCCGGGCGTTCATCTTACGATCTTGTTGGGCCAGCGGAATGCGGTCAATCGAGCATTCACGCGGCGATCGACGAAGATATAAAGGCGGGCGATTTCTTTGGCCCCACAGGCAAGGGGGAGTTGACGGGCCCGCCCGGACGCGTACCGTTTACCGACAAATCCCAAAACAAACCGCTGCGCGAAAAACTGTGGTCCTTGTCAGAAGAACTGGTGGGCGTGGAGTGCAGCGTTATGAGCATTGATCAGGCCTGCCGCCTGTCAGCGCCACGGTTACGCAATTGAAGCAGGGTCGAAGCGGGTCTCAATGCATTTGTCGCATCAAGACCCGCTGCACCATTTAATCCGCATACAGTGCAGAGCGTAAGCGGCTTAAAAGTTGACCCGCGCCTGAATGCCGAGCTCGCGGTCACGGTCGGCGGCCGCGAAGCGTCCCGCATTGCCGGGCAGTTCGCCCCAAAAGCGGAACGTCAATTCATCAGTGAGGTTCTTGCCGACGAATGCGACCTCCCACTGGCCGTCATTCCCGGCGACGCCTGCGCGCAAGTCAAGTTTTACGAAACCGTCCTGAATTTCTGTCGGGTCAGGGTTCTGTCCCCATTGAAACTCTGTGGTGTAGGTCGCGCGCCCACTGGAGACGAATTCAAGATCTCCTGTCAGCGGAAAGGTGAATTCGAATCCGGTGGAACCTGAAAAGTCAGGCGCAAAGGCCGTCGTCTGGCCGTCGATCTCTGCAATACACTGGTCACCCATAAAGGCTGGCATGAAGGCGGCCCCTTGGGCTTGGTTGCACTGCGCACTGTCGAAGTCTGTGAAGATCGAGTCGAGGACCGTCATCGATGTATTGAACGTCAAATTCGGAGTCGCTCTCCAAACGCCCTCAAGTTCTATACCTTGCGACCGGGCGGCGCCGGCATTCCCCGTTATGAAAGAGTTCGTGCCGGGATCAAATGCTTGAACCTGAAGGTCGTCAAACGTCGTTCTGAACGCCGCGACATTCAACGTGAGCGCATTGTCAAATAGCTGCGTTTTAGCCCCAATTTCCCAAGATTCGGCCTTTTCATCATCGAACTCAAAGGCGCCATTGGGATCGGACGGGGTCGGAATCGTAAATACTTCAAGCCGCAGATTTGGATCAAAGCCGCCGGTTTTGAAGGCTTGCTTGTAGGATGCATATAGCATCACCGCATCCGTCGCATACCATTGAACTTCAACTGCCGGGGTGAAATCGGAATCACTTCGGCTGTCTGAGATATCGTGTTCGTCACGCGGGTTTGGTCCGGGAGCGGATGCGGCAGCGATCTGCGCGGCCGTGAGGGGCCCGCCGTCCAAATCCGTTAGACGCTGGATTTTTCTCGCTTCGGTCTCAACATCCGACCAGCGCGCGCCAAATGTAAGAAAGAAATCATCGACGACCTCATAGGTCGCAGACCCGAACACGGCGATGGAGCGCTGGTCCTGGACATAGTTGCTTGGCGAAATGAACCCAGGGAACAACAGAGAGGTCGGCGGCGCGCCGCTCACCGGCGATTCAATATAATCGAGCGTCGCGTCTTCGAAGTAAAACCCGAGCATATACGTCAAGCGTCCGTCGCTTGGCGACTCGAGGCGCAACTCCTGGCTCCACTGTCGAAAATCTTCATTTCTATCGGCTAGAGCAAAAGTGCTGGGGCCGGAGTCGACGTCGAGAAAGCGTTGGTTCTCATAATCGACAAAACCGGTCACGGATGTCAGCGAATGGCCATCGGCAAGTTCATAGCGCAAGTTGAGCGCGCCGTTCCAGATTTCGAGATCGTTGCTGTCTCTTTGCTCGATGCCGTTCGGAAAAGCGCCAGCGCGCGAAAGGTTTGTATCAAAATCATCTTCGAAACCCGGCGTCGTAAAGATACCTGGGTTACAATTCGGTCCAAAAGCAGGGAAGAATGAAGGAAAGAACTCAGGACCGCATTCAACCACTTGAAGGTAGCCGCCCTCCTCAGAATTATCGCCATATTCGATTTTTAAAGACGCATCGAAACTATCGGTCGGCTCGAAAACAAGGGTTCCTCGGAACGCATCATTGTTCACGCGAGGCGTGCGTTCGTTCTGGATGGTGTCGAACAACCAGCCGTCGCTTTCGGTATGATTATACGCAACCCGCACGCCCAGGGTATCCGTGATCGGGCCCCCAATGCCGACTTCCGTAACCCATTCGTCCGCGTTGAATTCGTAGCTTGTCAGCAGGTCGACTTCTAGGGAGTCGCCCGGGCTTTTACTGACGATGTTGAAGGCCCCGCCGACAGTAGAGTTTCCGAAATAAACCGGCTGCGGGCCACGCAAGACTTCGATGCGCTCAAGATCAAGAAAAGCATTTCGGGCCGCCGGGCCGCGACCACGGTAAACGCCGTCCACAAATGTGCCGACGGATTGTTGAAAGCCGACGCTGATGCCTGAGCCGATACCGCGAATATAAAGTGAATCGCCGATGGGTGTCCGCGCAACGGTCACGGTCGGCGAGCCGTCGGTGAAATCTTCGAGATTGGTGACCACCCGATCGCGTAGATCGTCGCCTTGGGCGACCGCGACCGAAAGCGGCACGTCTTGGAGGTCCTGCGCCTTTTTTCGCGCTGTTATGATGATGGTGTCGTCATCGACCTGAGCCATTGCCGCTCCAAGCGGTGTCAGCATCGCAGTCGCCACAGTTAGAAGCAGTGTTTTCTTCAGTGTAATCATCGATTTCCCTCCCTCAGTGCAGCTGACGTATTTTGTCAACTGTTTATGAGAACACCTCTTATAAACAATTCAAATCGTCCGCAACCGTTGGACATCTGACTAAGTAATCGGATCGGAAGATTTTTGGTCAATCGTATCTTTGCTGTTGCGAAAATGAGACGAAAATCCGCGCCCAAATAGGCGTCCCGAGGACCCATTAAGAAATTCCTCCGCGCCGGCGCGATCCTACTATTCGATCCCTGCCTGGCCGAACGAGCATCCGCTGTGGGGAGGCTGACACCGAATCGGCTTGCGATCGAGACCAATATCGTCGTCACATTAAAGCTGGCTGCGTCATCAAGGTTTCGCGAAGCAACATGGTCGCAGGTGTGTTTTTGTCTTCACGCTTCCTGCCAAAAAATTAGCGCTCGAAGCGCTGACCGCAGCTTGCGCGTATAAGGAGAGGCGGCGACGCCAACGACTCTCAAGTCACGATCACTGCTCATGATATCGGCTCCGCTTTTAAAGCTGATCTTACCCGCCTGTCGCGGGTTGCGGTGGTCTGCGACTGATACTCTCGGCGCGTGCACGCAAAAAGGCGCCGCACGATGCGTATCCTACTTCCTCAATTTTGACGCCATTCAACAACAGCCCTACGAATACGATGCAATGAGGACGACAGCGCATGTTGAAATCGATGGCGGTTGATCACGGTCCTCGACGCTTGAGGCGACGCCTATGAGTGAACGGAAACACTCCGCGCTCTATCGTTATATCGAACACGCGCAAGGCGAACGCCCCTGGGGGACGCTGCTCGATGCGGGCACGGGCGTGAATTCTATTGCTTGGGTCGCAGCGCTATCGACAGAACGCTGGACAGCCGTAACAGGCTCTGGCGGCGAGGCGGATCGCGTGCGCGATGCGATCAAAACAAAGCAACGGGCGCAGGATCAGCTTATCGTCGGCAATTGGGCCGACCCGCAGTTTCTGAAAGGCGAGCGCTTCGACACCGTGATCGCTGATTATTTGCTGGGCGCTGTCGAGCGGTTTGCGCCCTATTTCCAGCCCTATCTTTTTGCGCGACTGAGGCCGTTGACGCGCGGCGTCTTATACGTGACGGGTCTCGAGCCCTACGTACCAGGCGATCGGCCGACAAACGCGGCGGCGCGCATCGTCTGGGAAATTGGTCGGTTTCGGGACGCCTGCCAAATTTTGGCTGGGGATAGACCCCTCCGTGAATACCCTGCGCCATGGGTCGTCGATCATGTGAAGCGCGCTGGATTTGAAGTTCATACGGTCGAGCACTTTGAGGTCGGATACAAAACGCGCTTTGTCAATGTACAGATCGATATGGGATTACGCAGGCTTGACGGGCTGACCGATCCAACCCTTGCGGACGCGCTGAAAAAACGCGGGGAAGCGTTGCGCACAGAAGCGCTTGATTTGATTGAAAACGAGGGTGCGCTGCGCGCCTGTCGTAACTATGTCGTCGCGGCGAAACCCGTCTAAAGTCTATATGTGGCCATCACTTTGCCCGATTGGCGCTCGAAAAACACACAGCGCGCAGTCAATCTTCAAGCTGATTTGTAACCGCTTGCTTCAAACAAAAGAACGCTTCCATAGCGCTCTGTCGCGACCGTTGCGAAACGTGATTCCAGCCCCGCGATAAGATCGTCGCCCAGATCGTTTTTATTGGAAAAAACGCCGCGTCGATTATAAGCCGACATAAGCCACGTTGCGGGACCCGACCGATGCGCCGCATCATAGGTTATTGTCGAACCGAACACACGCGATGACGGCGCTATGATATTCCGTAAACTGTCAAAGATCGTTGCTTTCTCTAGCAATCCATCGCCGGGCAGACAGTGCAACAAAAAGTTTAGTCCGACAGAGTCAAAAGGTTCCGCAGGCGAAAATTCTTCGAATACGTTGTGCTGTTGAAGTGTCGGGGCATAGCGCGCAATTCTTTTTGCCGCTGCTTGCAGACTGTTGAGGTTCAAATCCGCTAACGCGATCTCCGGATTGGGAACCGGCCATTTGCACGTATCTAAGAAATACCCTGTCCCGACGCCGATATCCAAGTGGCGCGCTTTAGCGTTGCGATCGTACAAGGCGCGCAAGCGTTTCGTAGGACACCGCCAAATCCAAGCATTCGACACCCCAAGGACAATCAAGTCATAAAATGCAAGGGTGAGCGGCGAGTACACGGCCTGCCCCGCATTAACCTCATCCGATTCATTTGTGGTCGCGCTCATAGGTATTAGGCTGCGCCGCTTTGCGGGAGTGCATTAAATGCCTGCTCGACGCTCACCTATACCCTGATGGGTGATTAAGCACCATGGGCTGTAAGCGCAGCCCCTTTCTGACAAGGCGCGCAAAAGCCCGAAAGCTCGACAACGCGATGCTTCACCGTGAAACCTAAGCGCTTTGCGTCTGCGTCTATGAGCTGTTCAACTTTCGGATTCTCTATTTCCTTTGCGTCGCCGCATGACTCGCAAACAAGGAACACGCAAGCGTGCTCGTGCGACGGATGCTTGCACGCGACATATGCATTCCGACTTTCAATCCGCGCCGCCGCCCCCTGCGCGCATAGAAAGTCAAGCGCGCGATAAACGCTTGCCGCCGCAATTTTACGACCGATTGATTTCGACACCAGGTCTCGCATTTCATAGGCGCCAAGAGGTCTGTCCGCAGACCATAAAGCGCTCAGAACCGCGACGCGCAGAGGCGTCATTTGCGCGCCGCGCATGCGACAAGCCGTAATTGCCGAATCGATATGGTCCGCCAGCGTGGCTCGGACGTCTTTCGGCTTTGTGGTTCTTTTTTTTGTCATGCGCCAATTTTCATGGACAAATGATATTTTATATCATTGGATGATACATTATACCACGCGCTGCATCAAGTTTGCGATGACGCTGCAACATTGGGAAAAGTAATGCGCACAGATCCAGCCTCAGACAACCGCCTGCCCGTCACGGTGCTTTCCGGATTTCTCGGCGCCGGCAAAACCACATTGCTAAATCGGGTTCTCAATAATCGAGAAGGACGACGGGTTGCCGTCATCGTCAACGATATGTCCGAGGTGAATATTGACGCCGACCTTGTGCGGGCTGGCGCAGAACTCAGTCGCACAGACGAAACCCTCGTGGAAATGTCGAATGGCTGCATTTGCTGCACCTTGCGCGACGATCTTCTAGCGGAAGTCAGGCGGCTGGCGAGTGAAGGTCGCTTCGATTATCTGCTCATCGAATCGACCGGGATTTCAGAGCCGCTGCCTGTTGCGGCAACCTTCGATTTCGTCTCTGAAGAGGGGGAGAGCCTGTCTGATGTTGCGCGCATCGATACAATGGTGACGGTCGTCGATGCGGTAAACCTCTTGAAAGACTTTTCGAGCCATGACTTCCTGCAAGACCGTGGCGAGGTGATGGGTGAAGAAGACGACCGCACGCTCGTTCATCTGTTAACTGACCAAATTGAGTTTTCTGATATTATCATCCTCAATAAGGTTGATGACGCGCGTCCCGAGCAGGTAGACGCGGCGCGTAAGATCATCCGCAGCTTGAACGCCGACGTGCGGATCATTGAAACAAATTACTCTGCGGTCCCGTCGGACGAAATACTGGACACCGGTCTGTTTGATTTCGAGAAGGCGCATGAACACCCGATGTGGGCGAAGGAACTATACGGGTTCGCCGATCATACGCCCGAAACAGAGGAATATGGTGTTGCGTCCTACGTGTATCGCGCGCGGCGCCCCTTTCAGCCAGAAGCGATCCACGCATTGTTGAACGGCTCGCTGCCTGGGGTTATCCGCGCAAAGGGCCATTTCTGGATTGCGACGCGTCCGAAATGGGTTGTCGAATATTCCTTGGCTGGCGCGCTCTCAAGCGTAACCCCCCTCGGCACGTGGTGGGCGAGCGTGCCGCGCGACCGTTGGCCTGAAGGCGAAGCAATCGACGCTTACATTCAGGATCACTGGCAAGAACCGTTTGGCGATCGTCGGCAAGAAATTGTTTTCATCGGCGCAGGGATCGACTGGCCAGCGCTAAAAGCACGGCTCGACGCAGCCCTCCTGCCCGAGGACGAAGACTATTCTCCGGACGTGAAGTTCCGCATGCCTGATCCATTTCCGCAATGGGCGACGCAAATGCCTGCTTAGAATGCTGGCAACCATCGCGCCTCAGGAGCGACTGACATTGCATGAAGATCTAGTGATATCCCGAACAAAGGCCCCTGTGCACAACGATGGTCTTGTTCGGGCTATCGATAATCCGGACGATTTAAGCGTCATCAGCGTAAACGATGTTGAAGCCGTCATTTGGCGACGGCCCATTCCATCCTCTGTTTCTTCCTTATCCAGTGCCTTGCCTGACCATGAGGTGGAGAACGGGCGTTTCCAAGTAAAACCAACCGAGATTGGCGATCGGATATCGAGCCTTTTTAGCATGTGGGGGTGGCCCCGCGATGATGCACGGCGGTGGATCGAAGACGACGTTCAAGCCCTCGCATTTCGCGTTTCGAGAATTCTGTCAGCGCCGCGCCTCCTCCTTCGCGTGGAACTTGTGCGCGACGACGCGTGTCGTAAATTCCATCGCGACACCGTAAAGGCTCGGCTCATCTGTACCTATTGCGGCCCAGGAACAGAATATGGCCTTAGCGAAGGCGGCGACCAGCCCGATCGCGTAGAGACCGTTCCGACTGGATGTCCTATCATGTTAAAGGGAAGGCTGTGGTCGGGCTATCCCGAACGAGCCGTTCTCCATCGGTCGCCGCCAATTGAGAAAGCGAGCGCGTCTCGATTGGTCATTGTACTGAATGAGACGCCGTGAAGCGATCAGTGATCCAGATCTCGGGTCAGTAGGCGCGGCAGAGCCTTGAGACGCCTCCCCGCTATCGTGCGCGTTTCACCGGTGAAGATTATAGCCTCGCAAGGACGCGCCCGCCCCCATCACCGCGATTTTGTAATCCGCGATTCTAACATGTCGTCATCAATCTCGTCTTCGGGCGTAAGATCCGGCGAGACTGCGGCCCCCGCGCGCTCGACGCTCGTCCGATCACCCGTGATGAGCGGATGCCACGCGGGCAAGGATTTGCCGTCGGCCAAGCGCCGATAAGCGCAGGTCTCAGGCATCCAATCAAGCGCGCCGGCGTTTTCCGGAGTTAGCTGGACGCAGTCGGCCACACGCTTAAGGCGATTTTGATAATCGGTGCAGCGGCGCTTTTTCGCATCGAACAGTGTGCAGGCGACATCCGTTTCGAAAACGTCGCCGGTCTCTTCATTGTGCAGGATATATAAACAGCAGCGCCCGCAGCCGTCGCACAAGGATTCCCACTCCTGCGCGCTCATTTCTGACAAGGATTTCACTTCCCAAAACGGGCGGACGCGGTCGGTCATAAGCCGGCCTTATCATTTCTACGCTTGCGCCGCAAAAGCGCCCTTTTTATCGATGAAGCCGCGGGGTAAGAAGAAGTCGGATGTAACGGATGCTGGGCGCCATTCTAAAAGCTGTACAGACCGCATTGATCGCCGCAGGGCGCTCGCTGCGCCGTTTTGGCGGAGCTTTGGGCAATGATGTGCGCCAAGGCGCCAAGGGCTTTAGCGAGGATGCGGCGCGGGCGCGATCAGGCCTTGGCCGATTGTTCTCCAAAAAGAACGCTAAAGCGGCCAAAACAAAACCTGCCGCGGGGAAAGCAGCGCCCTCGCCTGCACCCGCCGAAACCGCGGCCCCAAACAACGACGCATCTGCGCAGCCGCCACAGCGCGGGGTATCAGTGGCGACGATTTTCAGCACGCTGGGCGTTGTCTCGTCCCTGGGGTTTTTGAGCGCCATCGGCGCCTTTTGGGCGGCGTTTGTGGTGATGGCGCCGCGGGTGCCGGCCAACGCTGATCTGTGGAACGTTAATCGTCAGTCTGCGATCATTTTGCTGGATAGAAGCGGCGAAGAGATCGCCTCGCGCGGCGCGCGCTATGGGGAGTCGGTGACGTTAGACGCGTTGCCCGATGCCCTCATCAAAGCGTTTCTCTCAACCGAAGACCGACGCTTTTATGACCATGGCGGCATTGACCTTCGGGGCCTTGCGCGCGCGGCGTTCGCCAATATTCGCTCCGGCGGCGTCGTGGAGGGCGGCTCCACTATCACGCAACAACTCGCCAAGAATTTGTTCTTGTCGCCTGAGCAAACCTATCGACGCAAAGCGCGCGAGGCGCTGCTCGCCTTGTGGCTGGAGGGGCATTACGACAAGGACGAAATCTTCTCACTCTATTTGAACCGGATCTATTTGGGCGCCGGCGCGTATGGCATTGAGTCCGCCGCGCGCACTTATTTTGGCAAATCCGCACGCGACGTGAATCTCGCCGAAGCGGCGATGCTCGCAGGGTTACCCAAGGCGCCCTCCACCTACGCCCCAACGCAAAACTATGACGGCGCGTTAGAGCGGGCAGCGACGGTCATCAACAATCTTCTGGAGACGGATGACATCACGCCCTTTGAAGCGCGCGAGGCATTGGCCGCGCGGCCCATCATTCTGAACGCAGATCTCGACTCAGAGCTCGGCTATTTCTTTGATTACATCGCCGTGCGGGCGCGCCGCTCGACGCCGCCCATCGCAGAAGACTTGATCGTCAAAACCACGATCGACCAAAAACTCCAGCGCCAAGCGGAAGCTGCGGTGGCCGGCGCGCTGGATGTGGACACGCGCTTAAAAGGCGCCGAGCAAGCCGCCCTCATCGCCTATGACCTAGACGGCGCTATGCGCGCCATGGTCGGCGGGCGGTCCTATAAAGAGAGCCAGTTCAATCGCGCCGTTCAGGCCAAGCGCCAACCGGGCTCTGCGTTCAAGCCGTTTGTTTACGTCGCCGCGATGGAGGCCGGCCTCACGCCGCAATCACGCTTTGTGGACCAGCCCATCGACATCGAAGGCTGGCAGCCCACGAACTATACCGAAGGGTATGCAGGCCCCGTGCGCTTGTCAGACGCGGTTGCGCAATCGATTAACACCGTCGCCGTGCAAGTGACCGAACAGGTGGGCCGCGGCGCGGTGGCCGAAGCCGCCATGCGCTTAGGGGTTCCCGATGTGCCCGCCCATCGCTCGATCGCGCTTGGCGCCGTGGACGTCACGCTGCAAGATCTCACCGCCGCTTATCTCCCCTTTGCCCGCCGCGGCTTGAAGCCATCGCCTTACTCAATTGAAGAGATCACGACCCGCGACGGGACCGTGCTCTATAAACACGACGCCGGAAACCCCGACCGCGTGCTGACGCAACAAACATCCACGGACATCAACCACCTCCTCTATCAAGTGCTGCATTCGGGGACCGGACGCGGCGCCAATCTTGGCGCGCGGCCCGCGGCGGGAAAAACAGGGACCACGAATGATTGGCGCGATGCGTGGTTTGTCGGCTATACGGGCCAACTCGTCACCGGCGTTTGGGTGGGCAATGACGAATTCCGCGCCATGGAGAACGTTACCGGCGGCGCCATCCCTGCGCGCATCTGGAAAGATTTCATGAGCGCCGCCCACCAAGGCGAACCTGTGCGCCGCATCCCCGGCGCGTATCCGGCGGTATCTTACGCGGCCGAACCCGTCTTACTCGATTTTTATCGAGACATCTCGCGCAATTTAAGCCGTGTGCGGAGAGATGGGGATGAGCGCAGAGGGGAGCGGTTGCGGTAGGGATGGATGGGCGCGCGAACACGCGCATTGAGACGCCCAAGCCTTCTTTTGCCGCGGCTCTCCTTGGAGCGATAAATCCTATCGTACCGCTGAATGACTGCGCGGCACATGAATTGTCATGCCTTTGATCATCGGCGCCATTGCCTACAAGGTTGTCGAACGCTAGTCTTTAATCCTCAAGAGAACTCTCGCCAGTGTGATGCCAATCCTTATTCCGAAGGGGATCAAAGTGCACAACCGCCTTTACCTTGCCATTGCGGGCGCGACGGCCACCCTTATCTCAGTTGGGACCGCCTCAGCCGAGACCGTCGGCGATGTCCTAGGTGACGCTCTACTGAAGCTCGACGAACAATCCACCATGGATTGCTCCGCCTCGGCGGCGGCAGATGCCGTTGGCGACGAACAGTTGTCAGATAGCGCCCTCGCTTGGCTGCGGTACGAAGAGAACATGAGAAGTTGTTTCTGGCCGTTCCTGCTGCAAAAATTTGAGGAATTCGAAACGCGAGAAACTGTTGATGACGTCCGGACCTTCAAACAATCTCTCTACGCGGCCAAAGATGATGTGCTGCAGGCAGTGTATCTTTTGGGCACGCAAAAAGCGCTTAAAATAGATGATGGCGCCGGTGAGCCCTATGTGGTCGGCGATTATTCATATCTTTCCTGGGGTGAGGCCGTAAAATCTCATGTTTTGGAGATTCAAACGTGTTTGAATGATCTGTTTCGTGACGTCGCCATATACGAACCGCAAGATACTGGCCCTTACGAAACACCAAATGCTGATACAGACAGATTAGGGAATTCCGCTCCTTACAAATTCAATAACGATGATGTCTCCTCGATCAAGGT
>JBCDBM010000036.1:0-19859 GCA_039183665.1 Pseudomonadota bacterium | reverse complement strand
CAGGACCGATGATAAAGCCGAGACCGAACGCGGCCCCCAGCAGGCCGAAATTTGCAGCGCGTTTTTCTGGCGGCGTGATGTCGGCGATATAGGCGCTCGCCGTCGAGAATGTTGCGGCGAAGACGCCGGCGACCAATCGCGCCAAGAAGATGATGCCGATGGTCGGCGCCACCGCCATGATTAAATAGTCCACCGAAAAGGCGGCCAGGGAGATCAGAAGGATCGGCCTGCGCCCAAATCGATCCGACAAGCCCCCGATAATCGGCATCGTGACAAATTGCATCAGCGCGTAGACGGCAGATAGGACTCCGCCCCATTGCGCCGCGTTGGCCACGTCGGATCCGGTGACGTCCATCAGCAGCTGCGGCATGACCGGCATGATGACGCCTAGGCCGACCATGTTGAGAACGACCGTAATGAAAATAAAAACGATCGCGTTTTTGCCAGGAGCCTTGGCCATCACGTGAGATGCTTTCGATCTATGCGGGGTTCAGGACTGGGCGGGCGCAACGACGATTGGGTTGACTTTGAGTGCTGTGATTTGGTTGCGACGCCGCCGCAGAATTTTGAAGCGGTAGCCGTGGAAAGAGAAGACTTGACCGACATCCGGTATGGATTGCGCCTCGTGAATCACAAGTCCAGCGACCGTCACCGCGCCGTCGTCGGGCAAGCTCCAATCCATGGCGCGATTGAGATCGCGAATGGTGACATCGCCATCTACATTAAGCGTACCGTCCGATTGCGGACGAACGCCTTGAACGGGGCTGTCATACTCATCTTCGATTTCGCCGACGATTTCTTCCAATATGTCTTCAAGCGTAACCAGGCCCATCAACGCGCCATATTCATCGACGACAAGCGCAAAGTGCTCTTGCTTGCCGCGAAAAGCATCCAGCTGCTCGTTGAGCGTTGTGGTCTCCGGTGCGAAATAAGGCTGCCGGGCTAGCGCCTCCAGATCGATGGCGTCCGCATTTGCATCCGCGTCCCAAAGCGCTCGAGACAAATCTTTCGCATGAAGCACGCCCACAATGTTGTCTTGATCGCCCTTGTAGAGCGGCAGACGCGTATAGGCGCTCGCCAACGCTTGGTGGATCAGCTCGCTCATGGGTTTATCGAGATCCAACATCTCTATCGATTTGCGATGGATCATGATTTCTTCGAGCCGGATTTCATTGAGGTCCAGCGCGCCGCGGATAAGATCGCGCGCTTCTTTATCGACGCGGCCTTCCGAATGATGGAGATCAATTGCGCCGCGCAACTCTTCTTCGGGGGTAAAAAGGGCGCTATCGCGCGACACGTCCAAGCCAAAAATATTGAGCACGCCGCGCACAAAAAGCTGCACCAAACGAGTGATCGGCGCGAAGAAAAAGACGACCCAGCGCATGACGGGCGCAACCGTCATCGCGAAAGCGTCCGGACGCGCGATCGCTGCCGTCTTCGGCGCAACTTCAGCGAAAATCAGCACCAATATCGTCATGGTGATTGTCGCGATCGCGTTCGCCATGCCCGTTGAGCCAAAAATAGAGATGAAAAGGCTTGTCGCTAGGGACGTCGCCAAAATGTTGACCAGGTTGTTGCCCAACAAGATCGCGCCGATCAGGCGCTCCCGATCCGTGATCAGAAGATTCACGCGCCGGGCGCGCAGATCCCCATCGGATTCGAGTTTATGCATGCGTGCTTTCGAGGTCGCCGTCAGCGCCGTTTCCGATCCTGAGAAAAATGCGGAAAAGAGCAGCAGAAAGAGGATGACGGCGGCCGGCGCCAGCAATGCGGAAGAGAACGCGCTCATAATTGCCCCTTGGGTCTCTATCGGGTCTTACGTAAGGTTTTTAAGGAAAGCGCCGACGGCAGCGACATCGACGTCTTTGACGACCTCGGCTGCGCCGATTCGGTGCGGCAGAATCAAGGTGAGCTTACCGCTCTCAACTTTTTTGTCTTGCATCATCAGTTCCAATAATCGCTCTGGGGTCAATGCATCGCCTGCATTCAGAAGCGGAACATTTGTAGGCAGACCGGCGGCGGCGACATGGGTGCGTAAGCGCGCAGCATCGTTATCAGGACACATGCCGATATGCGCGGCGTAGTCGTAGGCCATCACCATGCCGATCGCGACGCCCTCGCCATGGAGGAGCGCATCCGAATAGCCAAGCGCCGCCTCCAGCGCATGGCCAAAGGTGTGACCCAGATTAAGCAATGCGCGCGCGCCGTGCTCGCGCTCATCTTCGGCGACGACTTTGGCCTTCGTTTCGCAGGATTTCTTAACCGCAACGCGCTTAGCGACGGCGCCCGCCGACGACAATAAATCACCGGCGTTTGCCTCTAGCCAATCGAAAAAGGGCGCATCGGCGATGGCGCCATATTTGATCACTTCCGCATAGCCGGCGCGCAATTCACGTTCCGGCAGCGTGTCCAGCGCACCGATATCCGCCAACACGATGGAGGGCTGATGGAACGCGCCGATAAGGTTCTTACCTTGCGGCGCATTTACCGCCGTCTTACCGCCGACAGAACTGTCGACCTGTGCGAGAAGCGTGGTGGGCAGTTGTGCAAAGCGACAGCCGCGTCGCAAGATCGCCGCTGCGAAGCCGGCCAAATCGCCAATAACGCCGCCGCCGAAGGCGAGAATGAGATCGCCGCGCTCGACGCCCAGATCCAGCAAGCGCCCCGTCAACGACTCTAGTTGCGCGAAGGATTTTGTCTGCTCACCAGGAGAAAGTATAATAAAATCATACTCTATGCTGCTTTTCTTGAGCCCTTCCTCAAGTCGAGCGCCAAGCGCTGCGTACACATTTTCGTCGGTGACGATCGCCACTTTCGGGCGCGCCAACAAAGGCGTTATGAAGTCTCCCGCCTTCTCAAGCAGGCCCTCGCCGATATGGATGTCATAGGGGCGCCCGCCGATCGGCGCATGCACAGTCTCATAACTCATTAGGTTGCGACTCTCTTATCGGAACGCCGAGATGATCGCCGAGACCTGCAATGATCGACGTGACGGTTTTCTCATGGGGGCCCGGCTGACAATTGATGCGAATATCGGCTTGAGCGTAATAGGGTTTTCGTTCTTCTAGCAATCGACTGAGGATTTCGCGCGGGTCGCCCGTTTTGAGCAATGGCCGACCGCCGCGGCGACTTGTACGTTCAACGAGGGTATCCACATCGGCGTCTAACCAGACCGAAATCGCGTGCTGCGCGATTTTTTCCCGCGTATCGGGATTTGAGACGGCGCCGCCGCCCGTGGCGAGCACATGCGGCGGTCCCTCAAGAAGCCTCGCGATTAACCGCGCTTCGCCCTCGCGAAAACTCTCTTCGCCATGCGTTTCAAACAACTCCGAGATCGACATCCCCGCGGCCTTCTTGATTTCGTCGTCCGCGTCAAAAAATGGCAAATCCAGCCTTGGGGCCAGTCGACGCCCGATGGTGGACTTGCCCGAGCCCATCATGCCTATCAAAACAATCGTGCGCGCGTTCGGAATTTCGTGGTATTTACGGGACTCAGCCATGGGGGCTAGATGTAGGCGAGGGCGGCGAACAGCGCTAGACGCGTTGATAACGATGCGGTGAATGCGCCAGGCATAGGCTCGTGGGCGCCGCGCTTGATGAAGGAAGACAGTGTGCGTTTTGCGTTGATCTTGATCTTGTTGGCTTTGGCGGGATTGGTCGGTCTGTTCGTTTATGGACAGCTTATGGAGCCGGACACCCGGATCATCGAACAGGAGGCGATCAATGCGAGCGACTAAGCCGA
This sequence comes from Pseudomonadota bacterium, assembly GCA_039183665.1. Lineage (GTDB taxonomy): Bacteria > Pseudomonadota > Alphaproteobacteria > Caulobacterales > Parvularculaceae > Hyphococcus. The sequence goes on along the minus strand of JBCDBM010000036.1, from coordinate 16,117 downwards.
GAGCCGCGATCGCTGCGTTGGCGCTGTTCGGCATTATCTGCGGGGCGCCCTCGGCATTCGCTCAAGATGCGCCGCCGACGGAACTTGTGGAGACAACGCCGCTCGCAACGGACGCCTTCTCAACCGGTACGCTCGATCCCAGCGAGGGGGCGCTGCCACGCACCTTATGGCGTGACACGGATCCGCAAACCCTCGCATTCTTGCTGGACGCCGCGCCCGCAAAGCCCTCGACGCCCAGTTTGGGCGAAGCAATGACCCGGACATTGTTGTCGCCCGGCGACGCGCCCCTTGGGGCGCTTGATCTCGGCGGCCGGAAAGTCTTTGCCCTCGCGCGCGCGGGGCTCGTGGAAGAGGCGCGCACCGTCGCTTCGCTCGCGGCCCGCGACAGCACCGATCTGTGGCTTGATCGCGCTGCTGCGTATGCGGATCTTCTAGACCAAAATATAGAACAAGCGTGCCAGCGCATCGCGGGCCTTCAAGGAGGCCGCGACGCGCTATTTTGGGTCAAGCTGCGAGTCTTGTGTTACGTTCAAGCCGGCGAGGCGGATGCGGCTGACTTGACGCTCGGCGTCTTGCGCGAGCAAGGCTCGTTATCGGATTTGGACGACGTATTTTTGTCCTTCGCCACGACAGGCGTTGCGCCAAAGTCTCCCCCTGAACCGATCAGTGCGCTGCACTACGCCATCGTGCGCGCGAACGATTTTGCTCTGTCTTCATCGATGATGGATAACGCCGAAGGCGGGGTCATCGCCGCGATTGCGCGCGACGGCGCGCTTGAGCCGGAGTTGCAAATTTCAGGCGCCATGCGCGGGGTTGCGATGGGCGTTGTGCCGCCCTCGCTCTTGGCGAGCGTCATGCAGAAGCTTTCCTTTGACCCGGCGGAGATCAGCGCGGCTGGGAACACCGCAACAGAGCGCCCCAATGATCCGCGGACCGACGCTTTGCTTTACCAGTCGGTTCAGGAAATGACAGCGCCGGAGTTTTTGCGCGATAAAGCGACGCGCATCGCTTTGGCGTTGAGTCTGGCTGACAGCTTTCATCGCGCGTTCGCCTTGTCGACCCTTTACGCCAATGAGATTGACGCCCTAGACGGCGCCGTTTTGACGCCAGACGAAGCGGCGGCGTTTGCGTTGGCGCGTATGGCGGTTGGCGATAGTGTCGGCGCAGGACGGTGGCTTACCTCTATGATTGGGGTCAATGAAAGTGTCGCCGCCTTGCCGGAGCGTCAGGCAACGCTATTCATCGACCTGGTGAACCTCCTCGCCGTTCTAGATCCGCAAACTGCGGCGATCGTGGCGCGCAATGCGGATGTATCAATTCTGTCGGGCGCAGAATTTGCCGCCCCTGCGACGGCGCAAGACGGTGATCCGAGCAAGACCGCGCAAATTATTGAGGCCGCTTTTGACGCAGCCCTTGGAGGTAAGGCCGGGCAGGCCGGGCTCGCAGCGCTTGCGGCCTCTGAGATTTCGCACGCAGGCGCGGCGATACGGTCAGTTATCGTGGGCCAGTCATTGCGCGCCGCTGGCATGCCCGAGTTGCAGCGCCTTTACGAATTCGAAACCGCCTGGGCCGCCTGGTTCGCGGTGGCGGCGCCCGAATTGGCTGAGCCGGAAGACCGCGGGTTCGGCCCGCGCATAAAACCTCAGCCACAGGATCAATGACGCGATCATCACCGTCCGATCCCTCCACGAGCTTTGATCCGACCCCGGATAATGAGCGGTTGATCGACGCGTTCTTGGAGATGATGGCAGTCGATCGCGCGGCGGCGGACCACACGCTGAAAAATTACGGCCGTGATCTTCAGAGATTTGCCGCCTTTGCGAAAAAACGTGGTGAAACGCTCGAGACTGCAGGGGCGGACGACATTTCGGCCTGGCTAACAGATTTGGATGCGCAAGGATTGGCCGCGGCCACGGCCGCGTTGAAAGTGTCTGCGCTTCGTCAGTTCTATCAGTTTCTTTATGCGGAAAGCTTGCGCGGCGACAATCCCACTGCGAGCGTTGCGCGGCCGCGCACGAAGCGTCCGTTGCCTAAGGTATTGTCCCATGAGGAGGTCGATGCGTTGTTTGGGGCTGCTGACGCCATAGAGGGGCCGAACGGCGCGCGCCTAATAGCCATGCTTGAGCTGTTGTACGCCGCGGGCCTGCGCGTTTCGGAGCTCGTCGGCCTGCCCCTGTCGGCAATTCGCCGCGGCGAACGCGTTTTAATCGTGCGCGGGAAAGGCGACAAAGAGCGCATTGTGCCCATCACGTCGCGCGCGCTCGCAGCGGTGGAGGAGTATCTTGTGTCTCGCGAGGCGTTTTTGCCTTCGAAGGGGTCGCAGACTCTCTCGCCCTTCTTGTTTCCCTCGCGCGGGAAAACGGGGCACATCACCGCCGCGCGATTTGCCCAGATGCTCAAGGGGCTAGCCGCAAACGCCGGCATTGCGCCGTCAAAAGTATCGCCCCATGTCTTGCGCCATGCGTTCGCGACACATTTGCTCGCTGGCGGCGCAGATTTGCGCAGTCTCCAACAAATGCTGGGCCACGCGGACATCACCACCACCGAGATCTACACGCATGTGGCCCAGGAGAGATTAAAGCGCCTGGTCTTTGACAAACATCCATTAGCGAAAAAGCAGGACAAAGCCGGTTAGGGTGGTTTATACGCCCAGTTCAGTTAACGCCGCCGGCGGCGCGCAAACCGGGAGCCTACGCCCATTATGCAGAGCTACATCGAAGATTTAGAAGAGCCGATCGCCGAAATCGAAGGAAAAATCGCCGACTTGCGTCAGGCCGAAGACGGCGACTCTGCGGAAGAGATAAGCAAGCTGCAAACCAAGTCGGACGCGCTCGTCGCGGATATCTATTCGAAGCTCACGCGATGGCAAAAAGCGCGCGTCGCGCGCCATCCGTCCCGTCCGCATTTTTCTGACTATGTCGATACGTTGGTCGATGATTTCACGCCGCTCGCTGGGGATCGCGGTTTTGGCGAGGACACAGCCATCATAGGCGGCCCGGCGCGCCTGCGTGGTAAATCCGTCGTCCTCATCGGTCACGAAAAAGGGTCGGATACGGCGGGCCGATTGAAACACAATTTCGGCATGGCGCGCCCTGAGGGTTATCGCAAAGCCATGCGGCTCATGGAGCTTGCCGAACGATTCAAGCTGCCGGTCATCACCTTGGTGGACACGCCAGGGGCGTATCCCGGTCGCGGCGCCGAAGAGCGCGGCCAGGCCGAGGCTATTGCATCGTGTACGGAGAAATGCTTAGGCCTTGGCGTTCCGATCGTGGCTGCGGTCGTCGGTGAGGGCGGCTCTGGCGGTGCGGTCGCGATCGCGGCGGCGAACCGCGTTCTGATGTTTGAGCATTCGATCTATTCAGTCATTTCACCAGAGGGCTGCGCATCAATTTTGTGGAAAGACGCCGCCGGACGAGGCGAAAACAAAGCGCCTGAGGCCGCTGAAGCCATGCGCGTTTCCGCACAAGATTTGCTTGAACTCGGGGTCATCGACTCCGTCGTCGTCGAACCTGTTGGCGGCGCTCATCGCGACCCTGCTTTGGCGATTGAGCGGTTAGGCGACGCCCTAGAATCGGCGCTTCATGAAATGGCTGGTCTCGACGAGGAGGTCGTTCGTAAACAACGGCGCGAAAAATTCCTCGCCATGGGCCGCGCGAACCTGACCTAGAAATTTCGTTTGCGCTATTCGCCGCGTTCTTGTCTTATCCGGTAAAACGGTCAGTACAGCGACAAAAGAAGAGCGCCAAATACAATCAGGCCGGCGCTAAAAATAGCGGGCACGAGCCATCGTCGTAAAAATGCCGACCGCGCCGCTCGGGCGCCGTCGTCGCTATCGTCGTCAGGCAGCGGAAGGTCTTCTTCTCTCTCGTAGCGTTCATTCATGCGCGCGAAAAGGCTCCGTTGCGAATTCCAATGGCAGACGCCGGCGAAATCATGGGGGAGATGCGCCTGGCAAACAAGCCGCGTCGACAAATCTTAGGGCCGGCAGTTTTCGATGTTTGTGCGACTTGGGCGCGATCTAGGATGTCAGCACGCCAATCAGGATCGGATCGCCATTTTGTCGAATTTCGATCCGCGCGCCATCGCCGAGTTCAGGGACTTGATCGCCGCGCCGGGTTGAAAATTTGCGGCCGCCTTTTCCATTGTCCAAGGATACAGTGGCAGCCAGCTTGTCGTCAGCGTATACGTCCGCGCGCAATCCCGCGACGCCTTTGAGCGCCACATCAAGCGCTCGCGCGCCGCTTCGCCATTTGACGTATTCGACCGCGCCGCGACCCGTAAATCCTTGCACGCCTTCCAGGTCAGCGCCCATGTCGGCGCTCTTTCCCGAAACCAAAAGAACCATGCGTTGTAACATCGCCGTCGCCCCATCGACTGAATGAATCCCGCTTTGAACAGGTTAATGGACTGACGGAAAAAGTAAAATCGAATTGGCGGAAAAAAGTGATGCGGCGAAAGGACCGCCTTTAGGTCACCTCGTGGTAGGGGCCTTCGGGGCGCTCATAAGCCAGGCGCATATCCAAATAACGCGAAGCCGCGGCGATAAATTCGTCTATATGGGCATCGAAAAAATGATCCGCGCCTGGTACAACGTCGAATTCGATTTTTCGCCCCTTTTGTGTCCGGGTGCGCTCCACCATGGATTTCGTTTCCTCAGGCGGGCAGATTTTGTCGAATTCCCCATGGATGGACACGCCCGAAGAGGGGCATGGCGCTAAAAACGTGAAGTCATAGAGATTTGCCGGAGTGGATCCGGCGATAAAACCGACAATTTCGGGCCGCCGCATCAGCAATTGCATGGCGATCCAAGATCCAAATGAAAACCCTGCGACCCAGGTAAACGGCGCGTTCGGGTTCATTTGCTGCATATAGTCCAGCGCCGTCGCCGCATCGGCCAGCTCGCCTTGGCCTTGATCATATGACCCCTGGCTGCGTCCCACGCCGCGAAAGTTGAATCGCATTGTCGAAAACCCGCGTTGCACGAACATTTGATGCAGCTCGTAGGTGGCGCGGTTGTTCATCGTGCCGCCGAAAAGCGGGTGCGGGTGTAAAATCAGCGCGACGGGCGCTGTGTCGCCTTTCCCTTTTTGGTAGCGCCCCTCTAGGCGGCCTTCGGGACCGGCGAAAATGACTTCAGGCATAAATGTTCTTCTCTATTTTCGGGGGTCGGCGCTGAAAATCCGACAAATTCGGTGGGGCCTAAAAGTGGGCCTGCCCAATCACCTTCAACAAAAGCGGCAAAACGGCTTATTTCTGGGGTTTCTAATCTTGACTATTATAGTCGGGTTTCATAGATCCTCCCCATAATCCAGCGGGCGCGTATAGCATGTTTTCTGTACGGCGCCAGCTAAACAGCCAATAGGCGACAACTTTTTAGCGAGCGCGTTTGCAATGAAGCTGACCACAAAAGGCCGATACGCGGTGTCCGCCATGACGGATTTAGCGGCCTGCTCCCATGGCGAGCCCGTTGCGCTCTCCGATATTGCGCTGCGCCAGAGCATTTCGCTGTCTTATCTGGAGCAACTTTTTTCGAAATTACGCAAAGCCGGGCTCGTCACGAGCGTCCGGGGCGTCGCGGGAGGCTATGTTCTGGCTGCGGCGCCCAGCGAGATTCGGGTCTCGGAAATTGTGGCGGCGGCGGATGAGCAGATTCAGACCACCGCTTGTGTTTCCAGTTCGCCATTGGGGTGCAGCGGCACGTCTGCTCGATGTTTGTGCCATGACCTTTGGGACGAGCTCGGCCGGCAGATTGATATTTTTCTGAATTCGGTGAGCTTGGAAGACATCCTAGAAAAACGCGTTCTCGGCATGGCGTCCGTGAACCCGCCGCAGCGCGACGCAAAAGTGTTTGTGGGGGCGGCAGAATGATCCGCCATTACCTTGACCATAACGCAACGACGCCGGCGCGCCCTGAAGTCATCGAAGCCGTAAGTGGTTGGATGGCGCACATTGGCAATGCGTCATCGGTTCACCGCGAAGGACGGGCGGCGCACGGCGTTGTGGAGACCGCGCGCGAGAGTTTAGCGGATGCGCTGCAGGCGCCGGCCGCCGGCGTTGTGTTCACCGGCAGCGGCACTGAAGCCATTCACCTGGCGTTGCATGGCGCGACGCGCGCCCATGGAGTCAAAAGGCTCTTTATCAGCGCGATCGAGCACACCGCCGTTCTCGACAATGCGCGTGGTGCGGGCCTTGAGGTTGAGATCATCCCTGTACAGCCGACCGGCGTCGTCGATCTCGATTGGCTGAAAGATCGCTTGGCCGATTATGATCCCAAAAAAGACGGCGCGTTTCTCGTGGCAATGATGCTCGCCAACAATGAGACCGGCGTCATCCAGCCAGTAGCTGACATTGTTGATCTTGCGCATGGCGCAGGCGGGCTCGTCTTCTGCGATGCGGCCCAAGGGGTCGGCAAGATCCCTGTTCATTTCGAGCAGCTTGGCGTCGATATGATGTCGTTGGCTGCGCATAAATTTGGCGGACCCATGGGGGTTGGCGCGCTCTTATTGCGCAACGGTCTGTCGCTTGAGCCCGTTCTACGCGGTGGCGGGCAAGAACTGCGTCGGCGCGCGGGCACGATCAATGTGCCCTGTGTTGCAGGGCTTGGCGTCGCTGCGCGCTTGCTGCCAGACACGATCGCGCGGGTCGAAAAGCGCGCAAATTTGCGCAACGATATTGAGCGCGCTGTTGTACAATCGGGCGCGCGTATTTGGGGCGCAGACTCTAAGCGCTTGCCAGGAACGGTGAGCTTTTCAGTAGACGGATTTCCTGCCGAGACCCAGCTTATGCTGCTGGATTTGACCGGCATTGCCGTCTCGTCCGGGGCCGCGTGTTCATCTGGCAAAGCGGAGCCGAGCCACGTTTTGACTGCCATGGGCGCAACGGAAGACGAAGCGCAATCGTCCATCCGCGTGTCGCTGGGTTGGTCATCTACCAAAGCGGACGCCGTCGCATTCATTCGCGAATGGACGGCGGCCTGCAAACGCATCAAAGCGAAAGCTGCTTAATGAAGGCCGTGAATTGAGTATGGATATGTCCGAAATAAAAGAGTCCATCAGTAAAGAGACGATCGAGACGGCCAAGTCGTTGGAAACCTATAAATATGGGTTCACCACCGATATTGAGTCGGAAAAAGCGCCCAAGGGCCTGAACGAAGATATCGTCCGCTTTATCTCAGCTAAAAAAGAAGAGCCGGAATGGTTGCTGGAATGGCGCCTTGAGGCTTTTCGCCGGTGGTTAAAGATGGACGAGCCAACATGGGCGATGGTCGATTATCCTGAGATCGACTATCAAGATGCGTATTATTATGCGGCCCCAAAATCCGGCTCGAAATATGAGTCGATCGACGACGTGCCGCCGGAAATTTTGGCGGACTTCGAAAAACTCGGCATTCCTCTGCGCGAAGCGGAAGTCTTGCTCGGGGTTGCGGGCGCGGGCGCAACGCCCGGCGATGCGCGCACGCACCCGGAGGGGCAGTCTTCGGGGCAAAAAGTGGCGGTCGACGCCGTTTTTGACTCCGTCTCTGTTGCAACGACATTCCAAAACGAGCTCGCGAAAGCCGGCGTCATTTTCATGTCGATTTCTGAAGCCGTGCGTGAATATCCGGATCTCGTGCGCAAATATCTCGGCACCGTCGTACCCACAACGGATAACTTCTTTGCGACGCTGAACTCCGCGGTATTTTCCGACGGCACTTTTGTTTACGTGCCAGAAGGCGTCCGATGCCCCATGGAGCTGTCCACCTATTTTCGGATTAATGAGGCGAATACGGGCCAATTTGAGCGCACACTGATTGTCGCCGCCCCGGGATCATATGTTTCTTACCTCGAAGGCTGCACCGCGCCCATGCGCGATGAAAACCAGCTCCATGCGGCGGTGGTTGAACTCGTCGTCGAGGACGACGCGGAGATAAAATACTCCACGGTGCAGAACTGGTATCCGGGCGACAAAGACGGCCGCGGCGGCATTTATAACTTTGTGACCAAACGGGCGGACTGCCGCGGACGCAACTCGAAAGTCTCATGGACGCAGGTCGAGACGGGCTCGGCCGTCACATGGAAGTATCCCTCTTGCGTATTGAAAGGCGACAATAGCCAGGGCGAATTTTACTCCATCGCCATCACGAACAATCATCAGCAAGCGGACACTGGCACAAAGATGATCCACCTTGGCGCTAATACGCGCTCGCGGATCATCTCAAAGGGCATCTCTGCGGGGAAATCAAACTCCACTTATCGGGGCTTGGTGTCCATCAACCGTAAGGCGAAAGACGCGCGCAACTTTACCCAGTGCGACTCGCTGCTCATCGGCGGCGATTGCGGCGCCCACACCGTGCCTTACATTGAAAGCAAAGCGCCGACAGCGATTTTAGAGCATGAGGCGACAACCTCTCGGTTATCTGAAGATCAGCTCTTCTATTGCCAACAGCGTGGGCTCTCTGAAGAAGAAGCGGTGGCGCTGCTCGTAAACGGTTTCTGTAAAGAGGTGCTGCAGGAACTGCCGATGGAATTCGCGGTTGAAGCGCAAAAACTCGTTAGCGTTAGCCTTGAGGGGAGCGTTGGGTAGTGAGCCGACCGCTCGGCATATTAATCATCGTGGTCGGCTTTGGCGTGTTCGCCTATGTGAGCATGTATGTGCTTGGCGGCGCCGACGGCGAGAAATCATGCGCGGACGGCTACGTCTTGGAAAAGACAAACCCGCCGATCCGCATGCCACGATACAAATGTATGCCGGAGGCGCCGGAATGATGCGGGGAAGGTCGTACAGAGATGAGCTGGGAAAGAACCGGCATAAAGCGCATTGGACCACCATCCATTTTTCTTGCGCTGCTCCTGTTGCTTCTGTTGATCGAAGCGCAGCGGTTTCCGACCAGAGAGTTGAACACGGATGGTTTTTGTGAAGACGGAAAGAAGCCGGAAATATCGGGATTTAAAGTGCCCAGAATGCGATGCGTGTACGATCCGACTTATTCAAGGGATGACGAATAGACAAAATGCTGAAAATTGAAAATCTCCACGCCTCTGTTGGCGACGCTGAAATCCTAAAAGGCCTCTCCTTGGATGTGCCCGCTGGTGAAGTGCACGCCGTGATGGGCCCCAACGGGTCAGGCAAATCGACACTCTCGCATACGCTTGCGGGACGCGACGACTATGAGGTGACCGAGGGGTCGGCGACTTTTGACGGTGAAGATTTGCTCGAATTGTCGCCTGATGAGCGATCCGCAAAAGGGCTGTTCTTGTCTTTTCAGCACCCTATGGAAATCCCTGGCGTTGCAACGCTGAATTTCATCCGTACAGCGCTCAACGCCCAGCGTCGGGCTCGCGGCGAGGAAGAGATGTCCGCCGCTGAGTTTTTGAAATCCTCGCGTGCGCGCGCGAAATTGGTTGGGCTTGATGAAACCAAATTGAAGCGGCCTTTCAATGTGGGCTTTTCCGGCGGTGAGAAAAAACGCATGGAAATGCTGCAAATGGCCATGTTTGAGCCGCGTTTGTGCTTGATGGATGAGACGGACTCTGGGCTCGATATCGATGCGCTGAAAATGGTCGGCGACGTGGTCAATGAGTTGCGGGGCCCGAGCCGCGCCTTTTTGGTCATTACCCACTATCAACGGTTGTTGAATTATATCAAACCCGATCGCGTCCACGTACTTGCAGACGGGCGGATCGTGAAATCTGGCGGGCCGGAATTGGCGGCGGAGCTGGAACAATCCGGCTACGATCAATTTATCGAGGCTGCGTAGATGTCGCAAAGCTTGTTAATAAATCCGACGGCGCTGGAATCCGGCATTGAGGCCGCTTTTCTGGCGCGCGCAGGGATCTCGGAAGCGTCGCGCGACGCGTTCGCGCGTTTTGCGCAAACGGGCCTGCCAAATCGCCGCGTTGAAGGGTGGCGTTGGTCCGATTTTAGCGCCGGCGGTCGCGCGCCTGATGCGGCAAACGATGGTGTCGCCACGGCTGACCATGTTTTGTTTGCAGAGGCGGATTTTGTTCGCATCGAGATCAAAGGCGGTGCAATCGAAACGCCAGCCGAAGAGATTAACGGATTAGCGCTGTCGGTTGAACCCGCTGCGTCTTTACCGCAGGCGTTCGATAGCCATCCCTTAGCGGCGCTCAATGCGGCGTTTACAGATCATGTGCTAGTACTTCGCGTTGCGCCGGGCGCCAAGCTGGAAAAGCCGATCCATATTCGCCACGCTTTTGCCGGGGATGAACCGCAAGCGACGCGCGTTCACATCGATATTGGTGAAGGAGCAACCGCGACAATCATCGAAACCTATCAAGGGTACGGCGCATTTTATTCTGCACTCGGCAGCGCCAATATCGATGCGAAGGCGACGCTCACGCGCTATGTTCTCAATGACACGCATAGCCGCTCGATAATTCATGGCGCTTTTCAGGCTGATCTGCACCAAGAGGCGCATCTAGGCGGCGTATCTCTTTCTACCGGCGCCGCCTTGGCGCGTCATGAAACGACGCTCGATTGTGTTCGCGGCGCAGCGTCTTGCGACATTAAAAGCGCGGCGCTCGTAGATGGCGTGCGTCATAGCGACTTTACGTCGCTCGTTCGCTTTGCGGGTCCTGATTGCGAAACGCGGCAGACCCATAAGGGCGTTGCGCGCGACAAAGGACGCAACGTCTTTCAGGGGAAGTTCCTGGTAGAGCGCCCAGCGCAGAAGACCGATGCGCAAATGCGCGCTGACGCGTTGCTTCTGTCTGACATGGCCGACGCCAATCATAAGCCCGAACTTGAGATCTATGCGGATGATGTAGAATGCGCCCATGGCAGCGCTTGCGGTGCGCTTGATGAAGACGCGCTCTTTTATATGCGGCAACGCGGGCTTGATTTGGGAGAGGCGCGCGCGCTGCTCATTGCCGCCTTTGTCGGCGATGTGATTGACGATATTGAAGACGAGGCCGTGCAGGTGGCGTTTCGCCAGATTATTGATGCATGGTTGGGGCAATCATGAGCGAAGCCGTGACCATCGCTACGCCGGCGGCTTTAGATGTTGCGGCTGTGCGCGCGCAGTTTCCCATATTGTCTCGCGACGTCTATGGGAAAGACCTCGTCTATTTAGACAACGCGGCGTCTGCGCAAAAACCGCGTGTTGTCATTGACGCCATGACCCGCGCGATGGAGCGCGCCTACGCCAATGTGCATCGCGGGTTGCATCTTCTGTCCAATGAAGCCACTGCCGCTTTTGAAGAGGCGCGCCTGACGACGGCGCAGTTTTTAAACGCCGCCAGCCCTGATGAAATTGTCTTCACTTCGGGCGGCACGGACAGCGTGAACCTCGTTGCGACAGCCCTTGGCGAGTCTGAAATCAGCGAAGGCGATGAGATCATACTCACGGTGATGGAGCACCACTCTAACATCGTCCCCTGGCATCTGCTGCGCGAGCGCAAGGGCGCCGTTTTGAAATGGCTCGACGTGACCGACGACGGCCAAATTGATTTGGACGCCTATCGCAACGCATTTACCGCGCGCACAAAGCTTGTCGCCGTCACCCATATGTCGAACGTTCTCGGCGCCCCCGTTCCGATTAAAGAGCTTGCCGCCATCGCACATGATCACGGCGCGAAGATCTTCGTCGATGGTTGCCAAGGCGCGGTCCACGGCGTTGTCGACGTACAAGAGATGGGTTGCGACTTTTACGCAATGACGGGCCACAAACTTTATGGGCCCACGGGAATTGGCGTTCTCTATGGACGCAAAGATGTCATGGACAGCTTGCCGCCCTTCAAAGGCGGCGGCGAGATGATCGACACGGTCACCCAGGATGCTGTGACCTATAACGATCCGCCCCATCGCTTTGAGGCGGGCACGCCGCCGATTTTAGAGGCCATTGGATTGGGCGTTGCGCTCAAATGGATGCAGGAGACGGGCGTTGAGGCGATTGCTGCGCACGAAGCCAGCCTGCGCGAGCATGCGCTCGAAGAACTTACAAAACTAAATTTCGTGCGGTTGTTCGGCCGTGCGCCCAACAAAGCGCCGATCATGGCGTTCGCCGTAGAAGGCGCGCATCCCCATGATATCTCGACAATCCTTGATCGTTCAGGCGTTGCCGTGCGTGCTGGCCATCATTGCGCGCAGCCTCTGATGCAGCGGTTGGGCGTCACCGCCACAAGCCGTGCGTCGTTCGCCGCTTACAACACGCACGAAGATGTGGGTGCGCTGATTGCGGCCCTTCACAAAGCGCAAAAAATGTTTAGCTGATCGAATTGCTATGGAAGAACAACGCGACATCATCAAGGTAGACAGCCCGGCCTCCGCGCAGGCGGAAACGACGGCCTCCGCGAGCGAGGCGGCCGCAGCCGATATTCCTCAAGCAGAGCTGGACCGCATCACCACGGACGTGGTGAAGGCGTTGAAATCCGTATATGATCCTGAAATCCCGGTTGATATTTATGAATTGGGTCTCATCTACAAAGTTGATCTCAATGATGAACGGCTGTTGGAGATCGATATGACGCTGACGGCCCCGGGCTGTCCTGTCGCCGGCGAGATGCCCGGTTGGGTAGAAGGCGCGGTGCGCGGCGTCCAAGGCGTTGAGGACGTGAAGGTGAATATGGTGTTTGAACCACCGTGGACGCCCGAGCGCATGTCGGATGAGGCGAAACTTGAACTTGGGTGGCTATAGCTGATGGCGCGACCAAGACCGAAAGTTGTGACACTGACTGATGCCGCTGCCGCGCGCATGGGCGAAATTATGGCGGCCGCCGATGAAGACTATATCGGCGTTAAAGTCGGCGTGAAAAATGGCGGCTGCGCGGGCATGGAATATACTATGGATTACGCAACGGCCGCTGATCCGTTGGACGAAATCGTTGAAGAAAACGGCATCACCATTTTGATCGATCCCAAAGCCATTCTTTTTCTGCTGGGATCGGAAATTGATTTCGTTACGGAGAAACTCTCCCAACGCTTCGTCTTCAATAATCCGAACCAAACAGATGCATGCGGATGTGGCGAAAGCGTAACGATTGTGCCGGCCCGCGCGGGCGCGTGAACGCCGTGACGGGCGGGTGAGATCTTGGCTGTCTCCCCTTCTTATATCGACTTCATCAAAGATCTGTTTTCGTCCTATGGCGATATTTCGGTCCGCAAGATGTTCGGCGGCGCCGGGGTCTATCGTGACGGACGCATGTTCGCGCTGATCGCTGACGACGAGCTTTGGTTAAAAGCAGACGACGACACCCGCGCCGCCTTTGAGGCGGCGAGCGCAGAACGGTTTTCTTTTGTGAGCAAGGGCGAGCCGCGTTCCATGTCCTATTATCGCGCGCCCGAAGAGATGTTTGACGATCCCGACATTCTGCGCGATTGGGCGGACCGGGCGATGGCCGCCGCGATGCGGGCCCCCAAACCAAAGCCAAAAACTAAAAAATAATAGACTTTATGCTTTAAAAAGATATAGTGATTTCGCATAAGTGCTGGAGGCTCTTGATGTCGGATATTCGCGTCTATTTTGCATTTCGCAGTCCTTATTCTCGGCTCGGGCTGCACGTTGTTCAGCGTGCTGATCTTGGTGTAGAGGTTATCCCGTTTACCGGGCCGCCGGAGGGGACGCCCTTCACTGATCCTTTGTCGAACAAATTGAAACTGGCGTATTATCAGTTCGACGTCGTGCGGATGACAATGCGCATGGGGCTGCCAATCGCCATGCCCAATCCGTTCGAAGTTGATTTCGCAGCAGCAAATCGAGCTGCGATAGCGGCAATCGATGCAGGGTGGGGGCTCGAATTCGCGACGGCTGTATCGGATGCACGCTGGGCGGAGGGCAAAAATGTCTCTGAACTCGATGTCTTGCGCGACTGTGCAGAGTCCATCGGCTGGTCGCGTGATGCGGTGGACGCGGCGCAAGAACCGGGGGCCGTCTCAGACAAAGCAAGCGAACATCGCGCGCTCATTGCGCAGGACGGCGTCTTTGGCGTTCCCTATGCGGTAATGGGCGAGAAAAAATACTGGGGTCATGATCGCTTCGAGCTGCTTGTCGAAGACGCGCGATCATAAAGCGGCGCGGTGTTCTAGCCCGCACCGTCTCTCAGGATAAAGGCAGGCACATGATCGCCCATGCCGATAATCGGCTCGACGGGCGCTTCTTGCGCCCGGCTCGTGCGCTTTTCCTCGCTCCGACGCCGCGGTGACCGCGATCGGTCGCGGGCCGGCGTTGCTCGAGGTTCGTCCCGATGCGGACGTTTTTCAGGCTGGTTTTCGAAGAACCCTGAGAAATCGAGTTCGGAAATGGACTTCTCGCCGATCGTGCTCAAGATGGCGTCATAGTATTTGCCGTCAGCAGGGGTCACCAGCATCAGCGCGGCGCCCTTGCGACCGGCGCGGCCCGTGCGGCCAATGCGGTGGACGTAGTCATCCGCATGGATCGGCACGTCAAAGTTAAACACATGGCTGACATCAGGAATATCAAGCCCGCGCGCAGCGACGTCAGAGGCGACAAGAAACTGCAAGTCAGAGCTTCTAAATCTGTCAAGTGTTTCGATACGCACTGACTGATCCAAGTCGCCATGAATAGGCGCTGCGTTAAGGCCGTGTTTCTTCAGTGACTTCGCAACGATATCGACAGTGGATTTGCGATTACAGAAAATGATGCCGTTCTTAACGTCATCATGGGTCAAGAGTTCACGCAGCGTTGCGCGTTTTTGCCGATCGTCCCGCGAGGGCATGCGGACGATCCGTTGCGCGATGGTGTCGGCCGTTGTCGCCGGGCGCGCCACTTCAACACGCACTGGCTGGTGCAAAAATTGATCCGTAATGCGCTGAATTTCAGGCGGCATCGTCGCTGAGAAAAAGAGCGTCTGACGCGTCATCGGTGTTAGTTTGAAGATGCGTTCGATATCCGGGATAAAGCCCATGTCGAGCATCCGGTCCGCTTCATCGACAACCATCACTTCAATGCCAGTGAGCAAAAGTTTGCCGCGCTCAAAATGATCGAGCAGACGACCGGGCGTCGCGATGAGAACGTCCACGCCGCGGGTGAGCTTTGCGTCTTGATCGCCAAACGACACGCCGCCAATGAGGAGCGCCATGGTGAGCTTATGATTAGCGCCGTATTTTTCGAAATTTTCCGCCACTTGCGCCGCCAGTTCTCGTGTTGGCGCGAGCACCAGCGAGCGCGGCATGCGCGCCCGAGCGCGGCCTTTTGAGAGGCGCTGGATCATGGGCAGCGTAAAACTTGCGGTCTTGCCCGTGCCTGTTTGCGCGATGCCGAGCACGTCACGACGCTCCAGCGCAGGCGGGATCGCTTCTTTTTGAATAGGGGTTGGGTTTTCATAGCCCGCGTCTGAAAGCGCGGTTAGCAGCTTCGGCTCTAGGCCGAGATCGGCGAATGACATGCCGTCTCCGTGAATGGGCGCAATGACCGGTCGCGGTCTGGGCGCAAAACATCGGCGGGGGAAAGTTGAAACGCGCCGCCCTTCCGCCGTGGAAGCGATGCGCCAGGCCTCTGCAATGCACTCTGACGATGATATCGCCGACGAGTTCGGGAGCGCTGTCGTCTTACTTGCAGGCGGGCAATATCCCGCTCAGTTGCGCGCGCTGCACCGCAGCATTGCGGGGCTGGGCATAGAAAGCTTTGTCCGGGGTGTCAACGCGCCGCAGCGTGGAGATTGGCCATAGTGGCGCGAAAACAACAAAACGGCGCTTCATCTGACGTAAAACGCGGTTTTCTGGGCCTAGATTGCAGAAAGGAAAGGTGCGTGGACGGTCAAATGTCCAGGGCGTCTTGAACGAAAGCCGCGTTCTCCTGAATGAAGTGGAAGCGTGCTTCGGGCTTTTTGCCCATCAGGCGCGTAACCAGATCGCCGGCTTCGTTTTCTTTGTCTTCGGCAATAACGATACGCGCCAGCGTTCGTGTCTCAGGGTTCATGGTGGTTTCTTTGAGCTGTGCAGGCATCATCTCGCCTAAGCCTTTAAAGCGCGAGACGTCCACCTTTTGATTGGCTTTGAATTCCGTTTCGAGAAAGCCGTCGCGTTGCTCCTCGTCCATCGCATAAAGGGACTTGCCGCCAGCAGACAATCGAAACAGCGGCGGTTGCGCCATATAAAGGCGGCCGTCGCGTATAAGCTCGGGCATTTCTTGATGGAAAAACGTGATGAGCAGCGCGGCGAT